>NZ_JBWDNM010000012.1:0-248791 GCF_056269185.1 Paenibacillus sp. J31R122
TCCATGGTTCTTTGGATTACTTATCGCCAGTGCAATTCGAATTACAATACTATAAAGCACTAGTTTGATACCCTTAAGGAGTGTCTACTTTCTTGACAGAGGTCCATTTTCGAGCTTACAGTGCATTTGTTGGTTTGTTAGAAAGCTATAAGCTCGATTTTCGAGTTTACAGCTCAATATTCGCTAGGTAAAACACAAGAATGGGGTTTTTAAGCATGATTTTGGAGCTTATAGCTCATTATTTTGTATGTTTACGAGCTGTAAGCATGATTTTCGAGCGTAAAGGTATTTTTGTGGACAAATCTTCTTGTTGGTTGAGCAACGACTAGGCCAACGAAGTGGGACGGATAATGAGCAACACATGCTGGGGCTTATGTTTTCGGAGTAACCTTGCCATTCGTTTTCTTCCTACGGCATCTGCACTATGAATAATGATTGTATTTGCATATATGTTATTCGCAGACATATATTTAGCTACTTCGTATCCAGTTGGGTTCCCGCGGCCTAAGTTATAATCCAGCGAGAGTGTAGATAGCTTATTGTTTTTGATTAAGGCAATACACTCCTTGGCAGTCCTCACCAAGACAAATCCCGGAGGGCAAGGCCTTTTATCATCAAGGAAGACGTTCATGTGCGCAATACCTCCAGCCTGTCATTAAGTGGCCTTCCGATAAATGATTTTAATAAAATTGTCTTACCGTTTTCACTTATTAACTTATATATAGATATACAATTTGGGAGTGAAAATGCCACTTGAAGTGCCTAAGGCTCAATTGTTAAATTGAAATAGTAGAATAGACAAAAGAGAGGGTATCCCTTATTTTAATCAGGATCCCTCTAGCTGTTTGGAAGCCCTTCTCTTTTCTTTTGATCCGAGTAATATTAAATCCGCCAGTACCGCCTGTATTACGAGCCAATTGGTTTTTGTCCATTTGCTTCCGGTGGTGCTACTCTTGTAGACTATCACAAAAACCTCCTTCCTATGTCCTAGCATATATAGGGGAAAGTAAGCTTGTCACCGCTATTGTCTATGATCTGGAGCATTACCGATGAAACGTCTTTAAAAGAAAAACACAGAGCCGTGCTTCGAAAGATAACTTTTTTTGTATATTTTTGTAGAATTGCTCATTGAACAGCAGGTAAAATGGCGTTACTTATCGAAATATGCCTAAGCTAGTAGTATTTTGTTGGGAATTCTCCAGTAAGTACGATCTATTATAATTAGGGGGAAGTAGGATGGGTAAAAGATTAAAGACGTTAGTAGTATTTTCGGCCATCATGTTTTTGATTCTAGTATCAACTACAGTAAGTCATGCAATTGCGCCGGTGAGCCAAAATTTTGACAGCGTCGCAGTAGGAACATCCAGTGATGAAAATGGCGTATTAACTTTGGATGGTGTTGTATATTCTACGGATTCTGTGGACGATCAATTAAGTGTCGACTCATGGACAAATGGCAACACAATAGGCTCTGGCAATGTTCTCTTTACTAAATATATTGGGAATACAACTGGAACCTACTTTCAGTTTGAATCGGCAAATTTAGCCAATAATTTTAAAATTAGCTCTTTAGAGATGGAAGTCTATGATCATTCCAGTGGATTCTCTGAAATTTATGAAGTAACAGGCTATGATGATGGCAAGCTAGTTGCAACAGCTGAGGTTAACTTTGAATCGACGAAAGGAGTAACAACACCGTATGGATCTGGTAATTCGTTATTATCCTGGACAAGGCATAACAGTGCAGCAGGAAAGTATACTGGCGGAATATTGACCTTTACGGGTAGTGCTTGGAGCAATGTAGATCAAATCAGATTTACAGACGCTGATCCTGTAGAACATGAATACATATATGGTATTTTTGATAACATCGTTTTTGAAGCTCCTATTATCCCCAAATACACTTTAACCTACTCCGGCAATGGAAACTCAGGTGGAACTGCTCCAATAGACAACAGCAGCCCTTATATTGAAGGGACACAAGTCACCGTACTTGGCAATACGGGAAATTTAGTGAAGACGGGTCACACATTTGTTGGGTGGACCATCGCACCGAATGGAAGTGAAACCTATGCTCCGAATGCAACATTCAATATGGGAAAAACAAATACGACTCTCTACGCGATGTGGAAACCTATAAGCTACGCAGTAAATTTCGAAGAATACGGTGGCAGTGAAGTAACGAATGTGAATGCGGACTACAATACTGCGATTGCTGCACCACCCGAGCCAACGAAAGCCAATTACACCTTTGGTGGCTGGTACAAGGAATCAAGTCTAACGAATGCGTGGGACTTTGCATCAGATAAGATTCTGGATAATACGACATTACATGCAAAGTGGAACATTAATAACTATACGGTCAGCTTTGATGTAGATGGAGGCAGTATAGTAGCTTTACAAAAAATTGACCATGGGAGCAAGGCGGTAAAACCAGCAGACCCAACAAAGGAAGGATATTCCTTTGATAACTGGTACACGGATAACAGTTTTAATACACCGTATGATTTTGCAACAAACTCAATCATAGGCAGCACAACAATATATGCGAAGTGGAGACCTATAAGCTACGTAGTTAGTTTCGAAGTAGACGGAGGAAGTGTAGTAGCGAATGTGAATGCGGACTACAATACTACGATTGCAGCGCCACCCGAGCCAACGAAACCCAATTACACCTTTGGTGGCTGGTATAAGGAAATGGGATTATCCAACGAATGGGATTTTACAGCTAACAAGATACTTGATGATACGGTGCTATATGCAAAGTGGACACCAATTAACTATGAGGTCAGCTTTGAAGTAAATGGAGGCAGCGCAGTTGCGAATGTGAAGGCTGACTATAACACTGCAATCACTGCACCTACCGCACCAACGAAAGCGAATTATGTTTTTGGAGGCTGGTACAAGGAATCGAGCCTAACTAATGCATGGAGTTTTACCGTAGATAAGGTGTCTGGTAATATAACATTGTATGCGAAATGGACACCAGTAAGCTACGAAGTTAGTTTCGAAGAATACGGTGGCAGTGAAGTAGCGAATATGAACGCGGACTACAATACTGCGATTGCAGCGCCACTCAAGCCAACGAAAGCCAAATACACCTTTGGTGGCTGGTATAAGGAATCAGGTTTAACGAATGCGTGGGACTTTGCTGCAGATAAGGTTCTTGGTAATACCACACTACATGCGAAGTGGAACATTAATAACTATACGGTTAGCTTTGATGTAGATGGAGGCAGTATAGTAGCTTTACAAAAAATTGACCATGGGAGCAAGGCGGCAAAACCAGCAGATCCAACAAAGGAAGGATATACCTTTGAAAACTGGTATACGGATGATAGTTTTAATACAACGTATGATTTTGCAACAACTCCAATCACAGGCAGCACAACAATATATGCGAAGTGGAAACCTATAAGCTACGCAGTAAATTTCGAAGAAAACGGAGGCAGTGAAGTAGCGAATGTGAACGCGGACTACAATACTGTGATTGCTGTGCCACCCGCGCCAACGAAAGACAATTACACCTTTGGTGGCTGGTATAAGGAATCGAGTCTATCGAATGTATGGAACTTTGCTACAGACAAGGTTCTTGGCGATACGACATTACACGCTAAGTGGTCATTCATTAATTATATACCTTCTACACCTCCGACATCCGGAGTTGATATTATCATCAACGGTAAGGCAGAAAATGCGGGCACGGCAACGACAGCTAAAGTGAATGATCAACAGGTCACAACAGTTACGCTTGATCCTAAGAAGCTCGAAGATAGGCTTTCGGCTGCAGGTCAGAATGCGGTAATCACGATTCCAGTTCATTTGAAATCGGATGTTATTGTTGGGCAATTAAATGGTGAAATGATTAAGAACCTGGAGCAGAAGCAGGCAACCATCCAAATCAAAACCGAAAATGCGACCTATACAATTCCATCACAACAGATCGATATCAATGCCATATCGGAGCAACTAGGTAAGACAGTAGCACTCCAAGACATTACTATTCAAATTGAAATAGCAGCACCAACGGCGGACACAGTTAAGATTGTTGAGAACGCAGCTGCTAAAGGGGAATTCACCCTCGTTGCTCCACCTACTAACTTTACAGTGAGGGCAAAGTACGGAGATAAAACGATTGTTGTATCTAATTTCCATGCTTATGTGGAACGTACGATAGCTATTCCGGATAGTGTCACTCCTAACAAAATTACTACCGGTATTGTTGTTGATCCGGATGGAACTGTTCGCCATGTTCCGACGAAAATTGTGATCATCGATGGCAAGTATTTCGCTAAAGTGAACAGCTTGACGAACAGTACGTACGCCATTGTTTGGCACCCGGTTGTATTTAAGGATGCAGCTAAGCATTGGGCAAAGGATTCTATCAACGATATGGGATCACGTATGGTTATAAGTGGAGTTGGCAATGACATGTTTAATCCCGACCAGGATATTACGCGTGCGGAGTTTGCGGCGATTATTGTTCGGGGCTTGGGACTTAAACTGGAGAACGTCACGACGCTATTCACAGATGTGAATAATTCGGATTGGTATGGCAGCGCTATTCAAACCGCATACTCGTATGATCTGATTAACGGATTTGAAGACGGCACCTTCCGTCCAATGGATAAAATTACGAGGGAACAGGCGATGGCGATCATAGCGAAAGCTATGAAAATTACTGGTCTACAAGTGAAGCTATCAACCAAAGAAGTAGAAGAATTATTTAGTTCATTTGCTGATGCGAATAGCGCCTCTGAGTGGGCAAAGAATAGCATTGCCGATTGCCTACAAGCAGGAATCGTCTCCGGTAGAGATGATACGCAACTTGCTCCGAAATCATTCATTACAAGAGCAGAAGTTGCGACTATTATTCAAAGACTTCTAAAGAAGTCTGAATTGATTTAAGTCATATTAACACCTTCAATAGGGTTATCCTCTGAGCGATTGAATAGATGGCTAAGGGGATAACCTCTTTTTTATAAGTTGGGTAGCGAATGCGCTATCATCGATTCTAGCCCTAGTAAATGCCCTGGGTGTCAGCTACGCTGGTACTGGGCTTTATCACACAAAAAAAGAGGCCTCTCCGCCAACTCTTTTAACGGGAAGCCTCTTATTCAGTGGTTGATTCGTCATTTCTTCGCAGAAGGCTTTCCGATGCCGTCTGTCTTCGGCTGCTCTGGAGCTGCTCGTAGCGCTCGCGGATCTTCGGTATTGCCTCCTCGCGTGCCTTTTCGAGTCTCTCCTCTGCCAGACGATCGAGCTTCTCTTTCTGCTCCGGGCTGACCTTGTACACATTTGTCGTTATGACCTCGGTTGTTTCAAACTCCGTTATCGCTTTTTTCAGAGCCTTTTTCTCCTTGTCCAAGTTTGACACGATCCCCCTCCTCCCTCTAGTAATGACAAAGTATTTGAATACTGTGGAACGAGAAGCGGAATTATTTCTTCAAGGTTGTTTATCAATTAATCTTGAAGTTGTAGCTTTTTTCTATATTTCATGGGTGTCGTGCCTACAAGCTTTTTGAAAGCCTGGCAGAAATAAGGGAAATTATTCATCCCCACCTCAATGCTTATTTGCTCGATCCCTTTGTTGCTAGTTATTAAAAACACACAGGCTTGTCGGATTCGTCTAGCGAGAATATAATCCATCAACGTAGCGCCTGTTTCTTGTTTAAAGATACGGGATACATAAGATTTAGATATATGTAGAAGATCCGCTAACGTATCGAGTGAAATTTCTTCTGAATAATGTCCTTCAAGCCAATTCATGATTTTTTCAGAATAACGAAGTTGACGTTGCGGATTTAATCCATTTTCAATTGGATTTCCAAAACCTGTTACAAAGAGAAATTGAAAAAGCTGCAGCAGGAGCAAAGCGAAATTTTGCTGTTTGGCATCGAGCTGGTACTTAGAAAACCCAACATAATGATGCTGAAATAATTGGCTGATATAGCTATTGCTATCAGTTTGATAGAGTACTTGTTCCTCGAGTTCATTTTTCCACAAATACTGAAAATAAGCATTCAAGTGTGGGAATGAAGTGAAATAGGTTTCAAATATAGAGGGCTCAAAGGAGATGATTGTTCGTTCAAACGGGGCATCTGGATGAACTTCAACTTGAATGTGATGTAGTTGATAAGGCTGCAGGTAGAAGAAGGTGCCAGATTGAATGGCATATACTTTGCGATTTACAACAATCTGTCCGGTGCCTTGATGCACATATAAAAATTCCATACCCTGATGGCAATGGTAAAATCCATTGTAATTGTCAGTCGTTATCTTGCGATAGCTGAAGCGATAGGGAATTTCATGTAATTCTACATCTTCAAAGAATTTCATCGTGCGCATGCCTCCTGATGATCAGTTATCAGTTCAGAATAGTGTAACATGGCCTAATGAATCATGACAAGAAAACAACAATTCCATACAACACAGTATAACTTTGAAACCGATAGATTTCATATAATAGCAAGAGAGCCTTTGCATAACATGTGGGTTAGCAATGCTCATTTATAATGTTGGTCGTTTGAAATTTTAACAAATCTGGTTTGTGCAAAGTAACAACATTTCTGTTTCATAAAGCAAAACTAATAACAGGCTAAATGAAATACAATAATAGTGTCCGTTACTAGAGACAATGAGGATGTGAATGTAGTGGAATATACCACTTTTGGCAAAACGGGAATTCAGGTTTCGAAACTAGGTCTTGGGGGCGCTCCGCTTGGCGGGGATTATGGTCCGGTCACAGATGAGCAAGTAATCGAGGTGATCGATCGGGCCTTGGAACTCGGGATCAACTTTATTGATACAGCACCGTTATATGGAAAAGGAGAAAGCGAACGGCGAATTGGCAAGGCGCTGAAGGGTCAAAGGGAGAAAGTAGTCCTTGCGAGCAAAGCCGTTATGCGCGGTGTACCCTATACGTTTGATAATACGATTCGCTCTGTGGAGGACAGTCTTAAGCGCCTAGGTACCGATTATTTGGATCTCATTCAAATGCATGAACTTGTTGAGACGAACATGGAAATGGGAATGAACGAAACCATCCCTGCCTTTCTTAAATTGAAGGAGCAGGGAAAGGTTCGATCCATTGGAGTCAATGCCTTTAATCCAGCTCTGCTACTGCCCTTTATTCGGTCAGGACATATCGACTCGGTACAGACGTTCAGTCGTTATATGCTCATCGATTATTCTGCCATGGATGAGCTTCTGCCGACTGCAAGGGAACATGGCGTATCGGTCATTAACGGAAGCGTACTGGGTATGGGTCTTCTTGCAGAGGCTCCAGCGCCATTTATAAAGAAAGATTCGCTTCTAGTTAAAGAAGCAGAGCGTCGAATTAAGGAGTTAGCTTTCCTTCGGAAAACGGAACCCAAAGGATTGATTGAGCCTGCGATGCGGTTTAGCCTTTCTAGCCCAGACATTACGGTGACATTAACGGGAACGACTTCGTTACGCTCGCTCGCTCTTAATGCCAGCTATTGCGATGGTGTTGGCTTGCCTCAAGATGAACAGGATCGACTGCTCTCTTTATTTCCAGGTCAACCATTAACATGGTAGAGGGGATGTTGAAGAATGTCTAAGGTAGACGAAAGTGTTGAAGTGGATGCATCGAGTGCACAGTGGATTGATGAAACTTGGCATAAAATTGTAGGGAAAGTGGAACGAGTGAATGAATCAATCGGCTCTTGTTTTATGTATGGGGACACAAATGGATGGAAGGGTCGTGTATTAAAATGAAAGACGCAGGAACGACTTTTTACGTAGCTACAAATGGCAGCAATTCCAATAATGGAACAGCAGGCGCTGAGTTTTACGTATCACTAACTGGTAGCGCCGAGACTGGAGATGGAACGATCGACTTGCCATTTGCTACTTTGGAAGGCGCCCGTGAGGCTATCCGTGAGCTGAAATCGGAAGGACAATTGCCTACGGGAGGTGTGACCGTATATTTGCGCGCAGGGGTATATCCGCGGACCGATTCGTTTGAATTGAATGAACAGGACTCCGGAACGGATGAAGCACCAATCGTGTATCGAGCATATCCAGGCGAAGATGTATCGATCGTCGGCGGAGCAACGATGGATACAATTGATTTCAAACCTGTTACAGACGTGTCTGTGCGAGAGCGACTTTCAACATCAGTGGTCGATCAAGTCTATCAGTTTGATTTGCGTGCACAAGGATTTACTAATTTCGACCAAATCATTCAAAGCGGATTTGGGTTACCTACGGCTTCAGAGCCGCCGGAACTATTTTTCAATGAGGATGTATTAATGTTGGCGCGCTATCCAAACAAAGGCGAAGGAGATGGATTTCTTCGAATCGGGCAGATCGACGATCCAGGTGCAGATCCCCGGAATTCCGGCGACGAGTACAATGTTCGCCCTTTACCTCCGATTTATGATCACGGAGCCACCTTTCGATACCTTGATGATCGACCAAGTAAATGGGCGGATACCAGCGATATATGGATGTTTGGGTATTGGTACTGGGACTGGGCTGATGGAACGCTGCAAATTAAAGATATTAATGAAGTGACCAAACAAATAAGCACAACTAAGGCAAGCGTATATTCAGTGAGAACAAACCAGCGTTATTATTATTTTAATATTTTGGAGGAGCTTGACGCGCCGGGCGAATATTATCTGGATCGTAATAGCGGCATATTATACCTATATCCTCCGAGCGAGCTCGACGATAGTGAGATTGAAATTTCACTCCTAGGTGACCCTCTTATTTCCATGAACGAGGTTTCCCACACCACATTCCAAGGGATTAAATTTGGATTAACGCGTGGAACAGCGATCGAGATGAATGGTGGCTCGAACAATGTCATAACAGATTCTACATTCTTGAAAATCGGAGATAAGGCTGTAACTATCCTCAATGGTCATTATAATGGGGTAACTAACAGTGAAATTTCTGGAACCGGAAAAGGCGGGATCCTGTTAGACGGCGGTAATCGTGCAACGCTAACACCCGGTGAAAATTATGCGGTGAATAATACCTTCCATGATTTTAGTCGGATCCAACGGACATATACTCCAGCTGTGAACATTATGGGTGTGGGTAATCGCGTTGCTAATAATTTGATTTATAATGCACCGCACGAAGCTATTCAGTTTGTGGGTAACAACCATATTATTGAATATAACGAGATTTATAACGTCGTTAATGAGACAGGCGATGCGGGCGCCATATATGGTGGACGTGACTGGTCTGCACAGGGGACAATCATTCGATACAATTATATTCATGACATTGGCAATAAGGGTGGGACCGATCAGGTAGGCGTTTATCTGGATGATATGTTGAGTGGAATTACTATCTACGGCAATATTTTATCGAACGTTGACTACGGCATCATGGTTGGCGGGGGACGGAACAATATCGTAGAAAACAATGTGATATTGAACAACAGAGTTTCTATATCGCTTGATGAGCGTGGATTAGGGTGGGCAGCTTATCACTGCGCGGCAGGTGGATCTTTGCCAGTGAATTTGGCAGATGTACCTTATAAGGAGGAGCCATGGCTTACCTATTTCCCGAATTTAGAGGATATATTGACTGATTCTCCTTGTGAAGCTAAATATAATTCGGCACAAAAAAATGTGATCTACAAATCAGCTGGAATATCTATTGCTAGTAATGTATCTGCTTCAGGATTCTTTCAATACAATTGGAGGACTAGCGAAGATATCGGTTTTATTGATTCAGAAAACGGAAATTGGAATCTTCGCGAAGATGCGCCTGTATTCACCCAAATTCCTGGATTCGAAGCCATACCCTTTGACAGGATTGGACTGAACAAAGGAATACAGCATGACAACGTGCTTGCACAAGTGTCTCTGTATTCACCAATGAGCACTCTCAAAGTGGGCGATCGTACAACGTTGTGGGTAATGGGGAGTTCGGCGACCGGTCGATATATAGACCCTTACGGCAGTATGACATTAAGCATCGAACATCCTGATATTGCCGAAGTCGGACGAAATGGTGTCGTTCGTACGATAGCTCCAGGTGATACACAAATTACTGTGACTGCGTTGGTCGATGGTATTACGGTAAGTGATATGATACCACTTAAAGTGTATGAACCGAATCTCAATTTTACAGATGATCCATTGGGAAAGACATTACGGTGACATTAACGGGAACGACTTCGTTACGCTCGCTCGCTCTTAATGCCAGCTATTGCGATGGTGTTGGCTTGCCTCAAGATGAAAAGGATCGGCTGCTTTCTTTATTTCCAGGTCAGCCATTAACATGGTAGAGGGGATGTTGAAGAATGTCTAAGGTAGATGAAAATGTTGGAGCGGATGCATCGAGTACACAGTGGGTTGATGAAATTTGGCAAAAAATTATAGGGAAAGTGGAACGAATGAATGAATCAATCGGTTCTTGTTTTCCTTATATATCAGCTAATGGAAAATATAATAGAGAAGAAGCGGATTGGTGGACCAATGGGTTCTGGCCTGGTCTGATCTGGCTGGTTTATCGAGAGTCCAAGAATGAACAGCTCAAAGATACAGCTGCTCAAATAGAAGCGAAGATGGATACCGTGCTTACCGACTTTTACCTGCTTCATCATGACGTAGGGTTTATGTGGAGCTTATCTTCCGTGGCACAGTACAAGCTGCTTGGGTGCGAAAGCTCGAAGCGGCGGGCCATGACGGCAGCGAGTCATCTGGTGGGGCGCTACAATGCGAGAGGCCGGTTTATTCGTGCTTGGAACCAACCGGAGCGGGTTGGCTGGGCGATTATTGACTGCATGATGAATCTTCCGCTGCTTTATTGGGCAAGTCAGGAGTCAGGCGATCCTCGGTTTCGGCATGTGGCTGCCCTTCATGCGGATACGACTTTGCGTGAATTTCTTCGTCCGGATGGGTCGTCACACCATATTGTGTGCTTTGATCCGGAGACCGGAGAGAGGCAAGAAGCGCTGGGTGGGCAAGGCTACTCGCCGGACTCGGCATGGTCACGCGGAACCGCATGGGCGTTATATGGCATGGCGCTTAGCGCACGCTATACTGGAGAGGAAAGATATCTCGATGCAGCCAAACGTGCAGCACATTTTTTTCTCGCGAATGTTCCTGATGACGGTTTACCGCCTTGGGATTTCCGAGCTCCATGGGAAGAAGGAATGGCTATGGACTCCAGCGCTTCAGCCTGTGCAGCCAGCGGAATGCTGGAGTTGAGTTTGTTGGTGCCTAAGGGTGAATCAGAGTTATATCGCCGTGCAGCCGAGAAGCTGATTTTTAAATTAAATGATAAATATACGGCTTGGGATGATTCAAGCGAGGAAGCTATTCTAAGGATGGGGACGGCTAATAGGCCGAAGCAAACGTATGTTAACGTGCCGATTATCTATGGAGACTATTTCTTCGCTGAAGCGGTCTGCAAGCTGCGTGGCATACAGGATACATTTTGGTAGGAGGTAACATCAATGACACGAACAAGCAGACCCACCCTCACAACTGAGACCATCTATACGCGAGATTCATGGACAGCGCCAACTTGGGCGCTCAAGGAGCGGAAGTTAATCGATACACTGAACGAGGCAGCGGTTGAATATGTACGCCGCTATACGCGGGAGGATGGGACGATCGTTTGGCGAGACGATTGGCCGGGGATGGATGGGTCAGACGATCCGTATGAAGCATTTATGAATTTATCCCTGCTTTATGTACTCGGGGGCAATGAAGAAATTTTACGTCTATCTCGCCTCATGTTTGATTCCATTACCTGGCAATGGACGGAGTACGGTCAAATTCATAATGAATTCGACGCTTACTATGACTGGATGCATCATGGCGAAGGGTCATTATATTTCTATTTCCTTGGCTTGTCCGATCCACATCTGCTGAAGAATCGTCAGCGCGCTGTTAAGTTTGCTGAGCTTTATACGGGTAATAATCCCGAGGTGCCGAATTACGATGCGAAGCTTAAGTTGATGCGCTCGCCAATTACGGGCAGCAAAGGTCCAAGGTTTCAAATGACGGAAGAGGATTGGGTAACACATCGAGGTGTGTTGGATGATTATTTGGCACCGTTCGAGGATATTCCTGATGTTGACTTCTCTAGCGGCAAATGTAAGTGGTCAGACGATGCCATTTACGGAGAAATCATAAGTAGAATGAATGAACGGAAAGCTAAGGGAGATGTCCCACTGAATTTGAACGCAACCGGCTTGATCACTAATGCTTACATGTACACGGGAGATGAATCTTATCGGCAGTGGGTGTTGGATTATTTGACCGCTTGGGAAGAGCGTACACAGCGTAATGGAGGTTTGATTCCAGACAACGTCGGATTGAGCGATACGATTGGTGAGTACAACGATGGAAAATGGTGGGGGGGATACTATGGCTACCGTTGGCCGCATGGATTCATGTCTATCATTGAACCTCTAACCAATGCTGGCATGAACGCTGTGCTCCTGACCGGTGATCGGAGTAAGTTAGATTTGGCACGTTCGCAATTGGACCGTAATTGGGATCTAGGTAAAGAAATCAATGGGAAATGGCATGTTCCAAATAAGCATTTTGATTCCGGCTGGACGGACTACCGAATCCAAGTTCCAACTTACCCGATTTATTTATGGACGGTATCGATGGCTGAAGAAGACGCGGCACGTGTTGACCGGATTCCCTATGAAGATCATTTCCGATCTATTGATATACCTACTATTTCTGGAAGAAATGCGGTAACCCGCAAGGAAACAAAGCATTATATTGCAAATACAGTACCTTGGTACTTATATATGCGTGGGCAATTCCCTGATTATCCAGAGCGTATTTTGCAGCAAAATTTAGAGCTAATTTCCATCCAATTGGAGAAGCTTCGATCTCCTGAGGGGGATCCAAACAGCTGGGATTGGGATCATCCATATAGTATTCATCAGTGGCAGGAATATTCTCCTGTCTACTTCGAAGGATTATTGCAAATGATGTTAGGCGCTCCCATGCATATTTCCCACGGTGGCTTACAGCATGCTAGAGTGCGCTATTTCGATGCAGATCGGAAACGATGCGGTCTTCCAGAGGATGTAGGTGCTTTGGTTGAAATGCTTGGCGATGAGTTTGTTACTTTAACGCTTGTGAATCTATCTGCGTTCAGGGAACGCGAATTGATCATACAAGCTGGCAGCTTCGGTGAGCACCAGTTCACTTATATGGAAAGGTATAATCAAAGAGGCCAGAGAGTTGGCGAGGGAGAGCTCGATGGAAAATGGCTGCCAGTCACCCTTGCTCAAGGGGCGGGAATTCAACTAAAGCTGCATATGAAACGCTACGTGAATCAACCGACCTATGATACACCTTGGAGTATTGAAGTGGAAGGTGCGAAGGCGAAGATTATTCGAGGCCGTAAGCAAGTATAGGGAGTAATTATGAGGAGAATGCAATCTATGACTTCTAATGATCAATCATTTACTGGAGATGAAGTTTCCTATTTCGATAGCCATGTCCACTTTTGGAAGCTGGAGCGTGGCGATTATCATTGGCTTACGCCCAGTAATCCAGTTCTTTATCAAGATTATTTGCCTTCGGATCTGCTGGGTACTGCTGACACTGTACGTGGAATTATCGCCGTACAAGCGGCACCGACAGTAGCTGAGACGGAATTTCTGCTTGAGTTGGCAGGAAATGATGAAAGAATCCTAGGTGTCGTAGGGTGGTTGGATCCGTTCGCAGATTCATTCGCTGACGAATATAGACATTTCCGTAACAACCCGAAATTCGTTGGGATTAGGTTGGACCGCTCCGTCTTCGAGCAGTGCAAAGAAGAAGTGCCGCATCGTTTGATCGAGCATCTTCGTCTGTTAGAGAAGGATGGTTTTACAATCGACCTATTGATTGGATCGGAAAATATGCCAACCGTAATTAAATGCCTTAGGTGCTTACCTCACTTAAAGGCTGTTATTAACCATCTAGGTGGTCCACCTATCCGAGACGGTGAATTAGAGCCTTGGTCGGCATACATGGATGAGCTATCCGGTTTCCCTAATGTGTATTGCAAATGGTCAGGCATGATCACACCCGCAGGTGGTATGAATCTCAAACTTCTTGAACCCTATATTCGTCAGACTGCGGATCGATTTGGTCCCAAGCGTATTATGTTCGGGAGTGACTGGCCGGTAGCATTGATGGCTGGCACCTATAACGATGTTGTACAATTATTCGAGCGGCTGCTTCCTGAGAAGTGGAGCGACAAGGAGCGTGCGAGCGTACGTAATTACAATGCCAAGGCCTTTTATTTTGGTATTGGGGATAACGATGCATGATACAAAGACTCCTCTATTACTCTCAACTTCGCAAAGGGATGGAGAGAGAATTCCAGCAAATCGTCAAGGGGAATGCAAACACGCTGCTTAAAGAATGGACATTGTTAGGGCTATCGCATGTCTCCGTGTTCTCTTGTGAGCTATATGTTTGTGTGTATGTGGAAGTATTAGGTGCTTCGAGAATGCCAGCCTGGGATTGGCCGATGTCTTTCGAACGTTATTTAGAAAAATGGCCACTGGAACCTGATCAGGTTGGCGGCTCTAGAGGGGCGATATACAAGCTTGCGATCCCAATGATCGATGTTTTTCATGACGGGATGCCCAAAGACACCGATTCTTGGTGCAGAAGCGTTCCTATCACCGAGTGTTTAGGTTCAATTGCTAGATTGAAACCGGAAATGGCATCGAGCTATATCTATTATCATTATCAGAAGCAAGAAGAATTCCCGGACAGCTTTAATCAAACGTATGTGATCGGTTCTCTTGGCAGGTTCTTATTCTCCTATCATGAGTTACCTGCTCGGGTCAGCACAAGCAAACGTCAAGGCTTGCTGACAACAAGCAATTCTCCGAACAATTGGCATGAGGTGATGCTTCCTCATTTCGAGCCATGGGAAGACGTACCAGAGGGGCAGCGGCTGTGGCGTAATATGGATCGAATCATCTAATTTTTAGCCGTCGGGGTCTTCCGACGGCTGTTGCTATTTTTTAAGGCCAATGAAACCGTGATCGACTACGAAGTTTTCTGAATATCGCTTACTTTGGATTTAAGTCGATATTCTGTAGGTGTTGTTCCAAAACGCTTTTTAAACAAGGTGAAGAAATGTTTTTTGTTTTCCCAGCCAATTTTTTCGATAATCTCATCTACATTCAACGATGATTGTTTGAGCATTTCCGATGCTTTCACTAAACGGATTTCAGATATGTATTCGGAGATAGATCGAGAAGAATACTCACGGAACAGTTTACCTAAATAAGCAGAAGTTAATTTAAATTGATCAGCTACAATACTAGAGGATAAGGAATTGTCCATATAGTTCGTTTCAATGAATCGCATTGCGTTGGAAACGACAATGTCCGATTTTTCGTTTCGGTTTTGTTCAATTTTGCCTACAATCTCCCCTATTAGGGCAATGAACTCTGTATTAATTTGGTCGAACACTTCAAAGGATTTAAACTTGTCGTCAAAAGAAACGAAATCAAGTCCAAAGGAAACAGTTCCATTTTTCTCCATAAGGTTCACCGTATTAAAAATGCTTGAGGACAAATGAGATAACGTAAACATGATGATATTGTAACTGCAGTCTGTCAGTTCTTGAATCAGATTCCAATAGGCAGTTTTAGCCTCTTCTAATTTTGCTTTTTGAATACAGTCTAGGAAATGATGTACAGAGGCGGTATTGATATTGAAATCTGACCACTTCGTCTTATTCATAGATTGTTGTGTTAGAAGGCACGAATGTCCGTATTTAATACGATAATGAGAAAGATCCAGTGTTCTCTCATATAAGGCGCGAACGCTCATAATCGAGGCTACGGGCTCGCTAATAAAGGCTGAAACGCTTATGGCGCAGTATTTGGCATACACACTCTGAATCTCATGTACCAAGCTCTGCAAATGCTCCATATGAGTTATGGAATCTCGCTCGTCCTCGATATTTACCTCCATGTTTAATAAAGTAACAACATGATCACTTCCCGCATCAATGGATTCGCATTGGTAGGATGGATGCACGATTTCGTTTGCAATATTCAGAAGCGAGTATTTCAATAAGGATTGATCTTTAGAGCTGTAATTAGCATGAAAGGCTGCATAATGATCTATTTTGAACAGAATAAGGGCGATACTACTTTTTGGATCAAAGTGAACATTGTGCTGTTTAAAAAACGATTCATAGTCCACCTCTTTCATATTTTTACTCAAGAGGAGATCTTTCAAATAATTCTGTTTCAATGTGAAAAGATTTGTTTTTCGAAAATCTTCTAGAGAGGTCAGATGAAAATGGGTGCTTTGAATGGAATCCGTGATGTATTCGAATTCATTGTTATGCTCCTGTTTCGGTGTTTGGTTTTTATTTAGACGACCAATTGTCATTCTAAGATTTCGCACAGGGTTATAGAGGTTTTTCGAAAGTAAGAAGCCCGTAATGAGGCAGATAATGAGCATAGCTAAACCAATTGTTACTGTAATCGCTTTCACTTTGCTTACGGTTCCAGCAATATATTTGTAAGGAGTAATGTTAACCAGAATCCATGGCGAAGTTTCGTAAGAAATGTAGGTAATGATGGATGAAGTGCCTCTAAAGTCAGCTTTGAACACGCCTGATTTATTGGGTGAGCTTAATATCTGAGAAACCGAAGGTTCGTCCGACAAGCTGCTTAAGAACAAGTCTTTTTCTTGATCAGAATTCGCAATGACGTTCCCGTTATGATCCATGATTAAGATATTATTACCGTTTAAGGAATCAGAATCTTGATAGGAAGCCAGTGAATTGAAGATCCAATCCATTCGTACATTAACGACAAGCGCGTTTTTCAACTGTTTATCAGGAAAATATTCAGGCAGTATGTAAGAAAATACATTTTCGAGCTTCTGTGGATTTAAATCTGAAACTGGAATTTTTCTAGGGAAAGTTGTGTGTGACAGAATACTCTTCGGATCCTTAAACATTTGAACGAGTTCCGTATCGTAAAATTGGTCTTTCCGAATGACTGTATTCGGTCCAATGGCATAGTAGGTATTCGTTTTCCCGTTATATACGTAGGCGGAATAAATAAAAGGCGCACTTCCTAAAGCGATATCGATAGCTTTAATGCTGTTAAGCTCATCAACAACAGAAATATCTTCACTTAGCATTAATTTAGCTGTATTGGGGTTATTAAAAATGGCGGTTGTGTAGGTTCTCACAGAGTTATTAATTTGCAGCGCATTTTGATAAATCTGGTTCATTAATTTCTGATTCGACGAATTGATAAGCCCGATACTGTAGCTTGTAAAGTTGAAATGTAGAAACAAAATGAGTGCGAACATGATTAAAGTAAGCAAGAAAGTAATCTTAGTAAACATGCTATAGAAATAAAGCTGGCTAGTATGAAAAAACCTCTTTTTCATTAGACACTCCCTTCACGCAATAACCTGTTGAATAATAGTTATTATAATTCAAAGGAAACGAATTTGGAATTGGTTTAGTCCAGATTGAACTTGGTTTAGCCCAGATTGAACTCATTCACAAAATTTAAACCCCATATTTAAACCGTTTCTTCTTTTTTGTATCTTTCTTAATCGAAACTTCATGAGTTACGATAAATGCCAGAAGGAGGATGATTCGAATTATGCAGCTCAGAGGATGGCGAAAGGATTTCAGCAAAAACAAAGTTTTACTTGCTTTGACTTTACCACTCGTAATTTATGTATTTATTTTCAGTTATGTACCTATGTTTGGTGCGATCGTCGCTTTCAAAAGGTACCAGTTCAACAAAGGCATCTTAGGTAGCGAATGGGTTGGCTTAAGTAACTTTAAGTTTTTATTTGAGTCACCTGATCTCTGGCGAATCGTTCGTAACACGTTAGGATATAATTCAGCGTTTATTGTTCTTAATTTGCTAGGATCGGTCTTTGTAGCCTTACTTCTATATGAAATAACGAGTAAGAAGATGCTCAAAGTGTATCAGTCGGTCATGTTCTATCCTCATTTCTTATCATGGGTAGTAGTCGCCTACATGGCCTATGCTTTTTTAAATCCAAGATCCGGGATGTTAAATCAATGGTTGGCAGATCTCGGATTAGGAACAGTAGATTGGTACAATAAGTCGAGTCCCTGGATCTACATAATGCCGCTAGCTAATATGTGGAAAGAGATAGGGATCAGCGCAATTATTTATTATGCAGGGCTCCTAGGCATTGATCCTACCTATTATGAGGCGGCCAAAATCGATGGAGCGAGCAAGTGGCAGATTCTTACCAAAATCTCTGTACCTTTTCTTTATCCACTTATGACGATTCTAACGATCTTGGCGATAGGACATATCTTTACAGCCGACTTCGGCTTGTTCTACCAGCTGCCCATGAATTCGCCGACCATATTCAGTTCAACGGACGTTGTAGACACCTACATTTTCAGAGCATTAATTGATTCTGGAAATATTGGGATGTCCAGCGCGGCTGGACTGACGAAATCCGTTCTAGGATTACTGCTAGTGCTTGGAACGAATGCCTTAGTTCGCAAAATAAATGCCGACAATTCGTTATTTTAAATATAAGGGGGAGGAGAGGGAATGGTTCGTATTAGGTCATACCGGCTGTCCATGCTGCCGATTCATTTGTTTTTCATCGCTGTATCTGCATTATTTCTTGTTCCGCTATGGTCCATTTTAGCGATTTCATTGTCCAATGAACACGATATCTCGAGCTTTGGTTACCGCTTAATACCGATTAAGCTGGATTTTCAAGCTTACCGCTATATATTCGACAATCCCTTAACCATTGTAAATGCATACAAGGTTACGATGATCACATCAGCAGTAGGTACACTTTTGTCCGTATTGATGATCTCCATGTGCGCATACGCCTTGTCGAGGTCAAGTTTTAAATACAGTAAATTTATTACCTTCTACTTGTTTTTTACAACATTATTCAGTGGAGGGATTGTTCCCTTCTATATACTAATGACGAAGTTTTTCCATGTGCAAAATACGTATGCGGCATTAATTCTTCCTTTGCTCGGGAATATCTGGTATATGTTTCTGATGCGAACTTTCTTCAAGCAACTGCCTGACTCCCTAGTGGAATCGGCCAAAATCGATGGTGCAGGTGAGCTGAGAATTTACATTACAATGATCATTCCACTATCTACACCAGTCTTAGCAACAGTTGGTCTGATGCAACTGCTTGTCTACTGGAATTCATGGTTCAATGCGCTTCTATTTATCGATAATCAATCCTTGTATCCACTGCAATACTTACTGCAGGTTATGATGAGTAATATCCAAGAGATATTGAGAAATATGACAAGTGGCGGGCAGGTGGATGCAACAATGCTAGCTAATCTGCCGACAGAATCAACTAGAATGGCCATGTGTATATTAGCAATAGCTCCGATGCTTTTTGTCTTTCCATTCTTCCAAAAGTACTTTGCCAAAGGATTGACAGTAGGCGCGGTAAAAGGTTAGCTCTGAGTATGAATTAAGACTAGAATTCTATATTCTAGTTTTAAAATAAACATATAATCATGGAGGGTTGTACATGGAAAGAAGAAAACGCAATATTAGCATGGTTTTAACTTTTATTATGACTGTGGGGATGTTATTAGCAGGTTGTTCGTCAAAGACGGATACTCCGAGCAGTACCAGTACTAGCACAGCCACCGCTCAACCAGAAGAGACCCAAGAAGCTGAAGAATTAAAGCCAGTGAAGTTAGTTTGGTATATTCGAAGCGCAGAGCCGAAAAATATGGCCTCTGTTATGCAGAAGGCGAATGAAATTATCAATGACAAAATCAATGCAACGCTAGAATTCAAATTTATCAATCCAGGCGATTACGAGAAAAAGATGCAGTTAGTCATGTCTTCAGGAGAAGAATTTGATATTTCTTTCACTGCAAGTTGGACGAATAACTATTTGAATAATGTAAGTAAAGGTGCTTATGTTGCTTTAGATGATATGTTGGCGAAATACCCAGATTTGCAAAGCTTATTTAAGGAAGAAGTTTGGGATGCGGTTAAGGTGGATGGGAAAACGTATGGCATTCCAAACAATCAAATTATGGGTGACCAACCCGGTATGTGGTTGAAGAAGGATCTTGTCGATAAGTATAATCTCGATGTTACCCAAGTGAAGTCGTTGAATGATCTGACTCCGATCCTCCAGATGATTAAGGATGGCGAGCCAAGTGTTTCGGCAATTAGAGCAGGTATTCCAACTTCCTTTATGGAGTATGCGCCACTGCTTGAGGGATCAGCCGGATTTGGATTTGCATTGGATACAAATACATGGAAAGTATATTTCCAACCTGAGCAGTTGACTAGTCAGTTTAAGCAGATGAGAGAATGGTATGAAAAGGGCTTCTTCCCGCAGGATGTTGCTACGATTAAGGATGAGCTATCTTTAATTAAGGCAGGAAAAGTATTTAGTAGATATAGCCGTCAAAAACCTGGAATAGATGCCGAACTTAAAACATCATATGGATTTGATGTTGTTAATTTTTCAACTGGTCCAGCCGTCATTAGTAAATCGGCTGTTACAAGTACGTTAAATGCCGTTAGCGCCACATCAAAAAACCCAGATCGTGCGGTGATGTTAATTAATCTGATTGATACGAATAAAGAGTTGTTCAACTTGCTTAAATTCGGTATTGAGGGGCAGGATTACACGAAGGTTTCAGATAATCGTATTGAAATTAAACCTGATGCGTATTCCGTGCCTGGCTGGTTGTTTGGCAACGAACTTAATAGCTTTGTCGTACCTGGACAAGTGGATGACGTTTGGGAGCAAACAAAGAATCTGAATGATTCATCTATGATTGACCCTTCCATTAGTTTCACATTTGATCGTAAAAATGTTGAAAATGAAATCGCTCAATTGAATGCGATTACAGTCGAGTATTCGCCTATTCTTATGAACGGACTTGATGATGTGGACAAGATCTTGAAGGCTATGATGGATAAACGAAAAGCAGCTGGTCACGATAAAGTGCTGGCTGAGCTTCAACAGCAAGTTGACGAATGGAGACAGACGCAGAAATAAGCTTTGAATAAGATAAATGGGGATCCAGTATGAAATGGTTCCCCATTACTTTTTTAAGGGAAGGATGAATGAAATGCTTCAGCAATTAACATTTCGGGAGCTTAAGAACGCGTTGGAGGAGACGCAACATCTCCCCCGTACACTTTATGCAGAAGCAAATGCTTCTGATAATTGGAGACGAATCAGGGAGGATATGAACTTCTCGGATTTCTGGCGTTCTCTGGAGAAGCAAGCAGCAGACTTGATAGAAAATCCCGTCCGATCGCCGCTTTTTTCAGAGTTTACTTTATTTGGTGATACAGGAGATAGAGCAATATTCCAGGCACAGCGGAATCAGTTGTATGCGGGAATCCATGCGTTCAGCATGCTTGCGATGACAGAGAATAAGCAAGAATGGAAGACAGGACTTGAGAACGCCATCTGGAATGTATGTAACGAATATACGTGGGTTTTACCAGCGCATGTTGGACTCTACCATAATGATTATCCGAACGGCATTTGGGATAAATCAGTCCCGCCTCGTGAAACAGTAGACCTTGAGTCAAGTATAACCGCTTTCACTTTAGCGGAAACTGTGCACTTGCTCAAGGATAGATTACATCCATGGGTCGTTCATCGTGCGAAAGAAGAGATTGATAAGCGTATATTTCAAGTCTATTTCCATGACCCCACTCCGCAAAACTGGGAATTGAAAACAAACAATTGGCCGGCAGTTTGCTCAGCAAGTATTGGAGCAACGGCTATCTATATGATCGAAGATAGTGAGAGGCTGGCAGGAATGCTATGGCGTGTGATTGGGGTTCTGAGGAATTTCTTCTCAGGCTTTGACGAACAAGGTGCGACTCCGGAAGGACCGGCCTATTGGCAATTTGGATTTTCTTACTTTGTCTATTTCGCAGAATTGTTGAAAGAACGTACATGCGGGCAAATCTCTCTCCTTACGGATAAGAAGGTTGAACGAATCACACAATTCCCGCAATTTTGCATGTTAACGGGGGGCAAGGTCGTCAATTTCTCCGATTCACCTGACGAAGTCGTCTTCAATACAGGACTTATTCAGCGATTACAACAGTATGTACCATCACTACAGCTTCCTTCTAAAGAGTATCAATTTGAACGGGTTACTGGAAATTGGTTGGATTCTACAAGACGAATGCTTTGGGCATCATCAAACACGGAATCGTTGGAATCAACGGATAACCGAGAGCGAGTTCAAGAGCGAATTTTCACGGGGAATCAATGGGTAATTTCTAAAGTAAGGGATACGAGAGGTGGAATTACTGCTTTTGCTGTGAAAGGCGGACATAATGAAGAGCCGCACAATCATAATGATCTGGGACATTTTATTCTGCATGTCGATGGTCAGAACGTATTGGCGGATCTGGGGATTGGACTCTATACCAAGCAATATTTCCAGCCCAGCTATCGGTACGAGATGATCAATGCAGGATCTCATGGACATTCGGTTCCGATTGTAGATGGTTGCAGACAAGGCTTTGGAAAATCATATCATTCTGAAATTCTATTCAGCCAAATATCGGCTGATCATATTCACCTTGTTATGGATTTAACGAAAGCTTATGCATGTCTTTCATTGGAACTTCTTACTCGTGAATTTGTATGGATTCGTCCAGTCGACAAATCGCCGCAGTTGGTTATTACGGATAAAGCTTTATTTAATAAAACACCTGAATCTTATCAAGAGATTTTCATAAGCTCTGTCCTGCCTATGGAGACTGATGCCGGGCGAATAAAGATGAATACTGTAACCTTGGTCTACGATCCGGAGCAATGGCAATTGGAGATCGAGCACATTTTGGTAGATTCACATTATAAAAAAGGAAATCCGTTTTATCGAATCGTGTTGAATCGCATGCAGGTGGAACGGGAGATGATGTCCGAGTTTCTTTTTGAAATGTAATATCGCGGCGGTACAGGTTAGCCCATGAGACCTTGATTGTGGGCTTCCTATCGCATAAATAGCTCTGTTTTAGAAGAAGGGGGGAAAGTAGTAAAGGTATGGCAGCATGGCTCACGACTTTATAATGTTTGAATTGTTCTGGTCAACTTGAACACAAAAGATTATCAAAGAGGAGCGAGTGTAAATGAAAGGTAGGACGAGTAGATGGAAGAATCTTTTATTGAAATTGATGTTGAGTGCCTTAATTGTCGTACCATTGTCTGTAGCAGCCCCCAACACTGAAGTGAAAGCTGCAGAAACGACTTTTAACGTAGCCGCAAATGGCAGCGATTCCAATAATGGAGCAGCAGGCTCTGAGCTTTACGTATCGCTAAATGGTAGCGACGAGACTGGAGATGGAACGATCAATTTGCCATTCGCTTCCTTGGAAGGCGCCCAGGAGGCTATTCGTAAGATGAAATCGGAAGGATCATTGCCTACGGGTGGTATAACTGTTAATTTGCGCGCAGGGGTATATCCACGCACTCATTCGTTCGAATTGAATGAAGAAGACTCCGGAACGGATGAAGCGCCAATCGTATATCGAGCATATCCAGGCGAAGAAGTATCGATCCTCGGCGGAGCAACGATGGATACAAATGATTTCAAACCTGTCACAGATGTGTCTATACGAGAGCGACTATCGACAGAAGTGGTCGATCAAGTTTATCAGTACGATTTACGTTCACAAGGATTTACTGATTTTGGTGAAATTATACAAAGTGGATTCGGGTTGCCTGCGGCACCAGAGCCGCCAGAACTGTTTTTCAATGAAGATGTATTAACGGTGGCACGCTATCCAAACATAGGCGCTGGTGATGGATTTCTCCGAATCGGACAGTTAGATGACCCGGGGGCAGATCCTCGAAATTCTGGGGAGGAGTACAGCGTGCGTCCTTTGCCTCCGATCTATGATCACGGAGCCACCTTTCGATATACGGATGATCGACCAAGCAAGTGGGCGGATATCAGCGATATATGGATGTTTGGATATTGGTTCTGGGACTGGGCTGATGGAACGCTGCAAATTAAAGATATTAATAAGGTGACCAAACAAATAAGCACAACGAAGGCTAGTGTATATTCAGTGAAAAAAGGCCAACGTTATTATTATTTTAATATTTTGGAGGAGCTCGACGTGCCGGGTGAATATTACCTGGATCGCAATAGCGGCATATTATACTTATATCCACCGAGTGAGCTTAAAGATAGTGAAATTGAAATTTCACTACTGGATGCCCCTCTTGTTTCGATGAATGAAGTTTCCAACACGACATTCCAAGGGATTAAATTTGGATTAACGCGGGGAACAGCGATCGAGATGAATGGCGGCTCGAACAATGTCATTACAGATTCTACATTTTTGAAAATCGGAGATAAGGCTGTAACTATCCTCGATGGTCATAATAACGGGGTAACTAACAGTGAAATTTCTGGAACTGGAAAAGGCGGGATCTTGTTAGACGCTGGTGATCGTGCGACGCTAACATCGGCTGAACATTATGCAGTGAATAATACCTTTCATGATTTTAGTCGGATCCAACGGACGTATACTCCAGCTGTAAACATCAAGGGTGTGGGCAGTCGTGTGGCAAATAATTTGATCTACAATGCGCCGCATGAAGCTATTCAGTTTGCAGGTAACAATCACATAATTGAATATAACGAGATTTATAATGTCGTGAATGAGACAGGCGATGCAGGTGCCATATATGGTGGACGCGACTGGTCTGCACAGGGGACTATCATTCGATACAATTATATTCATAATATTGGTAATCCAGCTGGTGCCTATGAGATAGGCATTTATCTGGATGACATGTTGAGTGGAATCACGATCTATGGCAATATTTTATCGAACGTCGACTTCGGCATGTTGATTGGTGGGGGACGGAATAATATCGTAGAAAACAATCTCATACTGAACAACAGAGCTTCTCTACAGCTTGATGAACGTGGATTAGGCTGGGCCTATTATCACTGTGCGGCAGATGGGTCTTTGCCAGTGAATTTGAAAAAGGTACCTTATAACGAAGAGCCATGGCTTACTTATTTTCCGAATTTAGAGACTGTAATGACTGATGCTCCTTGTGAAGCTAAATATAATTCGGTACAAAAAAATGTGGTTTATAAATCAGGTGGAATGTCTATTACGGGGAATGCAGCTGCTAAAGGATTCGTTCAAGACAATTGGATTACTAGCGAAGATATCGGATTTGTTGATTCTGAAAACGGAAATTGGAATCTTCGCGAAGATGCGCCTGTATTCACCCAAATTCCTGGATTCGAAGCCATACCGTTCGACAAGATTGGACTGAACAAAGGAACACAGGATGACAATTTGCTTGCACAAGTGTCTCTGTATTCGCCAATGAGCACACTCAAAGTAGGCGATCGTATAACGTTGTGGGTAATGGGGAGTTCGGCGACCGGTCGATATATAAGTCCTTACGGCCATATGACATTCAGCAGCGAACATCCTAATATAATCGAAGTCGGGCAAAATGGTGTCGTTCGTGCGATAGCTCCAGGTGACGCACAAATTACTGTGACTGCGCTCGTCGATGGTATTACGGTAAGCGATGTGATCCAACTTGAAGTGTATGAATTAAATCATAATTTTACAGATGGATTTGACGGATTCGAGGATGGACTAATCCATTGGGAGACAGAAAAAGGAAATCCAACCACAAGTACGAAAAAGGCACATAGCGGTGAGAAGAGCTTTAAAGTGAACCAGGACATGGTCGCCATTAAACATAATTTTGAAGAGGATCACAATAAAATTCTTACTCTTTGGTTTTATGATAATTTAGTCTCAGGAAGTCAAGTAATGGCTAAAACTGATTTAGGTGGTTCGGCTTGGAGAGGACTCGGTATTTCATTACGAGCATCAGCAACACATTATGTCAAGCGGATTGATGGAGCTACAACAGCCACAAACGTTGCGCGCGCCGCCGGTTGGCATGAATTCAAATGGGATTACAGTTCAGGGACCCATGTGGATATGTATATCGACGGTAATCTCGTTGCCTCCCCGAAGGGTGTGACCGCATTCAACTTAGTTTCCTTGGGTGATTTGTGGCAAGGGGATGCAGTATCCAACGTCTTTTTCGATGATGTTAGAGTCATTACGCCTTATGAGCGCATCGAACTGGGGGAGCTTGGAGAACTAAGTATTGGTGATACGAAGCAAGTGCAAGTATCCGCCTTCCTTCCAGAAAGCGATGTGCCGGTTGATGTGACGGGCAGCTCACAATTTATTAGTAGTCAAACCGATATCGCAACAGTGACAGCCGGCGGCTTGATTACAGCGCTCAAAGAGGGCGAAAGCGTTATTACGGCGACATATGGCAGCCGTACCGCTACCGTTACACTGCAGGTCCATATGAAAGAAGAAAAGCCGACAGCTGTTTTAACCGGACCAAGCACAGTACTAGCAGGGCAGCCTTTCACTGTAAATTTTGGTCTAAGCAATATTACTTCGAACGTTTATGGACAGGACATCACGATTGAATACGACACAGCTCTTGTCGAGTATGTCTCGTCTACGGCGATGAAAACAGGTGTGGATATCTTGTTGGAGAAGTCTAGCCCTGGAAAAGTCAGGATGATTCTTGCCAGCCAAGGAGCGAATCATGCGGTAAC
Source organism: Paenibacillus sp. J31R122 (assembly GCF_056269185.1). NCBI lineage: Bacteria > Bacillati > Bacillota > Bacilli > Caryophanales > Paenibacillaceae > Paenibacillus > Paenibacillus sp. J31R122. Next base: position 26,638 of record NZ_JBWDNM010000012.1, read on the forward strand.
CGGGAGTGCTGAGCTTGTGCGGCTTTCATTCAAAGCGAAAAGCGTTGGTCAAACGACTAACGGTATGATTACAGTAACCGAAGCTCTTCTTGGCGACGGGCAGGGAGAAGAGTTTGCAGCGCAATCCGCTTCCTTAAACATTGAAGTAACGATTCCTCCTGGATTGCCGGGTGATTCGAATGGGGACAATAAGTACACGATCGGTGATCTTGCGTTCGCAGCCGCTCATTACGGCAAAGACGATAAGAGTGCGGATTGGAATCTGATCAAGACGGCTGACATCGACGATAATAAAGTAATTGACATAATGGACCTTGCGGCCATTGCGAAGAAAATTTTGGAATAACGTGAGGCGATGCTAACAGACGTTAGAATCGATCTTGAGGATTTGTCGGTAGTAGAAGTGAAAATTCATCTATAAAAAGCTAAAGCAAATATAGTAGATCCATTAGATCCATTAGAGTCAGTGAATTCCCACTGGCTCTAATGACTTCTACATATTAATTACTAATACAAAAGTTCTGCAAGTTTGTAAACCGAATACGCTTTCGATGAAAGGTAAGAATCAGGACTTTGATTGGGCGGATGAAGTCGATCACGCTTGCTTTGGCTATCAATGGTTCATTGACCATCCAAATAATAGGTTGATTGCTAGGACATATTTTATAGGAGGTACAGCATGTTTACAGTAAACGAACTGGACTATTTAGAAAGTTTATCCGGGTTAAACCCTATTCAACACGTCATCGATGAGTTTAAAGAAAAAAGCAAGTTAGATGGTCTCGAAGAAACCGGATTAACACGTGACATTTATTTGGACTTTTCCGAAGCGCGAGTTCGTCAATTCGCCCCATTTTTGAGTGAGTACGGGGGGATATTGGATCCCGGCGATGGTAAAGAACACGAATATGCATCCGCTTCGTTTGTTAAAGCCGGAGCTATTCTACTAGCCAACGATCGTTGCAAGGATCTCAAAGAACAGATTTTGCTCGCGATGGACTGGGCCAGCACTTGTTTAGGTGAGAATAAAGTCCCTGACGATCATGCCGATTTCACTACGCACATGCTGGTTCGGGCCTATCAACTTCTAGCGCCGATGGTAGATACGGAGCGGAGAGATGCTTGGAAAGCGAGTTTGTCCAACGTTGAGCCTGAGGTAACGTATTGCCAAACGCTTCGAACTTTTCCAGACATTCGTACCATTCGTAATTGGGCTACATATGCCATGCATGGGGAAATGATGAGGCTAAACGAAGGGTTCACGGATTCAATGTCATTCATCGATAAATATTTGAAACCGCAAATGACGCGTTTTACGCGTGAAGGGTTATACCGCGATCCAAATATCCCTGTTGCTTATGATTTGGCTGCACGTCAACAGCTTAGCGGGTTAATAGATGCCGGTTATAACGGTGAATGGAAGACATTTCTAGAAAGACAACTTCGAAAAGGTGCCCAAACGATGTTGTTTATGCAGTCTACCACCGGGGGAACGAGCTGCGGAGGCAGGAGTAACCAGATTATTTGGAATGAACTGACCTTTGCTAATCTATGTGAACGAGAAGCCTCTCTTTATGCCAAAGAAGGAGAGCAAGAATGGGCAGGTGTCTTCAAGCGAGCTGCACGAAAAGCGCTACAATCCATTTTGCGTTGGATAGAGGATCCTATTGAATTTCGTTTGTTGAAAAATCGGTTCGATAGTGGGCTTCGAAACGGGTGGGAGTTCTATGCCTATTATTCAACATACAGCTTATATGCTGCCCAAATTGCAGCTTCGTGCTATGAAATTGCTGATGAAAGCATATCTGAAAAGGCAACACCGGCTGATTTGGGTGGATATGTGGTGCCAATTGAGTCCTTTAACCGGATCTATGCCACTACGGGACCACGACAAGGTGCTTATCATCTCGTTATGGATACGGCTGCACAGATGGGTCATGACGCAACCGGATGGGTACGGCTCCATAAAGAGAATTATCTAGAGGAAACGGCTCTCTCAATGGGGATAGCTGGGCTCAACGGCAATATTCACTTGAATTATTTTGTGGCCAAACAAATCATTCCACGCCCACATACGCCAGCAGCTATCGGTCTGACCTGGAGAGATGGACATGGTGTCTGGCACAGGTTAGCTGACTTTGGTAGAAGAAAGCACGAAACATTTGCTTCCTTGAATGCGGACGGGGAGCCAACGAATCCTGAAAAACTACATTGGAAAGCTTTGCTTGAGAGTGAGGGCGAAGGTAGCGATGCGTTAGCCTTCAAAATACGTTACGAATCTACGGGACTTCAGCTTTTAAATGATATGGATTTGCGTACACCGGATGATAATCTGCATCCAGCCTATTTGCGAGCCGTTTCTGATATGTTGCCAAGACCTGGTATCGAAGGCGTAGCGGCGATCACGGAAACTTATCGGATTGCACAAGAAGGGGTGACAACAGCCTGGACTGTGGACGCAGCAGAGAATGCGGAATTATCCGCAATTGGGGTAACGGTTCCGGTTCTTGTGTCTAACGGAACCGATGAGACGGTCATCCGCATTGAGGGGAATAAGCTCTTGGTCTGTTATTCGAATGCAATCTATTCAATTAAGCCTGATGGTGAATCTAACGAGGTGGAACTAGAGCTTCTTCCTGGGCTAATGCCGAATCGAAATGGTAACTATCGACTCGCGCAATGGATCAGCAAGGATGCAAAGACGGAAATCACGCTTCATTTCTCATTAGAACAGGCTTAATTTTTGGCGGTATTACCAAGTTGGCTCGCAAGTAACGAAAGCCAGGATGAAACTATCAAAAGGGAGTCCTTCAAAAGCGATATGATGATAATCATCACATGCTTTTGGAGGACTCCCTTTTAGCCGATAAAAAATCACTCGGCACATGTGGAGTCCAAATAACAGAGGGTGAAGACACGAAGTGAAGAGGATTTCCAAAATATAACTAGAACTATTTAGAAGTCATGGCATCAAATATCTTATCCTGTGAAGGGGGAAAAATGTATGACAGAGAAATCATTAAAACGACCAGCTATTTATACAGAACGGATAGGTGACAGCCACTTTTTGGGATCCAGACCTTCGGTAACCTACTGCATATGGGGTATGTTGCAGTATACCGATAAGAAGGAAGTTTCACTTGCGGAAGTTAATGCACTGACGGGGTATGCATTTTGTTTAAACATTATTAAAGAAACGGTTCATATTGGTGGTCCGTTCATATTTGCAGGTGAAGAGAATTTTCCGCAAGCTTTGTCCAATCTTGGTTTTGACTTTAAAGTATTAAGTTTTCTTCCCGTTGAACCAGCCATCATAGCCGACGTTCTTAACACGATTCACCGATCTATTGATAAAGGCATTCCAACTATTATATGGGATTTATTCCATGCTGAGTTCGGATTAGTGTATGGATACGATGATAACCAGCAACAGCTTAATGCATTAGATAAACTGAAAGAGGCGCCCCTCGCTTACGATCAATTAGGAAAGGGAAAGACTTCAGAAATCGGTCTTATTGCTATAAATGAGCCTAACGGAATTGACCGACTAACAGCATTATCTAATATGTTGGATATGATTTTGGAGCATGGTTACACGACGGAATCTATAAAACATAGTGATGGAGAATTAACCAAAGGACTCGCTGCTTATGATGCATGGATCGAAGCCTATCACGGGCTACAAGTGGTTCCGTTCTTTAATGCCTATAACATTGCGGTTTATTCAGAATTACGACAATTTGCCGTACAATTTCTACGAGGACTAAAGGAAGAATTTAAGGATTATGATAGGCCATGCGTCAGTGATGCCGTTCTTCATTATGAAACGGCGGCTGCTGCGCTGCAAGGTCTTGCCGAACTATTTCCTTTCCCCGGTGGTGGAGAACCCACAGATGCGCAAAATATCGATAAAGCTGTCCAACTTCTCCAAGAAGCCAAAGGTGCAGAAGCAAAAGGCTTGCTGGCATTGGAACAGATGCGTGAATTTATAGTTTCACTGCGAGTCGGAGATGCTCAATGATAGGTAACGTGAACTGGGTTGAAAAAAATGAAATTATCGATGATTTATTATAGAAATGTACAGTATTTTAAAAGAAGACTATATAATATAATTGAGGGTTATTTATATAAGAGAGGAAGTGTTAGTATGACGATAGCTCCGAATAAAAATAATCTATATCCTAATGAAAATATTAAAACAGTTTGTTACATTAAAAATCTACCAAGTAGATCAAACGTTGAGATTGGCGATTATACCTATTACAGCGACAATACGAGCTCGCCAGACAATTTTTATAATAATATTCAGCATCATTATGACTTTTTAGGTGATAAGCTGATTATCGGTAAGTTCTGCGCCCTGGCTGAAGGGGTTACTTTTATTATGAATGGTGCGAATCATCGAATGGATGGTTTAACAACATATCCCTTCAATATTTTTGCTGGAGGTTGGGAAAAGGTCACTCCATCAAAAGAACAGCTGCCTTTTAAAGGCGATACCGTAATTGGTAATGATGTTTGGCTGGGACAAAATGTAACCATTATGCCCGGTGTAAAAATTGGTGACGGTGCAATTGTTGCTTCGAACTCAACTGTTGTTAAGAATATTGAACCATATACAATTGTTGGCGGCAATCCTGCAAATGTTATTAAGAAGCGTTTCAGTGATGAGATGATTCAATTATTATTGGAGCTTCAATGGTGGAACTGGGATGAGATGAAAATATTTGAAAATCTTGAGCAGTTAGTTTCGGTTAACGATATTGTCACCTTAAAGAAGTTAATGAATGTGGAGTAATAACGGAGGGTGATAAGATGACTATGGAAATAAAGGTTTATAAAACAACATTGAAGGAAATTCAATCGTTCCGCTTATTATTCTTGCAGGAGAACAATTTCCAGATCCGCTTCAATGCCTGTCATGAACGTAATTGGTCGGACTCCTACCTGCTTACTGTGAATGAAATCCACGTTGGTTACGGTTCCGTAAAAGGTTGGGAACAATTGACCGACAGGGATGCCATTTTTGAGTTCTACCTAATTCCTCCATATAGAAAAATGTCACACCTTATTTTTTCAGAGCTACTTACAGCCTCAGAAGCAAAGTATATCGAATGCCAGAGTAATGACCTTTTATTAACATCTCAGCTTTATCTATTCGGCCAGAACATCAATGCAGACGCCATACTATTCGAAGACCATTCGACTTCCGAACATAGTAAACCTAAAGCTATTTTTCGATCACGCCTTGAAGATAATGATATTTTCGAGCACAAAGGAGAACCGGTAGGTGAATTTGTACTAGAGGAGAGTGGGGAGATTATTGCTACAGGAGGCTTCATGCTCCATTACAATATTCCATTTGCAGATCTTTACATGGAAGTTAAGGAAGATTACAGGCTTAAAGGATACGGCAGTTTTATCATACAGGAATTGAAAAAACAGTGCTATCAGGCAGGAAGGGTACCTGCTGCTCGCTGTAATGTCTCGAATGCTGGATCAAGGGCTACCTTGATTAATGCCGGTATGAAAATATGTGGTTTTGTACTGAAAGGTGATGTTCATAAGTCAGAGGGATCTGCTTGAAACTATTTGAATTGAAAGGACTGCATCAGTTGCTGCTATCGAAATTAAAAGACAGGGGCTTGATTCGCTCCTGTCTTTTCTATCTGTCTATTTATATACATTAAATCAAAGCTATTGCAAGAAGGGTAAACAAAGATAATGCTAGAATATCATTTCCGAACCACTGCGAGATCTGAGCTTTCCCCGATGTACGCATTCTACCAGATGTCCGTAAATAAACATTGTTGCTATCCACGCCACAGATAACACCTTCAAAGCATTGTCCATAGCAATTATGAATACGAACTCTACAATTCATATGCCTCCTGCTTAAATGATACATTTCGTTCAAATTAGTTCTACCTCCTCTTATTTCGATACTTATTCTATGAAAGGGAACCATTTAGGGACTGGACTGTCCACAGAATGTGCTAATTGCTTGGTAAATTAATCGTTGAATCTGACTAATAGTAATAGCGTAGTCTCAAAAAAATTAGATTGGATATTGTCCATTCAAAAGTTTACTATTCCATCTACAAATGAATTTGAATGTAAAACATCCAATCTAATGAGCCGCTGGAGACCATATAAGTAGAATATGGACGATTAGGTTGGATGAAATACAGCCAAGCTCAAATACAACGTGTTGGAGGTAGTTTTGGTTGGATCAAATACAGTCAAAACTTGTGCAGCATCTCTCAGCTATCCATCAAACACTGATTTCGGTTTTAACCTAATTTATTAAAATAATTTCTCAGCGAAACAAAATCGATCCCATATTCGTGTTAAGATTAGAAATTTGAACCGGGGAGAGAAAAACAGATGTACAATATCAAAATAGAAGGACTAAATAAAACCTACAAAAGCTTCCAAGCTTTAAACGATATTAATCTGCAAATTGAAACAGGATTATTTGGTCTACTAGGACCCAATGGTGCAGGCAAGACGACTTTAATGAAAATACTTAGCACGATCCTTCCTTATGAAAAAGGTCAAGTTACGATATATGATTTTGACTTAGCGAAGGAAGGGGACAAGGTTCGAGGGATACTTGGTTATTTGCCGCAGCATTTTCATCCGCCTTTACAGTTTACTGGCAGAGAGTTTTTGCATTATGTAGGGTCGATGAAAGGGATTGTTAATCATCAAGAACGATCCAAACAAGTGGAGCGATTATTGGAGGAAGTAAATCTTCTGCCACATGCTAATAAAAAAATAAAAAGCTTCTCTGGGGGGATGAAACAGAGACTTGGAATTGCACAAGCATTACTCGGAAACCCCAAATTCATCATTTTAGATGAACCGACTACGGGACTTGATCCATCCGAACGCATTCGATTCCGTAATGTAATAGAGAGGCTGAGTAAAGATTATTCGATCATACTATCCACCCATATTATTAGTGATATCGAATCTAGCTGTGAAAAATTAGCGGTTCTAAATAACGGTAATGTGCTCTATCAAGGAACGACTACGGGCCTGGCCCAAAAGGCTGTTAATTATATTTGGGAGCTTCAAGTGCCTTACACAGAGTACGATCATATTGAAAAGAATTACTTGGTTATTTCTAGTAGAAGGGAATTAAACGATGTCATTTTCCGAGTCATCTCAAAAGAATCTCCACGTGCTGATGCTATGGTTGTACAGCCAACCATTGAAGATGGCTACATGGCAGCGATTAATGGGGTGATTTCATGAACATGATCAAGCTTATTTATGACAATGAAATGCGTTTATTATTTCGCAATAAATTTTTAGCGCTCCCGTTTATTATCACTTTGATTTGTTGGGGTTATGTTATTTTCTCGTACGAAAAGCAATCTGTTCATTATGAGGAAGTTGCTGCTGTTTTCTATAATAGCTTTCAGTGGATAGTGATGTTGAACCTATTAATGGTAGGTCTACTATCTGTCTATATGGCTGGCAAAGATCAAGAAAGTGAATTTGAATTTTTAGTTGTCACCTATAAGGTTAAAAATATGGAGTGGGTATTTGGAAAATGGCTGGTCGCTCAAACGTATGGTTTTTGTATTACAATCATAACGTTGCTTATTCAAGGAATATGGTTTTCAACTGGAAGTATGAGTACGATTGATGGGATTAAAAACTTAATTTTTTTATTTTTTCAGTTGGAAGGTGCAATCTTTTTACTTGTTTCATTAGGATTTTTGTTCGGTATATGGCTTAATAATAGGTTCGCTTATTTCTGTATACCTGTCTTGCTGGGTATAACTTTATTGCTTCAATCAAATAGTTACGGATTCGCGCCTGTTAACCCGAGGTTAAACTTACTAAGCTTATATGACGTTATGTTTATCGCCTCACCATTTGAAGGCATATGGGGAATCAATCGCGTATTTGAAGGAGTCATTTTACACCAAATTGCTGCAATATTGCTCGGTATTATCTTAATAGCTGCAGCGTGCCTGTTCTTTCGCCCCTTTCGTAGATTGAAAATAGAAAAAAACATGGGACTCACGTTGATGGTTATTCTATTTATCCCTGCTGTCGTAGTGGGTGGAATTCGCTATACACAATACAATAGCGCACTTGAGCAATTTGTTCATACAGGGAAACAATACTTAACAGCAGGATTTGAGGGGATTTCTTCATTTTACGATAAAAAATCAGATAATAAAAAATCCAATTTTTCAATGGAGCGTACGAATCTAAATGTACAGTTCCCATCCGAAAACCAGATTGAAGTCAATAGTCAGTTATCGATTAAGTATAATGGGGATGTCTCTGTTAACGAGGTATCTCTTACCTTGCATAACCAGTTAAAGATAACGGATTGTTCGAGTGATAGGGAGCTTACCTGCTCTCGGAAAGATGATCTGCTAACTGTTCATTTTGCTGACAAGATTGAGCCTGGAGAACAGTTCGATCTGAACTTAAATTATAAGGGGAATATGCAGCAATATCGTTACGATGGGTTATTGGAGCATTCCTTTATTGCATCTGATCGGATCTACCTTCCTAAGGAGGCGGGCTGGTATCCATTAATCGGTGAACGTCAGTTAGCGAAAAGCAGTAATAATTTACCTAATAAGCGTTATGTGGGATTTGAACTAAGGAATGGTGAGCTTGTAGAGGATTACCCAACAGAGTTTACCGTTACGATTAGGAATAAGGGAGATAGTATTCCCATTTCCCTTACCATACCACGTCTAGAAGATGGCTCCTATAAAGGAGTATCTCAATATGGATTGTCTCTGATCGGCGGAAATCTTGAGGAAGTAATGGTCGAACAAACTAGAGTTGTAGGACATCCGGAAGTGCTGGCTGGTGCCCGGAAAACGACGGAAGTATATATGGAATGGTGGAATTATATAGAAAAGTGGCTTGAGATTCCAATAGTGCCTGAAGTCATTTATATATTGAATCGTGATCATAGAAACCTGACACAAGTTGCTTTTGGTGAGGAATTTATTGCATGGAATGTCGATGATATCAAGTATGTGGATACTTCTTTTATGCCTTATATGTTTGGTAGTGTTCTAATAGATGGAAACCCATCATTGGGTGAGAATGAGCATTTGTTGCAAATGGCGATCGTATGGACATTATTCAATCATTTTCAGATCGAGACTGGATCTAATGGATTTGATGATTGGTATAATCAAAATATTCAAGGGTTTCAATTTGAAATGCCTTCAGAAGCAGCTAATCTATTAGACATCATGAATCGTTATGATGAGCAAGGGGAAGAGGAGTTTCAACAAGTAGTGAAATACCTGTTCACACAATACCATGCACTCGAAGAAAAAGCTAATTTTGATTTAGCAACTGAATTAGAAAGCTATGTAGGAGTAAAAAGCCAATGAGTGGACTATCGATCAGACTAAAGCTTTGGTTGAAACTTTGGTTTACATCGTTACATGCCATTGTTGTCATGCTGCTCATTCCAATTGCTGTATATTTCATTTATCTGTTTGAGTCTTATAGGATCGCTTTTTTTACAAGTGTAGTGTATGAGAAGGCAGCAACTCTTTTGTATGTGTTTATTATACAGTGGTGCTTTTCCATTGATTTCGATTCTAAGTTTTATGGACAGTTGATTACTTATCCGATCTCAAGATGGAAGATCATTGTTGAAAGGCTGCTATTGTCATCACTTATTTTTTTTGGATTGTTGTGTATCGTGACGATCGTATTAACGCCGCTTGGCGGCAGTATGGTTTGGAAAGGGCTTCTGTTTTCTATACCCGTTTATATAGGGCTTGGTGGAATTGTAGTCCTTGCTACGACAATAGGGAGTCATTCTCTTGGAGGGCTGTTTGCTGGTTTGTTCTTCTGGATGCTGGCTTTAAACGGGGGACAATTATCGCTATTTTTAAAGGATCATCAGTTGATGTTATATAATCGATTTTTATATTTTAGTCTTGGGGTAGTTTTATCATGGTTAGCTATTTTGCATTTCAACCGAAAGTAAGTCTGAAGATAGGGAGGTACAGGAGTGCAAGATGAGGAATATATGAGCCAGCTGTCATTAGGTAATGACTCGGCTCTAGATACACTTGTTTTCCGGTATCATAAACCCCTATATGGGTATGTATACCGATTGTTGCAGGATGAGAAATTAGCAGAAGACATTGTTCAGGAGACCTTTCTTAAAATTTACCAGCAAGGAAAAAAGGGCTTCATCCCTGAGCAGTTCAAACCTTGGATGTACAAAATAGCAACAAATAGCTGTAAAGATTATTGGAAGAAGGCTTATATAAAACGTGAGTTTTTTACGGATAGAGACTTAGAAGAGAACGGGCAAATCCATCACATCATCGATCGACAGCTTGAACGAAAATGGATGGTGGAATCCTTGAACCAGTTGTCACTTGAATATCGCTCGGTGCTATATTTGCGATTTTTTCAGGATTTGAAATATGCAGAAATTGCTTTAGCATTAGATATTACGCTTAATACGGTAAAAACCCGAATTTCACGAGGATTAAAGCATCTGGAAGGAATAATAAAAGAGGATGAGAGAAAAGGGGTGGGTGTAAATGAGTGAAGATCGTGAAGACCAAGAGCTGTCACGTTTAGAAAAAGAATGGAAAAACCGTTTAGACCGTTTCACCGCCCCAGAACCAACAAGAGAGCAAACCGTTCGTTTAATAGAAAAAATAAAACAGATGGATGAGACAAAGCCAGTCGATTTACGGGCTGAGCTGGAAGTGAGGCAAGCTTCTCAATCTATGTCTTCTAAAGTGGCGAGTTTATTTTTATCCCAATGGAATTTTTATGGGTCGACGAGCTGGTGGTTAACAGGAATCGTGATGCTCGCAATGTCCATTATGATCAACGTGAGCACTCAAAATGAAATGACTGGTTTTATGGCTTGGATGAAGTGGATTACACTCATCATTATTGCTGTAATGGGCTACGCATTTCGCTCGAAAAATGATGGGAATGACATCATCGAAAAGTTAAGTTATTATTCCTTGGTTCACCAAATGTTTGCTCGATTCATTATCGTCATGGGATTGCAATTAGCGATGACGCTGCCATTAAGCTTTATCATTATGGGGAAAGCAAGCTCACTCTTGTATTTATACGGTTCCTTTACACCTATCTTCTTCTTTGGAGTAGTTGGATTTATAAGTGCAATGTGGTTTGGACATAAGGCGGGCATAATCATCACATTATTTATTTGGCTTAGTCAGGTATTGTTTGATCAGAAGCTCCAATCGTTTTCTATTTTTCAGCTGCCTTTGAATGAACATTTCGTATTCACAAATGTTGTTATTCTTGGACTCTCTGGCCTTATGCTAAGCAGTATATTACTACGGAATTATTTAGCGAGGGACTAAATATGAGCTTGAGGATTACGTTAAATAACGTGGATTACATGAAAGATAAAGAGAAAATTATCGATGATATGACTTGTACCTTTACGACAGGAATTACGTATGTGGTTGGAAGAAACGGCGCTGGGAAAAGCACACTTTTAAAACTCGTTGCAACTGCAGTTAACTCAGATAAAGGGAATCTGATTTATACAAAGTTAATAAATGAAGAGGGTGTAGGAAGATATCGAAAACCGCTTAGTACCGAGGAAGTTAGAACGATGATTGGCTTCATGCCACAGCACTTTAGTGGTCATTCGGATATGACAATCGAAAGATATTTAACGTATATGGCCTTTCATAAAGGTATTCCTCGCGCACTTGTAAAATCTACAATAGAGAAGTGGTTGAAGGAGAGCGGTTTGTATGAGCTTAAACGAAGAAAGCTGCGTACGCTCTCTGGGGGGCAATTGCAAAAAGTAGGATTGATTCAAACGCTCATTAATCAGCCTCGGATTTGTATTTTGGATGAGCCGTTTGAAGGGTTGGATAATCAAGAGAAGTTATTTTTTAGGCGGACAATACGCAGACTTTCTTTTCATAGCGTCATGATCATTAGCACACATTTACTTGAGGAAATTGAGCAGTCAGAAGAGGATAGCTTAATGTATATAGAAGATGGGAAAGTGCGTTTTTATGGTGGGGCGGATGAGGTTGACAGGGTGTTGGAGATGTTTAAAGGGTTCAATGTCGAAGCAGATAGCATCCATTCATGACCAATAGAAAAAGTAGAAGCTCGGGCTGTTTAAATGCCTGAGCTTTTTTGTCGTTTCCGATGAGTATATGGAACTCGCTTGACTCTAAATCAAATAATACTCTTTACAGGAAAATTTATGTCTGATAGAATTGCTACATTCTATTGTTAACCAAAATAAAATATTTCAGGTTAACAATAGAATGTAGCAAGCTAAAGGTGGTAATATCTTTTGACAACGCATTATGAACGACTTTCTGCGATCAATAAGGAACATTTATGGAACCCATTTACTCAAATGAAAGACTACAATAACGTCGATCCTCTAATTATCGAACGCGGCGAAGGCATCAAATTATATGACGTCAGTGGGCGTGCTTATTATGATGGCTTCTCCTCGGTATGGCTTAATGTCCATGGGCACAACGTACCTGAACTAAATCAAGCGATCACGGATCAGTTAGGACGTGTTGCGCATTCTACCCTTCTTGGTATGGCTAATGTGCCTGCAATTGAACTTGCAGAGAAATTGGTAGGGATCTCCCCTAAAGGATTAAATAAAGTGTTTTACTCTGATTCTGGAGCAACGGGTGTTGAAATTGCGGTCAAAATGGCGTTTCAATATTGGAAAAACCAAGGGTATGAGGATAAAACGAAGTTTATTACGATGAATCAAGCCTATCACGGAGATACAATTGGAGCGGTTAGCGTAGGTGCTATTCCGCTTTATCATGAAGTGTTTCGCCCTATGCTGTTTCCTTCGTATGTCATTCCATATCCAAATGCTTACCGCCATAATGGCGGTGAACGGGAAGCAGAGGAAGCTACGCTAACGGCATTGCATCATTTACTTGAGACCAGCGCGGATGAAATCGCAGCTCTCATTGTGGAGCCGATTGTACAGGGTGCTAGTGGCATCATTATTATGCCAGAAGGCTGTTTATTTGAGATGGCAGCACTTTGCCATAAGTATGGTGTACTATTCATTGCGGATGAGGTGGCGACAGGTTTTGGGCGGACAGGCGCTATGTTTGCTTGTGATCTTGAAGATGTATCACCTGATTTGATGGTAATCGGAAAAGGCCTTACAGGTGGCTATTTGCCTGTGGCAGCGACGCTTGCGACAGACGAGGTATACAACGCATTTTATGCGGATTACGAAGAGCAAAAAACATTTTTCCATGGTCATTCCTTCACAGGTAATCCACTCGGTTGTGCCGTTGCTTTGGCTAGCCTGAAGTTGTTTGAAGAGCGCAACATCATTGAAGGAGTACGATCAAAGGCATCATTCGTAGAGCGTAAGCTCGCAGTTTTACATAATTTTTTGCATGTCGGTGACATTAGGCAGAAGGGACTGATGATTGGAATTGAGCTCGTACGCAATAAGGTTACTCGTGAACCGTACGATTGGGCCGAACGAATCGGTGTTCGCGTAACCCAAAAGGCTAGAGAGCTTGGCATGCTAACGAGACCGCTTGGCAATGTTATCGTATTCATCCCTCCACTAGTTAGTACAGAGGCTGAGCTTGATGCTATGACGGATATTTTGGTGGAGGCCATTCTCAGCGTCACTGAAGGAGAATCCATTCTATGAAGTTGATGCGTGGATTATTTGTGGTCGGTACGGACACTGGCGTCGGCAAAACCATTGTAACTGCGGCGCTTACCGCTGCTCTTCGCGCCGAAAATATGAATGTCGGTATTTGGAAGCCTGTGCAGTCCGGTGAGTTACTTGGTAGCGGAGCTACTGACGCTGAGCGTCTACTACTATATACCGGACTAAATGAGCAGCCGGAGGAGGTAGCGACATTCACTTTCCAAGCCCCGCTTACGCCGCTACTGGCAGCCAAACACGCGGGGGTGACCTTGTCATTACAGGGGCTAGTTGCTGCAGGTGAAGATCTATTGCATCGTTACGAAACGTTACTCATCGAAGGGGCCGGGGGCGTAGCTGTTCCACTGACCGATGATTCACTCATGGTCGATTTGATTTCTGAGCTTCGGATTCCAGCTCTGATCGTAGCTCGTTCGGTTATTGGAACGATTAATCACACGCTCCTTACGGTATCTTATCTACGACAACATGGGGTGCCGATTATAGGCTTTATTTGCAACGATGAAGAATCAATTGACAGGTATGACGACCCGAGTGTGGCAACCAATGCAGCGTTGATTGAACGTTATAGCGGCATCAAGTTTCTCGGACACTTCCCCTACTTGAAGGACGAAATAAATAAGGTATCACTGATCCATGTGGTTCGAGAAAAGATTGAATTGGAAACGATCGCACAGGCACTAACCATTCAAACAAATTGAGGATGAGTGAAATGACAATAATGAAATCGAAAATAGAGTGGTCGTTACTTGCCGAGAAAGCGCTTATGGGTGAATGTTTAACGATTGAAGAAGGACTTGCTGTTCTTGAATCAGATAACGATGACATACTGTCCTTGATGCAAGCTGCTTTTCAGGTCAGACAACACTTTTACGGCAAAAAAGTGAAGCTGAACATGATCATTAACGCTAAAAGTGGACATTGCCCCGAAGATTGTGGTTACTGCTCACAGTCCATCATATCGACGGCGCCTGTACAAAAATACACCCTGCTCGACAAAGATACGCTTCTTGCAGGAGCACGTGAGGCTATGGCACGAAAAGCAGGAACCTACTGCATTGTAGCTTCGGGGAAAGGCCCAACGGAGAAGGAACTGGACCAAGTCGTAAATGCGGTTGAAGAAATACGTGCAACGATGCCGTTGAAAATATGCGCATGTCTCGGGATTTTGAAGGACGGTCAAGCCGAACGTTTAGCAGAAGCAGGTGTACACCGTTACAACCATAACTTGAACACAAGTAAGAATAATTACTCGTCTATTACGACTACACATACCTACGAACAGCGTGTTGAAACCGTGGAGAAGGTAAAGGCACATGGCATGTCCCCCTGCTCTGGTGTAATTATCGGTATGGGTGAAAGTAATCAGGAAATTGTTGAGATGGCTTATGCGCTCCGTGAGCTCGATGCCGACTCGATTCCGATTAATTTCTTGAATGCTATTCCTGGAACGCCTTTGGAAGAAGCAGAGCGCACCCCGGCTATGAAAGGGCTTAAGGTGCTGGCATTGTTTCGGTTTATCTGTCCGTCTAAAGAGATTCGTGTTGCGGGCGGTCGCGAAGTTAGCCTTCGTACGTTGCAACCATTGTCGCTATACGCTGCCAACTCACTCTTTGTAGGTGATTATTTAACAACTGCAGGTCAAGATATATCGGCTGATCATCAAATCATTGAAGATTTGGGTTTTGAGATTGAGTTAAATGCTCTTTAAATTTTAATGAATGCCCTTTAAGGTGGTACGGATTATGAACTGGATGGAAAAAGAACTTGAGCTATTACATGATGCTTCACTAGAGCGGTATTTACGTGACAGCGTTCCAGCTCCGCAATGTCCTGGTTATACGACTAGAGGAGGACAATTGCTGCTCAATCTAGCCTCTAATGACTATCTTGGACTAGCCCAACATCCTGCAATTATTGAAACAATGCGCCAAACGCTTCTTACCGAAGGAAGCGGCTCAGGAGCGTCACGTCTTGTGACAGGCAATCGATTGCCTTATAGAGGTCTTGAAGAAGAGCTGTCCCATTGGCAGAGGAGTGAAGCGGCACTTGTTTTTGCAAATGGATATATGGCTAATTCCGGTGTTATTAGTGCACTTGTGGGTCGTAACGATGTGGTTTTCAGCGACCAGTTAAATCATGCGAGTATTGTCGACGGTATTGTATTGAGCCGCGCGGAGCATGCTCGGTACCGACATAACGATATGGAGCATTTGGAAGCTTTGCTCAATAAACATCGTGATAAAAAGCGCAAGCTGATTGTTACGGATGCCGTCTTCTCAATGGATGGCGATGCAGCTCCCTTATGTAAGCTGGCTGCGCTCAAACGCAAGTATGGAACGATGTTGATGGTAGATGAAGCGCACAGCGGGGGGATTTACGGGGAACAAGGTCAGGGGTTATGCTTTGAGCTCGGTCTGCAGCATGATGTGGATGTACATATGGGAACATTCAGTAAATCGTTTGGTGTGTATGGTGCATATATCTGCGGTAGTCGTACATTAATTCGCTGGCTAATTAACAAGGCTAGACCGCTCATGTATTCGACGGCATTACCACCTTCTATGGTGGCGGGTATTTCAACATCGCTCGCCTTAGTCCAAACTGATCATTGGCGCCGCGAACGACTCTTCTCGCTAAGCAAGTTGTTTCGATCCTCGCTTCTTCACGCTGGTTTTAATGTCGGTAGGGGAGATTCTCCTATTGTACCGGTAATTGTTGGTGATAATGAAGTGGCCCTTCGTTTTAGCAAAGCACTTGAATTGAAAGGGGTAGAAGCGGTGGCCATCCGGCCACCTACGGTTCCTGATGGTACAGCGCGAATTCGCTTCTCTTTATCAGCTGCTCATACGGAAAAGGAATTGGTCGACGCGGCCGCGATAATCTGTACAATCGGATATCAATTAGGGGTGATTCGTTCATGAATGCAGCGGACAACATTCCAATGCACATAGAGAATGCGTCATTGAGTGGGATAGTTTTGTGGCTAACTGGATGGAGCCTGCCGGATACTGTTTTTGATCGGCTTCGCGAGCTGCTGCCAAAATACACTCATGTTTCGGTTGAATACTATAAAGGGGATTCTCCAGAGAATATGCTGGATATGACGGAAACAGCAGCGAGGAAGATCCTGTTTGTGGGTGAAACAGATTGTAGCACTAGGCAGTTCCGCGGTCCGATACTAATCGCAGGCTGGTCGCTCGGAAGTTTACTAGCTCTAAAACTAGCGGCAAAAGGTTACGGTGATGGCCTTGTACTGTTCGGTGCAACGGCTCGGTTTACTCGTTCCAAAGAAGAAAGTGTCCTCGGCGTAGCAGATGCCTATGTTAGGCAGATGATCAGAGGGATCTCTAAGGATCCTTTAGCTGTTGAAACGAATTTCAGAAAGCTCATGTTTACGAAAGCTGAATGGGAGGACGGTCTTAGTACAAGTCTTCCTCCACAGGGCAGCTGGTCAGCCTCAGCGCTAATTTCAGGCCTTCAGATTTTACGGAGCGAGGAATGCTTTTCTCAATTGCCCAATATAGCTTGTCCGGTTCTTCTTTTCCACGGGACAGAAGACGAAATTTGTTCTTACCATGCTGTTTTGGAGCTTAAGAATCAGCTGCCTCACGCAAAGTTAGTTACATTACCCGCCTGTGGGCATGTGCCTTTTTTGGGAAGGGAAGTACAAATAGCTGAAGAAATGAGGAGATGGTGGCATGATCAGCAGCAGAAATAGTACGATTCAACGTAAATTTAATCGTAGTTCTATCTCATATGATACTCATGCCCATGTTCAGCGTACAATGGCTGATCAGCTTGTAAAATCTATCATAGGATGGAAAAACAAAGGATTCAAAGGTGAACCTAACATTCTTGAGATCGGTTGTGGCACAGGCGCTCTAACCCAAAAGGTAATGGACGAATGGCCTATCTCGAATATTACTGCACTAGATGTTTCACCTGGGATGATTAAAGTAGCTGTGAAACGTATCCAATCAGCTGATAATCATCTAGGCATTCAAAATAGTATATCGGATCGTATACGTTTTATTCATGCAGATATCGAAAAGTGGGCGGTTGATCCTCCAGCGTCCTCGTACGATATCATCGTATCTAATGCCTGTTTTCAATGGCTAAACTATCCCAAAGAAACGCTTGGACACCTTCAGCGAATGCTGCGGCCCGGAGGCTTGCTGCTATTTACCACTTTCGGGCCGGATACATTCTGCGAGATGCATAGGTCATTTAATGAAGTTTATCGATCTCACGGAATGGAGCCGCAACGTCATGGATTATCGTTTCATTCGCCGCTCCAATGGCAGTTCATGCTTGAGGAATCAGGATACTCAACTATTAATTGTAAACGTTCAATTCATATTGAAAAGTATGCTTCTGTAAGTGATTTTCTCCATTCGGTAAAAGCGATGGGGGCTAGCGCTTCAGAAGCAGTTACTACATCTGGGCATAGCTATCGTCGCTTGTTTACCGACATGTATAAGGAATACGAGGAAAAATTCAGTTTAGAGGGAGGAGTTGCTGCCACTTTCGATCTCCTAATCATTCAAGCAGAAGCCTCTTGTTAATTATGCAATAAAGGAGCTGGAGGTTGGATGGCTTTCACTCGCCCATAAATTGTATTTGAGACAGCCCCTATTTTGTCGTTTCCGACGAGTGTTTCGCTTGAAATTTGAGTAATTCGACTGATTTTGTGATAATCCTGTGGCTCCTTGGAGGCAATGAAAAATTAGTTACACATTGTGAAACCAATGAGCAGCATTATGGAATTGGAGACGAATTAGTTTTACAATATGCAGCTAAATCACCGGAAAGAGGGCGCGGATCGAGTTAACCCAGCAATTAAGTTCATCTCCTGAAACTAAATGGCAGTTGACCCTTTTTCGATCTCATTTAATTGCAAAAAATGAAACTACGCGGGCATAGCACTTAGGCTTGTTTCGGAGTATTACAAAATCGTACATGGTTTATTTGATCAGTTGAAACAAAAATAATACACAACAATCCCTCATATATATAGCTACATGAAGGGGGATCAGAACATGTGGATTATCATTCTAATGCTAGTCGGATGTCTCTCTGGTTTTTTTCTATTCAAAAAAAACACATTGGCCGATACTCAAGAGCCCTATCAGGGTTTAAGGAAACTGTCCATTATCATTCCCGCAAGAAATGAAGAATGTAATCTGCCTCATCTGCTCGATTCCCTTAAGTCGCAAACCATTAAACCCTTCGAAATTATTGTTGTGGATGATTTCTCTGATGATCGGACTAAAGAATTAGCTGAATCCTATGGGGTAACAGTTATTGCTAACAGCAGCCTGCCTAAGGGATGGACGGGAAAGAGCTGGGCTGTTTGGAATGGATATTTACACGCATCAGGCGATGTATTTGCTTTTCTGGATGCTGATATAAGACTCACACCTAACGCGCTGGAAACCTTGTTGAAAGCAAGGGAACGATCAAAGGGTGTCATTTCGGTTGTTCCTTTTCACCAAACAGAAAGGCTGTATGAAAAGCTCGCCCTGATCTTGAATATGCTGGGCATATTCGCGTTTACATCCGTTTTTGAACGAAAAAACTCCAAGAAAGGTCTTTATGGCTCCTGCATCCTTGCCTTAAGGGAGGATTACGAAAAAATCAATGGTCATGAAAGCGTCAAATCTGAAGTGCTGGATGATTTGTTTCTAGGATCGAAATTTGTTGCAGCTGGCGTCCCAGTTACCAATTTTATCGGATATGGCTTGGTGTCGTTCCGTATGTACCCGCAAGGACTCCGAAGTGAAATAGAAGGTTTTAGTAAAGGAGCAGTCTTAAGCACTTCAACGCTTAGTCCATGGACGATCGTCCCCATAGCCATTTGGGTGGTGGGACTAATTGTGTCGGAAACCGTGCTTATTTTTGCGAATACTTCATGGGCAGTGCCTTTATTTATCGGCTATCTCATGTATATGGTTCAATTATTTTATTTTATTAAATATGTAGGTGTGTTTGGGATCATGATCCCTGTTCTGCACATACTGGCTTCCTCATTCTTCATTGTTGTTATGCTTTATTCGTTGTACCAGGTGGTTGTCTTAGGGCATGTAAAATGGAAAGGAAGGAACGTCCGAGTAGGAGGCAAGGGACCGCCGTGAATGTATATATTCTTCTGGTGGCCTGTCTGGTCGTAATGATAAATTAGTTGCAGGTTGTGAAACTACTGAGAGTCATTCACGAATAGCGGAACTAGAGTCCATATAGCTGAGTTTCGTTTGCTGTGCTTAGCCGATAAATCGGTAGACAGTCTATACGACTCATTATTCGAGGAGGATGGTTATGTACAAGCCACTTTTCTTCCCTTTTAGCTCGTTCATTTTATCCGGTATTAGGGTAATAATCAGGCGTGACTTATGATCATTTTGTTGACTGCAGGCTCATTTCTGTCGGGTTCTCTCATGTTTTCATATTGGCTGGGTCTAGTGGGCAAAAAGAATCTAAAAGTCGTTGGTGACGGAAACCCCGGTGCCTTGAATCTGTGGAAGGCAGCTGGTTATAAACTCGGTATTGCCGGTATTTTGTTGGATTTTTTAAAAGGATATGTTCCTCTTATATTGGTTATCGGAAGCGGTTATGATCAAGGTTATCTCATCGTTCCGCTGGCTATAGCTCCAATTGCGGGTCATGCCTTTACTCCATTTCTTAAAGGGAAAGGAGGCAAGGCCATTGCCGTCACCTTTGGGGTATGGAGTGCATTGACGGTGTTCGAGGTTTCTTTGGCATATGCTGTACTTTTAGCGTTGATGAAGGCTGTGACCCGTTTGAGGTACAAAGGAAGACCCAAATCCGAAGAGGCGAATAGCTTACATGATGGCTTGCAGGTTGTAAGTGGTATGCTGCTTCTTTTTGTGTACTTGTATTTGAGGATGTTCTCTGCTGCTATTCTATGGGTTTGGTTTGGAAATTTCGTGATCTTAGTTTATACCCACAGAATTGAAATGGCTGCGTGGTGGAAAAGAGTGTTTAACAATGGCGCATAATTATAAGCAAATATTCTTTGCAAAAAACAAGCCAATCCTTAAGGATTAGCTTGTTTTATTTGTACATATCGATTTTATTTAGCAGTATCTACGGTCTGCTTCTCAATAGCCGCGATCGTTGAATTGATCCGGCGGATGACATCAGGGTCGAATTTATGATGACGTTCGTAAGTAAGGAGACCGTTCACTTCCTGCTCGATATCGTAGAGCTGCGTGTAGCAAAATGCGCAGATATATGGGTTTTCCAGCAATGCCAACGTCAAGCCTTCATAACGGGAGAGGAATTCCTCCTCCGATTTCGGTCGGTCGCCATATCCCCAGCTCTTCTGATCGGCTTGACCGGGATTCCACCAAATGCCGCCGTATTCACTAACGAAGTAAGGCTGGCCGTCGTATTTTTGACGGTCTGGGAAGGTGACGAATCGTTCTCCGCCACTACGCATCGCCTCGTAGTTTTTGGCAAACTTCTCCGGATTCTGCTCATAATCATGTACATCGAAAATATCTGTAATGACATGGAAATTACCGCTTGTATCAATAACTGGGCGGGTAGCATCCAGTAATTTGGTCACTTGATAAGTGATGCGCAGCACTTCATCATTTTGGCGGGTTCCCTGTGGTCCGTCCCATGTCTCATTGAATGGGCACCAACCGACTAAGGCAGGACTATTATAGTCACGGTTTACAATTTCAATCCACTCAGGCAAAAATTGTTGAAGTCCCTGTGCTGTCGAAATATCGAGTCCCCAGTTCGCGTGTTCGCCCCATACGATGTAGCCCAATTGGTCAGCCCAGTACAAGAAGCGGGCTTCAAACACTTTCTCATGCAAGCGGGCGCCGTTGAAGCCGAGACTCATGGACAATTCAATGTCCCTCTTTAATTGTTCATCCGTCGGAGCGGTGTAAATGCCTTCTGGATAAAAGCCCTGATCCAGCACCAATCGTTGGAAAACGGGTTTACCATTAATGAGTATCGCATTGTTATCCCATTTCACGGAGCGAAGGCCAAAGTAGCTTTCTACAGCATCGATTATTTTCCCGTTATGTTGGAGTGACAGAGTAAGGTCGTAGAGATTAGGTGAACCGATTTCCCACAAATGGCTTTCTGTGAGCTTCACTGTCAAGCGTCCTTGCTTACCATTCACTACAGCAGACTGTAAGCCTACTGTTTTACCACCAAACTGCGCTTCAACAGCAAAAGTTAAACCGTCAGCCCCGATGAACTCACCCTCTACATGTAGGGATTGATTCTCGGAATCCGGAGTCAGCTTGAAGGATTGAATATATTGCTGGGGCACGGATTCTAGCCATACGGTCTGCCAAATTCCCGTTGTTCTCGTATAATCGCATCCATGCGAATGATACATACCGGACTGTTTGCCGCGAGGCTGCAGACCAGAGCGGACATCATCTTCTGCACACACGGTTAATACGTTGCTGCCAGGTTGGAGCAAGTGAGTGATTTCCAACGAAAATGAAGCGTAGCCACCGCGATGAGTGCCTGCAGAAATACCGTTTACCCATATTTCGGATTCGTAGTCAACCGCACCAAAATGAACGAGGATACGGCTGTTATTCCATTCGGAAGGGATTTCTATCTCCTTACGATACCAGACAGCGGGCATGAAATCTTTGTTCGCAATGCCGGACAGCTTGCTCTCCGGACAGAAAGGAACCAATATTTTGTCCTTTAAGCCAGAAGCCTCGAACAAATTGCGCTGCTTTCCACTTTTGCCATGATCGATTTCAAATTCCCACTCGCCGTTTAGATTAATCCACTCGTTACGTACCATCTGCGGACGCGGATATTCTGGACGCGGGATAGATTGTTTGGATGCTGTCACAATAATCCTCCTCGAAATATTAGTTAATTAAAAAGTTAATTAAACATTAAGTTTTTAAGAGTATTCTACTTGAAAATAGTATATGAAACGATTATACGGTTGTCAATAAACACTGTTCAGTTGAATTTTTATCAAATAAGTAACTTTTATGTTAATTTGTATTGTAGAAATTCACTGCATGAAACGACCAACCGTGTCCCCGTTTCAGTGAGACTAAGCTTAGATTGTGGAATTTAGCAAATTTTTCTCATGAGCAGCTCAACAGGACCTCTGTTCCACCACTTTCTCCACAAATGCGAAAAGATTATGGCGATTACGAAATAAGCGCATCCATATGCGATTGCAAAAGACAGCCTTCCATTTTCCAAATAATCGATTGCCTCTAGAAAACCTAAGCCGATGACTACATGCCCGATATAATGGGATAACGATAGCTGTCCGGTGTTGATAACCGCCCGTGTGATAAGGGAATTCTCTAATTTATTGACCACATATACACTGACCGTGATGAAGGCTACTGCCGAACATGTTCCAGAGAGCACATAAAGTGCCGTGGGCGGCATTGGTTTCGTGGTAAAAAGATAGGTTGCTGATTCTATGTCTAGTACAGGTGAGGTCCACTTGATCAGGAAATAGGATATTGCCTCGAAGGCTACAGTCCCTGATAACGAATAGAGCAGAATCTTAGGTTGGTTTTCTTTATCCAGCCAACGTTTTCTACCAATCCACATACCGAACAGAAAAAAACATACCCAGGGAAAAATCGGATGGAATCCATTAAAAACAAGATTTCGAATAAAACCATTTATCGTCCAAAAGTCCGTATATTCGTGAAAGCTAGTATCCCAGCCTTTGCTGTAGTCAAAGATGATCAAACAGAACTGTGATAGGAACAGAATAATCGCAGACAGACCAAGTAGTTTGTTATCGGATACGGTAATCAAAGCCGAAGCTACAAGCATGAACACTGCGTAATAGTGTAGGATGTCAGCACTCCAGCCCGTAAGCAGTAAGAGCATACCAGCTACAAGTAAAAATACGGAGCGTCGGTAAAAGCTATAACGGTTTTGACGAATGATATTTTTGTCCATCGAACTTCTTGCTTTTGCAGTCATTAAGGATATTCCGATGCCTGCCAGTACGACAAACAATGCAGATGCCCTACCTTCAAATAGTCCCGCAATTGCTCTCAACCATGATGCTCCATCGTCTTCTGCCTGCATCGCAAGTTTATAGTTAACGATAATCATCCCGAAGATAGCCCAGGCCCTCGCATAATCAAGAGCAGTTATACGCTGCGTCGTTTGACTCATTTCACGGAGTCCCCCTTTAGAATGGAGACGACCGCTTTTGTCCATATCTCTTCATAGCGATACTCTAAGCCATAGCTAATAAAGTTATCCATACTGTCAATGATCATAGTTAGCATTTGTGCGTTAATAAGCTCATCTCTATCATTGATAGCCCCAATTGAAACCCCGTGACTGAGCAGCTGAGCAAATCCGATTGTAAATCCATCCAAGCTCTCAACCAATTTTTGAGTATATTTTGGATTTCGATATCCAAGCGCTTGGTACTGATTCATAATACGTGAGTAATAGATGTCTTCATTCTGCTTGGTAATAATGTGGAGTCCATCTGAAATAAGCTTTTCTTCAAAATTGTCTTTTGTATAGTCTTCGATATTAAAAAAGTTGTCAAAGCCAATATTTTTGCATATCTCATCAAATAGCACATCAATAATCGATTCTTTTGATACAAAATGATAATACAAAGCAGGCTTTGATATTTTCAATTGTTTGGCGATCATGGTCATACTTGTTTTTTCAAAGCCGTGCTCAGCGAATAAGCGATACCCAGTTTCCAAAATATTAGTATACGTCGAAGTCATATTCATTCCATTAACACCCTCTAATAGCCAACTTACTTACCGTTCGGTAAGCTTACTTTACATGACACTGCTGTTTTTTGCAATAGGGAGATTAAATACGATATTGGCAATGCTTGAAGTTGTTCTTGCGTTTCCACTTATTCATCAATTATAGTAAATGAAACTTTCAATTGAGGTGAAATGGATGTATCTCCACTTTGTTCGAAGTAACTAGTTCACGGGCTGGGTAAAACGCGTACCAGCTGTTAAGGGGGGAGTTTGCTCTTTTGACCAATGAGGACTATTACTTTAAATAAAGCGCCATTGAAGGGTGGATATTAAATATGAACAAATTTGATTATATGAAGTTCTACGAGGAAGTCGGACAATTAAACGGTTGGGATTTTAGTAAAGTAAAGGCTATATCAGAAGGAGTAAAGTGGCAATTTTATAATGAAGTAACCCAAAGACTCAAACAGCCTGATAGACTGCTCGATATCGGTACAGGTGGAGGGGAAGCTTTATTATCCATAGCTCATGCTTGTTCACTTTTAATAGGAATTGATCAATCATCGGGAATGGTCCAAACTGCAAATCATAATTTACAAATTTCCAAAAAAACTAATGTACAATTCATGCATATGAACGCTGAAAACCTTGGTTTTCCTCAGAACATATTTAATGTAGTATCTTGTAGGCACTCGCCGTTTGATGCTAAGGAAGTGTCGAGAGTGTTAGCGAAAGACGGAATATTCCTTACTCAGCAAGTAAGCGAAAATGATAAGCTTAATATTACACAAGCGTTTGGAAGAGGGCAAAACGCCAACTTGGATGGAACATTAAAAAATAGATATATGGAACAATTAAATGAAGCTGGTTTTTCTGATATTCAGGCTTATGATTATGATGCAACAGAATATTACGAAACGTACGAGGATTTAGTATTCTTGCTGAAGCACACGCCGATTATTCCTGATTTCGGGAAATATGAAGATGATTTTGAAATACTCGAAAAGTTTATAGATGGTAATAAAACAGAAAAAGGAATGGAGACAAATTCTAAACGATTTATGATCATTGCGAAAAAGAGTATATGGTAAATTGTAATTACCAATTCATTTAATGTTTATTAAATAAAAAAGGCAGCTAAGCGTCTCAAGAAAATGAGAGGCGCAGCTGCCTTTATTAGATGTATAACAATTTATAAATTTTGGCTTATAAATAGGCTTATTTATCTCCACGAAACGATCTTAAGCCGTCAAGAACGGCGATAACGGTTTACGCGTACTTAAATTAGAAGCTAAAGAAAATAAGAAATGTTTGACTTTCTGGGTTTCACCCACTATTGTTCTAGTAGCTATGAAAACGTGGATCTGATTTAAACGACACAGTTTTCTTCTTTTTTGATTTTATCCAGTTTGCTTTTTACAAAAAAAACTTCTTAGAACTTCGGATGAGCAAGAAAGGTGGAGTACAATTGCTGAGCAAAGCTTCTTTCAAAAACAGAAAATTTTTTAAAGGAATGTATTTATGGATCGCTGCAGTGATCTGTCTTCTGGTGACCATTTTCTCCGCAACGATCTATTACAATGTGAAGAAGAATGTGGTGGAGAACAACTATTCATTAAATAAACAAACGTTGTATCAGATGAAATATAACATAACGTATATGAATGAAACCGTTAAACATCTCATTTCATCGATATACTTTAGCGCGGAAGCGGACTATTTGCTGCATGTAAGCGATGCGGACAACAAAATTTTCGAAATCAATCAAACCTTAAATAAAATGACGACATCAGTCATTAACAATAATCCGCTTGTGCAATCTATCTATGTCTATAACCCACAGGAAGATCGCTTCTTCTCTACGTACCAGGAAATGTTTTACAAAGATGAGGAATTGATTAACGCGCTTAAAACCTACAACACTATTCCAATGCTGGAACCGATTGCGAGGAGAGGGCAAGATTCCAAACGCAATGATGAGATATTTACTTATGTCATGTATAAGTCAACCAGTCCTAAAGGTGTTCTCGATGGGGCAATTTTTGTAAATGTAAATGCAGATTTGATTATCAATAACCTGAAGACCATTAACACAAATGATGCAAAAGGTGAGTTTTTCTTGCTTAGCGATAAACGTCAAATCATTAATCGGGACAGCATTGACCAAAGTATGCAAGAGCCAGTCCTACAACTGTTCAACAGTAAAATTAAGAAGTCGATCGAGCAAGGTGAGCAATACGGCTATTTAATCGATCAAATCGAGGGTCGCGAATACTTCATTACTTACATGTATATTGAAGGTGCGGACTGGGTCTTAGTTAAAACGCAACATCTCTCGGATGTATTAAAATATATGAACAAAATACAACTGAGTATTGTGCTGATGACGATTATTTTTCTGGCATTGAGCATTCTCGTTTCATTTACGTTATCCAAACGAATCTATAGACCGATTGGCAGTCTTGTTCAGAGAATGAGCTCCGAGAAGTTGATTGCAGACGGGAGTGAGGACTCCAATCAGGATGAGATTGGTTTCCTGCATAAGTCGTATAGTAAGTTCGTTGAGTTGGTGAATACGGCTCAAAGTAATGAGCAGGATAACCTGCTTACATTGAAAAACTATTATTTGAGGAATTTGCTTATTGATAGTGAGGCTGCTAGTGAAAGAGAGTTAAGTATCTTATATGATCACAGTCAGCTTTCGTTAGATTTGGACGGCAATTTCGTTGTTTGTGTAGTGAAAATCGACAATTATCAAACGTTTAAAGACAGTAATAGCAGTAGAGATATTGAATTGTACAAATATGCCATCGTCAATATTTCTGCCGAAACTGTAGCAAATCTGTTCATGAATGAATCATTGGATATGAAAAGAGATCATTTTGCGATTATTGCGTATTCCGAACTTAAGGACAAGGATACCCTATATCGGGATCTTCATTTATCCATTGCAGAATTACAAAATAATATTACCAGCTTTCTGGGTCTCTCCGTAACCGTGTCAATAGGGTCAGTTGTTGAAGAAATACACGAGCTCTCCCAGAGCTATCATATCGCGCTGAATAATTCGAATTATCGTTATGTTCTGGGCAAGAAAACGATTATTACTCCGGATTTGGTAGATTTGCAAAACAAAAGCCATGAACTGAACTATTCCGTTCATTTGGAGAAGAAGCTTATCGAAGAAATGAAATCACACCATCTTGATGCTGCCGAGAATACGATGTTTACCATTCTGCAGGAAATTTCCGGACAAGCGGGCAGTCACATAACATTTTCGGTCATGCTATTGATCAGAACCATTATGACGACCGTATACGAAATGAATGATTTCAAATACAATCAATCCATAATCGACTTCAACACGGTGTATAGCAAATTTATCGATTTGGAAACGATAGACGAAATCTATGACGAGATGAAGAGTCTGCTGCGACGGATGATTAGCGCGGAGAAATATCAAGTTCATGAAAAACATAACGTCATTGTGGAGACGATAAAGGATAGCATTCAGAAAAATTACTCGGATCTTGATCTATCGCTACAGAAGCTAGGTACACTGTTTAAGATGTCACCGACGTATCTTGGGCAAATTTTCAAAGGGCAGATGGGAATGTCAGTCGCGTCCTATATTAACGAAGTGCGAATTCTTCGTGCCCAAGAGTGGCTGGAAACTTCTAATTTAAGTGTTGTTCAAATTATGGATAAGGTCGGTATTGCAAACGAAACTAGCTTCTACCGATTGTTCAAGAAGAAATTCGGTTGCTCTCCTAAAGAATATGCTTTTATCAAATCCATTCAAGAAAAATAAGGGTGTAAAAAAGTGGATAACCGAGTGCGATGAGCGCAGGTTGTTCGCTTTTTTTGTGTTTTGGCAGTTTTTCGATAAATTGATAGTCCTATAATTCGCATAACAGCGGGGTAAACTGCACTTTTGTCAGTTTCTAAGCTATAGGTGATCCGATATATTTAGTTCAGTAGCCAGGTAGGTGATCACACAAAAATTATAGGCAGGTGAAGAGATTGAAGGCTTTGCGTACTTTCCGCAAAAATAAGGAATTGTTTCTTTTGACGATTCCAGGCGTGTTATTTATTTTTATTTTCAATTACATCCCACTCTATGGACTGGTACTGCCCTTTAAGGATTATCAATTCGATCTGGGTTTTTGGAAAAGCCCGTGGGTGGGATTTGAAAATTTCAAATTCCTTTTCACAAGTGATGATGCATTACGGATAACCAGAAATACGATTGTACTGAATGCGCTTTTCATCGTAGTATTACTTCTATTCTCCATTTTTTTTGCATTGATCCTGTACGAGATGTCACGTAAATTTGTGAAGCTGTACCAGACGGTCATGTTTTTTCCTTTCTTCCTATCCTGGGTTGTCGTCAGTTATGTGTTTCTAGCCTTACTGGATATGGATCATGGATTAGTAAACATGCTGCTTCAGAAGCTTCATATGGAACCGATTCTATGGTATAACGAAGCCTCCTATTGGCCGTCGCTTCTTGTTAGTGCAAATACGTGGAAAAACGTCGGTTACTATACGATCATTTACTATACTGGCTTATTGGGAATAGATAGTGAATTGTTCGATGCGGCTGATATTGATGGCGCCAATAAATGGCATAAGATCAAAAATATCTCCCTTCCGATGTTAAAGCCGTTAATCACGTTATTGCTGTTGCTCCAAATCGGGAAAATATTTTATGGAAATTTTGATCTTTTTTACAATTTGACGCGGGATTCATCGCTGTTGTACTCTACGACAGACGTTATTGATACCTATGTCTATCGATCACTTAAAGGCGTAGGAGATTTAGGGATGTCTTCCGCTGCAGGCGCTTACCAATCTGTTGTCGGTTTTATCCTTGTCATTGTTACTAATTGGATCATAAGAAGATATGACAGAGAAAATGCACTATTTTAAGGATGTGAGATAAAATGCGGCAGAAGCTATTCAACATAACCATTCATAGCGTGATGATCATCGTTTCGTTATTGTGCGTGGTTCCGATGTTGCTTGTATTGTCTGTTTCTGTAACTAGCGACGCGGATATCCTCAAAAATGGTTATTCATTTATACCAGAACACTTTGACCTGGCAGCGTATCGGTTTATATTCAATAATCCGACGCAGCTCTTCACCTCTTACTTAGTAACGATCATCGTTTCGATTGTAGGTACGGTCGTCGGATTATTGATTACATCTATGCTAGCGTATGCCATATCTAGAAAAGACTATGCTTATGCGACAAAAACGACTTTCTTTGTGTTTTTCTCGATGCTCATTAGCGGTGGATTAATCCCATGGTACATATTGGTAGTTAACCAACTGCATCTGAAGGATACGATATTCGCTTTAATCGTTCCCTATCTGGTAAGTGCGTGGTTTGTCATGCTGATGAAAGGATTTTTTGCAAATATTTCACCGGCGATTATTGAATCTGCGAAAATCGATGGGGCAAGCGAGCTTGTGGTTTATGCCAAAATCGTGCTTCCAATCGCCAAACCTGGTCTTGCTACTGTAGGTTTGTTCTACTTGCTCACCTATTGGAACGATTACTACCTAAGCTTAATGTTTATTCAGAACAATACCGAGATTATTTCCTTGCAATATATGCTGTTCAAAATCCAATCGAATATGGACTTCCTTAAGAGTGCTTTTGTTCCGCCTTGGATGGTTAACCAAGTATCGTTGCCTGATTTATCGGTGAGAATGGCGCTTGCCGTACTGGCTGCAGGCCCTATGATGTTTGTCTTTCCATTCTTTCAGAAGTATTTCGAAAAAGGGATTACAGTCGGCTCAGTAAAAGGGTAGTCATCGGATCTTGATTGTTACTGCGAATGCAGTTTCAATAGATATTAACTACAGGGGGTACACAAATGTTAAGAAAACAGTTATTAATCTGCATGACCATGATCCTTGCCGTATCTATGCTCATCAGCGCATGTGGATCAAAGACGACTACACCGAAAGAAACTGTAAGCCCATCATCAAATGCAACGGGAACGGACACGGGATCAAAGGAAACGCCGGAGCTGGAGCCGGTTGAATTAACATGGTACACAGTAGGTACGGTGCAACCAGATCACCAGGCTGTAATGGATGAAGTGAACAAAATTTTGAAAGCAAAGATCAACGCGACACTGAAGTTAAACGTCATCGATTGGGGTGCTTTCGATGAAAAAATGAAAGTAATCACTTCGACGAACGAAAATTACGATCTGGCGTTTACATCCTCATGGGCGAATAACTATGCGTCTAATGTTTTGGGTGGTGCCTATGTGCCGCTGGATGATTTGCTGCAGCAATACGGTAAAAATATTTTAGAGCAGGTTCCAGCAAAGTATTGGGACGCTACCAAAGTAGATGGTAAAATCTATGGCTCATTGAATTATCAAACGTATTTTATCGCTAGAGGTCTTGCTTTTAACAAAGAACTTGTTGATAAGTATGGTTTTGATGTGACTAGCGTAAAAAAACCAAGCGATCTGACTCCATTCTTTGAGAAAGTAAAAAGCGGCGAACCTGGTATGACAGGGTACCTGCCTGCAATGACAAGCTTCCCAGAATTATTCAATATGGAGTCTGGCTTTACAATCGATGCTATTCAAGGCAACAGTATGTTCCCGTTAGTCATCAACGTAGATGACAAGGATATGAAAGTATACAACGGTGTGGAAAGCCCGGAATTCATGGACTTGATGAAAGTGTATAGAGATTGGTATCAGAAGGGGTACATCAAGAAAGATGCAATATCACGCAAAGATTATAAGGCCGAGGCTAAATCCGGAAAATATGCGGTGTGGAGTCGTGGAGGGGGTCCAGGTGCCAGTGAGTCAGCTACTACTGAACAAGGCAATCCTACAGTCGTAATCGACGCCGCTCCAGCCTATGTCAATACTGGCGGAGTTATTGCAACGATGACGGCGATTTCCAGAACGAGCAAAAATCCGGAAAGAGCGATGATGCTGCTTGACTTGCTGTATTCGGATAAAGAACTGTTCCGTTTAATTTCTAATGGAATTGAAGGAAAGCACTATAAAAAAGTAGACAACGACACAATGGAGCTTATACCGAATAGCGGATATGTTCCGGGAACTAACTGGGAATACGGAAATATTTTTAATGATTATCAAAATAATCAATCACCAGTTTCAATGGATGAGATGAGAACACTAAACGAAACTTCCGCCACATCTCCATTGCTAGGCTTCCTGTACAATCCGGATTCCTTGAAGCAAGAATATGCTCAAGTGAATGCGATCATGGGGGAAATGGTTCCTGCCATGATGACTGGTACAGTAGACCCTGAGGTTATGGTCCCTAAATACGTGGAGCGTTTGAAGAAAGCGGGCTTAGACAAGCTGATTGAAGATGCTCAGAAGCAAATCGATGCATGGAAATCAGCAAATGGCAAATAATTGTTAACTCTTTAAAACTGGAACCGTCCCAATCCCAATCTCAATCCGGAGTAAGACGGTTCTTCTTATTGAGATAATTACTTACTAAAGTATATTTGGGAGGTAACAGCATGTTTAAAAAGTTAGCAATTGTTCTAGCATTTGTTCTGAGTATTAACGGTGTTGCGACTATGACGCCGTCAGTTAAAGCAGCCAGCAATACGTATTATGTATCCGTAACAGGAGACGATTCTAATTCTGGTACGATAGACAAGCCTTTTAAGACGATTCAAAAAGCTTCAAGTGTTCTAACGGCAGGGGATACCGTATACTTGCGCGGCGGTACTTATAATGAAACGATCGCACCGACAACTGACGGTACTTCTCTTGATCCCATAAAATATAAAGCGTTTCCAAACGAAACTGTAACTATTAGCGGAAGTGACCCTGTCACTAATTGGACACTAGATTCTGGAAACGTATACAAAGCAGAAATCGATCTGGATCTGAAAGACGGCAACCAGGTTTTTGCGAATAATGAAATGATGCGTTTGGCACAGTTTCCGAATTGGACCAATGATGAAAATTTATTCGACATGGGCTGGGCAAAGATGGATAGTGGAACAGCAACTTCTATTACCCATGCTGCCCTAAATAAGCCCGATAATTACTGGGCGGGAGCTACCGTTATCGTTAAAGGCTGGTGGTCTACGCAATCAGTGAAAATAACGAGTTCCAAAGGGTCGACTATTTATTTTGACAAGCTTCCATGGTCGGACCAATACACGAATCCTGCTGCTGGCGGAAAGTATATGATAGCCGGTGTAAAGGGAGAGCTTGACAGGCAGAAGGAATGGTATTATGACGACAGTACTTCTACCTTATACTTATGGGCACCGGATGGTGTCGATCCCGATAATCTAACTGTCGAGGCAAAAAAGAGAAAGTATGTCGTGGACTTGACAGGACGCTCTTATATTCATATTGAAGGCATTAACACGATCGGCGGTTCTATTACGACTAAAGACGGAAGCTACAATATGATTAAAGGAATCGACGCCCAATATTTATCACATACGATCGGGCTTCAGAAAGCGTATTCATATGATGATACCGGTATTGATTTGGATGGTAATTATAATACCATTCGAGATAGTGAAATCAAGTACAGCTCTGGAAACGGTGTCGTTCTTAGAGGAACAAATAATAACGTTATCAATAATCTAATTCATGAAACAGATTATATGGGCACTTATAATGCTACTGTTGCATTGGCAGGCGGTAAGCGTCATCTAGTATCCTACAACACGCTTTACAACACGGGAAGATCCGTAATTGGCGGAGAGAAATTTACTGAATCCATTATTGAATATAACGATATTTCCAACACAGGTAAGTTAAGCTACGACCTAGGCGGGATATACTTTGCGCGAGTTGATGGCGGAAATACCGAAATTAGATATAACTGGATTCATGATATGGATAGCCAGGATTGTAAGAGCTGTGAACTAGGCGTTTATGTTGATTCGAATACACATGGCTTCCTCATCCATCATAACACTGCATGGAATGCTAGAACGAGCTATTACATCGGTGGTCGTACAGATCATAACTTTATTTACAATAATCAGTCCAAACCAAGAATTATAGTGCTTTCCACTGACTACAAGTATAACAACGAGGTTTCTAACAATATCGTTGAGGAAGGCGTAGAATTCCACTGGGATGCTAAGCCTGGGATTCATGCTTATGTAGAAGGAAATGTGGCAGAAGGATACGATCAAAACCAATTTGGTCGAGCAGGCCATAATTTTGAAAATCCACCGTATCCTTTATTTGCGCCAACAAGACATGAGTTTAGCAATCTTGCTAGAAACTATGGATTTGAAGCAGATTTGGATGGTTGGGAATTAATAGGCAACAAGGATGTTAAATATCATTTTTCACCTATGCTCAATCTGGGCGATCAGTACGCAACGACTAGAACTGCAGATGGCTCCGTATTGTTCGGACCGGGTATGAATGGTATTGAACAATTGGTGACAGGTTTAAACCCGAATACAACATATGAGCTATCAGGCTGGACAAAGGTTTCAGCAGGTGAAGAAGCTGTGATGGGTATTCGAGTAGGTAACGAAGACTTGAAAGAGAACGTTACAGATACGAAAAATGGTTGGAAGCATGTTTTTATTCGATTCACAACAGATGAGAATCAAAAAAGCGCAACGATTTATTTGACGAAAACTTCTGCAGGCTCAGGTGTCGTTTACGGTGATGATATCGGTTTGCGCAAGCAGAGAATGTCGGAACTTCCAGAGCCTCCAGACCCTAATTTGATCCCTCAATCTGGAATGACAGCTACGGCGACGAGCGAGGAAGCAGTAGGGGAAGATAATAGAGCATACCGTGCAATTGATGGAGATCCAAACACATTCTGGCATACCAAGTGGACGCCAAAGCATGTTCCAGAATCGATTACATTGGACCTTGGTGCTACCTACAAAATTAACAAATTAAAATATTTGCCAAGGCAAGATTCGCCAAGCGGCAGAATTACGAAATATGTTATCTATGTAAGCTCTAATGGCACTGATTTTGTTGAGGCAGTCTCTGGTACTTGGGGTTCAGATGCTGCTGAAAAAACAGCAGAATTTAAGGCAGTAGAGGCAAAATACATTATGCTAAAAGGTGAAGAAGCATATAACAACTGGGTGACGGCCGCAGAAATTAATGTCTTTAAAGAGGACCCGAATGCACCAGATGTTAATGCAGATAAAGAAGAATTGGAAATTGGCTTTGCAGTCGAAGATAGTGAAGCTTCTGTAACACAGGATATCAATCTGTCATTAGCAGGCTCGCATGGTTCTGAAATTACGTGGACGTCTAGCAAGTCAAGTGTTATTACTGTTGATGGTAAGGTGACACGTCCTGCATATGGTCAAGCGGATGCGGTTGTAAAGCTGACTGCTGCGCTTACCAAAGGAAGAGTAACAGAAAAGAAAACGTTCGAGCTAGTTGTAAAGTCAGATCCAGCGGCTCAGGATAAAACGCTTGTGAGCATAACAACACCAGCACCAATTACAGGAGTGGCCAATGGAACAGCCAAGACGGCAGAAGCTCTTGGATTGCCTGCTACAGTAGAACTGGTTACCGATGCCGGCAATGTGAATGCTAGTGTGACATGGGATGTAGATGCTTCAAGCTATGATCCAGCCCAAAAGACAGCACAGACCTTCACTGTAGCTGGAACAGTAACGTTGCCTGCAGGGGTGGCAAATACAAACGACGTAGCCTTGACTACAAGCATCAGCGTGACTGTGCTGTCTGCGTCAACAAAGCCTCAGTCTATATTGACAGGTTTACAGAAAGTGAGCCCTGGCCAAGCCTTTAATCTTACGATGGGCTTGACCGGCGTTACGCAAAGCACATACCAGCAAGTGTATGCTAGAGATCTGACGCTTCACTATGATCCTGTAAATTTGCAACTCGACTCGGTTACATCATTGAAAGACGGATTTCAAGTTATCGATCAAGAGGAAACAGTGCCGGGACAAGTCCGGATTCTGGGTGCTAGCGTGGGCGCGAACCAAGGAATACTTGCCGAAGGCGATCTGCTATCATTCCAATTTACGGCCAAATCTGTGACTCAGGCAACCAATATGACGACAATTTCTGTCGACAATGTTGTGATTGCAAACAGTGAGGGGAATGAGTTGCAGATCAATGGAGCCTCCCACGAAATAGAAATTAGTAAATCCGTTGATAAGTCGCTCTTGAATGCTCTGATCGCAAGCGCTCAGGCCAAGTACGATGCAGCAGTGGAAGGCGATGGGCACGGCCTGTATGTGAATGGATCTAAAGCGCAATTGCAATTGGCTATTGATGCGGCCAATGCGACAGCAAACAATTCGAATGCTTCTCAGCAGCAGGTGGATAGTGCGAAAACCGCATTGGAAGCGGCAGTTCAAGCATTTGACACCAAGAAAATGAATGCGGATGTCAATAGGGATGGGAAAATTTCTATTGGAGACTTGGCTATTGTTGCAGCGGCTTACGACAAACAACAAGGTCAGGCGGGCTGGAATGAGAAATCTGATGTAAATAAAGACGGCAAGGTGGATATTCTAGACCTTGCAATTACAGCTAAATCAATCTTGCAATAAACAATGAAATGAGAGGGGAGATTTATTTTCTCCCCCTCCTCACCTACGACGAGTTCAGAAGGACGAATTGTCCAAATGATGGGAAGATAGTGGCAACTTTGAAGCGAAACGGAAACAGCGTGTACGCGATCGTTTCTTCCAAGAAAACTTTTGCCGATGTGAACAGACATTGGGCGAAACAAGAGATCGAACTTCTTGCTTCGAAGCTGATCGTACGCGGGGTAAGTGACACAAGCTTTGCGCCAGACAGCCGGATTACCCGGGCGGAATTTACTTCTATGCTCGTTCGGTCATTAGCCCTAACCCCAGCGCCAGCGAATGCTTCCTTCTCCGACGTGTCGAATTCGGATTGGTATGCGGGATCAATCGGCGCCGCAGTAGAAGCCAAGCTTATTGAAGGGTTTGAAGATGGATCCTTCCGGCCGACAGCCCGGATTACACGTGAGCAGATGGCGTTTATGATTTCCAGAGCCATTAAAGCTGCGGGCAAATCCATAGCTGAAAGCGATTCAGACGAGGGGGGATTGTCTAAATTTGCGGCCTAAGCATCTATCCACGCTTGGGCAAGGCCGGCAATCGCTCAATGTGTCAACGTCGGAATTATTTCCGGTAAATCTGGCCAAAAGCTGGACCCTTCTTCTGATGCAAGCCGAGCGGAAGTGGCCGTAATGCTGAAGAGATTCTTGCAGTATGTACAATTTATAAATTAAGGAACACCGGGACGATGTGAACAGTCTCGGCATTTGACCGGGGCTGTTCCATAACAAGGAAATTTACAACACACTTGTATGGGGCGTTGAGGGCAAACAAGAAGGCCCTGCGAGTTTTCGAAAAGATACTTTAGAATGTGAGGGGACGATGGAATGAGTAAATCTATTACTATAAAAATACTACATGTATTTTTATATGTTGCATTGATTTTCAGCCCTATTCTTGGCTCTATTCAAAATGTAAGTGCTAATGCGGCAGGAACCAATGTTTACGCACAGTTTTTTGTATCTCCTACAGGCAGCGACGATAATGATGGGACTTATGAGCATCCGTTTCTGACCATTGCAAAAGCCCAACAAGCTGTTCGTCAAATCAATCAAACGATGACTGGCGACATTAATGTATTTGTTGCACCGGGCAATTATTACATTCATGACCCGTTGAAATTCGACGAACGGGATTCAGGTTTTAATGGACACCAGGTTCATTATAAAAGCCTAGGAGCTCCCGGAAGCGCGCATTTAATTGGCGGCGAACCTATTACAGGTGGTTGGGAGCAGACGAGTGCTGCAGATGTAGTTGGTACAGATTATTTAAGTCAATTGCCACAATCTGCGGAGGGTAAAGTATATAAAGTTAAACTTGATCCTGAACAATATAACTTCAACCAACTTTATATTGGCTCTCAAAAAGATAATATTGGCTTCGAAAAAGCGATCATGGCCCGTACGCCTAATAAGGTAGAGGATCCTGAGTTCCCATCGTGGAATGGCCCTTATTTCTTGTCAACCAAAGGTTCAAACAAAGATATGGGTTACAAAGCGAGCGACCTGACTCCGGCACAAATAGATGCTCTAGTAAAAGCTCAAGTCGCAAATGTTGCAGAAATTGCTCAACTTTTTGTTTTTGACTGTGGAGGATATGCTTTTGAGTCTAACACTCTTCCTATTAACAGAATCGATACAACGAATAATATGATGTATTCACCGTTCGATCCTGCGCATCCTGAAATGTATATTACAAAATACAACATCAATGCCAATGCTCGTTATTTCTTGCAAGGAAATATTTCTTTCTTGGAATCGCCTGGCGAGTATCACTATGATAAACATTCGGGCTGGCTTTACTACTATCCGACAGCAGCTGACGGTGTTGCAAGCGTTGAGGATATGAACAACTTGAATGTCGTAGTTCCGACGACGAAGGAAATTATTCGTTTGCAAGGTTCTGATAAACCGAACATTGCGGATTGGGGAAAAGCACCGGATCTTGCAAAACAAGTTAGCCATATCACTTTCGACGGATTCACTCTCGAAGCTACAGAATCAGATAATTATATTGTAGATGGCTGGAGCTATGGTGAAACTTGGTATGCTGGCGGTACAGCAATTCCATACCCACCACCAGAGGCAGCGGGCAGTACACAGCCCTATTATTCTGACTATGCTGTTCGTCCTGCATATATGCATGGCGGGTTCACATTGATTAATACTAATAATATTACTATTCAAAACAGCCGAATTACTAATATGGGGCTATTTGGAATCGTTGTTTGGCGCGATAATTCGCACAATACGTTCCAAAACCTTGTTATCGATAACACTGGTATGGGCGGTATCAATACGGATGGCGGTTATCCAGGAGTTGGAAAATACAACAACAACCATACCTTCTATAATTTGTCCATTCACAATGTTGGACAAGTCAATGCTTTTGGTGCAGGATTGCAAGTAATGAATACAGGTTTTAGCACTTTTAAGAACCTCGAAATTTACTATGCTCCACGACGTGCAATTTCGTTTGTTGGTCAAGCACAAACTATGCCTGGAGCAAGTCCAAACTTTGACCCG
Organism: Paenibacillus sp. J31R122; assembly: GCF_056269185.1. Lineage (NCBI taxonomy): Bacteria > Bacillati > Bacillota > Bacilli > Caryophanales > Paenibacillaceae > Paenibacillus > Paenibacillus sp. J31R122. Next base: position 65,232 of record NZ_JBWDNM010000012.1, read on the forward strand.
GTGAGAGACGTGTATAACTACGGCAACCGTTTCGAATATATTTATGTGCATGATGCGGAGCAAGATACTGCTGAGGATAGTGCTATATTCATTGGAGCTCTCTTCAAAGGCAATGATGTACAGAGAAAATACGGTACAAAGGACCCGTCAAAGGCTATCAATCCAGCAACAGGTCAGCCATATGGTGAATCCAAGGCGGGTAATGTCTTTAATCAAATTGTAACTTCGGAGATTGGTAGTGCAGCCGACGTACGCGATCCTAATACGGTTCATGGTATGGACTTGGCTATGGGTGCTACAGGTACATATCTTTCTAATATTGAAGGTATTAACAATCAAAGTGCTAATTTACGTGTTGAACCGACGCAAAATGGTGATGTATTTTATGTTGATAACGTAAACAGCGATTATCCAACGTCAGCGTATAGTCCGCGTCTTTATTATTCGTTTGACAATTCAAAGATGGAATATGACCGTATCGGTATTAACCGTCAAGAGTTTCCATTTACTTCCGAATTGTATAATCCTAACTCGCCGAAATTACAATCGGATAGCTATTTTTCGGATGATTTTGAAGGCGGAGAGATTGACACAACAAAATGGTCAATTGAAAAAGGTAATCCTGTTATTTCCACCGCGTATACAGCTGAAGGTCCGTTCAACGGTCATTATTCTCTGTTCATTAACGGCGGTGCGAAAGGGAATTCAGACGGGGTTGCAGTCAGTAGAACATTCGACGACAACTTAAACAAAACCGTAACTGGTTGGTTCTTCGATAAACGTCGTGATTATGCCGGTAATGACTACAATGAAGGATTAAACGATTCGGATGTTAGAGGTCAATCCTACATGAGAGTTGATGACAATACTTCTGCCAACCATGTTGGGCTTGGAATTAACGGTCATGCTAGCAGAGACTATTTCACGTATCTTGATGGTACGACTGAAAAGTTAACGACTATACCGCGTAGTTTTGGGTGGCATCAGTTTAAGTTTGACTACTCTACTGAAGGCAAAGTTACACTTTATATTAATGACCAAGAGGTAACAACACTCGATAGAGCGTCATTCAAATATATTGGAATGGGAAATTACGATAACACTGGCGCTCCAGGCAAAAATACTGGTATGTCCTACTACGATCTAATCGATGTTTACGGTGGTGTAGACGCTGATCCAGTAGTGCCGCTTCAACCGAGTGTGGGTTCAGTACCACCTTATACGCCACCGGTAGAAGTAGTACCTGCTACATTAATCAACTGGGATTTTGAGAACGGTATGCCGACAACCGAGAAAGCAATTACCAATACCGGACAGTCTGCAGAATTTAATAAAAATGGTTTTACAACTTTCTGGGGAGCTAATCCGAATTTGAAAGTTATAGCGAACCCGAAGAAAGATACACCAAATGACAGCAATAATATTATGATCGTCAATAATGAACCATCCCTGTATTATGAAGATGCGCCTGCGCATAATTGGAGTAATTACACGCTTGATTTGAAATTTGCGCTTGCTAGCGATTATACAGACACTGCTCATCCATTACGTTTCTTTGTTAATACGCAGCCGATCGTCAAATCCGGTACTCACGCTGGGAAAATGACATACCAACCGGCTGGATACAATGTTGCTTTTAATAAAAGCAACAATAAAATGGAGCTATACCGTGCAGATCAAAATAGTGATGCTACCCATACGAACACCAAAATAGAGGGATCGACAAGTGCTGATCTGCCTGCTGACCTATTTAAAGCAGTCACTGGCACTGGCAAGTGGCATACATTATCCATCACTGTAGCTGGAGGTACTATATCCGCAACGCTTGACGGAACTATGACAATTGCGGGGCAAGACTCAACCTATACAAGCGGCTTTATTGCTTTTGCTCCTTGGGACTTCGGCCAAGCTAAGTTTAACTTGGGCGTAGACGATATTAGTGTAAAGACAATCGCAAACGCACCGAATATGGTGTATGATGCGAATCTCAAGCTGGGTAATGCAACATTGAATGGAGAATTCAACCCTAGTCATACATCATATCAGGCGTCAATTACAGATCCAACTGAGGACGTCACACTTATTATGCCAACTTCAGAACATGGCGCAACATTCTCCATTTTGCTGAACGGCACAGATATTACGGACCAATTCACGGATATGACGGCGCAACCTTTACCGTTAATATTCGGTCCAAATACGCTCACAATCGCTCAGACATCGAAAGTGGGCGCAACGACTAACTATACTGTTGGTATTTATAAGTCCTATACAAATGCAACAATAGAAACGGTTTCACCGGTATCAACAACGGTCGGCACATCACCAACACTTCCGGCAACGGTTTCCGTGACATTTGATGGCGTTACTACTCAGGAAATTCCTGTTAAGTGGGATATGATGAACAATGAAGTTCTGAATACTCCGGGAACATACACTGTTAATGGCTCGTTGGTGGGCATGTACGGCAAAGTGAGCAGCCTAGTCCATATTAACGGTGTAACATCAATAGACTCATTATCGCCTATATCAACATTGATTAATGAAGCGCCTGTATTACCAACATCAGTTTCGGCGCAAACGATAGTAGATGGTCAGCCCGAAAGTACGGCATTACCGATTACTTTTGTTGATCTTGATCCTTCTTTATATTCAAAAGCAGGAACATTTATAGCTGTAGCTCATGTTATTGGACGTAATGCTACAATATTGCAGCATGTTGTTGTCTTAGATCCAGCGGCTCAGGATAAGACGCTTGTAAGCATAACAACACCAGCAGCAATTACAGGAGTGGCCAATGGAACAGCTAAGACGGCAGAAGCTCTTGGTTTTCCTGCTACAGTAGAACTGGTTACCGATGCCGGCAATGTGAATGCTAGTGTGACATGGGATGTAGATGCTTCAAGCTATGATCCAGCCCAAAAGACAGCACAGACCTTCACTGTAGCTGGAACAGTAACGTTGCCTGCAGGGGTGGCAAATACAAATGACGTAGCCTTGACTACAAGCATCAGCGTGACTGTGCTGTCTGCGTCAACAAAGCCTCAGTCTACATTGACAGGTTTACAGAAAGTGAGCCCTGGCCAAGCCTTTAATCTTACGATGGGCTTGACCGGCGTTACGCAAAGCACATACCAGCAAGTGTATGCTCGAGATCTGACGATTCACTATGATCCTGTAAATTTGCAACTCGACTCGGTTACATCATTGAAAGACGGATTTCAAGTCATCGATCAAGAGGAAACAGTGCCGGGACAAGTCCGGATTCTGGGTGCTAGCGTGGGCGCGAACCAAGGAATACTTGCCGAAGGCGATCTGCTATCATTCCAATTTACGGCCAAATCTGTGACTCAGGCAACCAATATGACGACAATTTCTGTCGACAATGTTGTGATTGCAAACAGTGAGGGGAATGAGTTGCAGATCAATGGAGCCTCCCACGAAATAGAAATAAGTAAATCCGTTGATAAGTCGCTCTTGAATGCTCTAATCGCAAGCGCTCAGGCCAAGTACGATGCAGCAGTGGAAGGCAATGGGCACGGCCTGTATGTGAATGGATCCAAAGCGCAATTGCAGTCGGCTATTGATGCGGCCAGCGCGATTGCAAACGATTCGAATGCTTCTCAGCAGCAGGTGGATAGTGCGAAAACCGCATTGGAAGCGGCAGTTCGAGCATTTGACACCAAGAGGATAACCGCAGATGTCAATGGACAAGGCGGCGTCACGATTGGAGACTTGGCTCTTGTTGCAGCGGCTTACGGCAAACAACAAGGTCAAGAGGGCTGGAATGTGAATGCGGATGTCAATAAAGACGGCGAGATTAGTATTGAAGATCTTGCTATCGTAGCCAAAGCGATTTTGCAATAAAGCAATTTCAAACAATGGTAATGAATCGGGGGAGGGGGAGATCTATGCTCTCCCTTCATCGATTTGCTTCCCTCTCATCAATTAAGCTCAGAAAGGGTGAATTGTCCAATGATAAAAAAACTACTCGCATTTAGTCTGGCGTTGCTTTTGACAGTACTCGTACTTCCTCAAGTCGATACTCAGGCAAGCTCAGGCCCTAGCTTTTCACTGTCCATCTCGGATACGAGCATATCCGCAGGCGATGACTTCCAAGTGACGGTGAGCGGAAAGAAATTAAGTGACTTGTACGCATATGAAGTCAATTTAACCTATGATACCAGCCGTTTGGTATTTGTAAAAAGCGTTAACAAAGGTAGCGGCTTTGCCGTGAATCCTATTGTGAACGGAAATAAGATTCAAATCGCGCATACACAAATAGGCAATGCTGCAGGCCAGAACGGGGATGTAACATTGGCTACGCTGACATTTCATGCGGCTAGTCAGGGAAAGGCAGATATTGTACTGGACAGCGTGAAGATGGTGAATTCGCAGATCGTGTCTACTGAAGCTTCAAGCAAAAGCAAAGTATCGGCGAATATAAAGGCGTCGGGTCAAGTAATACCAAAGCCAACGCCAACACCAAAGCCTCCGAAACCCGTGGACGATGTATTCAAGAGTGACATTGTTAATGTAACAAAAATGGTTGATACGATCTCGTCCAAAGTAGCGGAAGCTAATAATTCTGATATAAAGGTTGAAATGGCTGACATTAAAGGACATTGGGGCGAAAAGACCATCAGTACGTTCATAAAATTGCACGTTATTGATGGATATGGGGATGGAACGTTCCATCCTAACGGCAACATTACACGCGCCGAATTTGCTGCGATCATTTCTCGCGTATTCGATATCAACGGAGGCGGCAATCAGCCGGTAGTTCTGAACGATATTAACAGCCACTGGGCTAAAGACGGCATTGAGAAACTCGCTAGCGCAGGAGTGATTACCGGATATGATGACGGGACGTTCAAGCCGGACAAAACGATAAATCGTGAACAAATGGTCATTATTTTATCCCGTATTGTGGACTTAAGTAAAGTGGACAAAGATGCTTCCAAAGGCAACTTTGCGGATATAGCAAGCGCAAGCACTTATGCAACAAATCAAATCAAGGATGCGGCAAAAGCGGGCATCATCAGCGGCAAGGGCAATGGCTTATTTAATCCGAAGGGCAACTCCACACGCGCAGAGGCGCTTACGATCGTTCTGAACGCATTGAACCTTAACCCTCAAGTAAAAACACTCTTGGACAGCTTGAAATAAGTCGAGTATGCTAAACGTATTGGGTCAGCTGCCAGCAGGTTCGGATGAAAAGGACTTATCAGCATTCACCGATGCAGATCAGATCGCACCATGGGCGAAAGAGGCAATGACGCTGTTTGTAAATGCGGGTATTACGCAGGGCAGCGGTACAGAACTCTCTCCGGCGGACAAAACGAACCGGGCGCAGATGGCTCAGACGATCTATCAGCTGTTGAAGAAATAAGAGTATAACGTATGCTTTTTAACCCATAGTTAGCAGGCAAGCATTGTTATTCATGCTTGCCTGCACTAAGGGTTAATTGATTGTAAACCAATGAATTGAAGAATGAGAAGCGAGGGACAACGATGAATACAATTCCAAGAACGGTACAAAACTTCGACTCCGATTGGATGTTCCATTTAGGTGATCTACCTATAATGCATGCTGTAAAAGCAGGAATGACAGGAGGGTTAACCGACTGTGAGCAGATTGAAGAAGGAGAATGGCTGAAGATCGCTTTTTTCGACGAAAGAGAACAGGCTGTCATGAAAGAGCGGGATTGGAAGGCTGTTGATCTTCCCCATGACTGGTGTGTGGAAGGGAACTATGTAAACGATGGGAATAAAGTTAAACATCATAAAAACCATGGTTATCTCCCAGTTGGCATTGGGTGCTATCGTAAAGTTTTCGAGATTCCTGCGGAGGATCTTGGAAAGAAATTATCAATCGAGTTCGATGGAGTTATGCGAAACTCTACCGTATGGGTTAACGGGCACTTGCTTGGAACTCATCCAAGCGGATATACGGGCTTTTGCTATGATATTACCGATATTGCGCGTTATGGTGCTGAGGGGAAAAATGTCATTTTCGTCAAGGTAGATGCCAGTGATTATGAAGGCTGGTGGTATGAAGGGTGCGGTATTTATCGTCATGTATGGCTAAATAAGACGGAAAGACTTCACGTAGGAAGACACGGAACGTATGTAACCACGCCAATGGTGGACAAAAATGAGGCTAAAGTTAATGTATCGACAAACGTACATAACGAACAGCCTCATGCAGTGAACTGTTTGATCAAAACGATAATTGAGAATGCTTCAGGGAAAGTGGTCGCTTCCAGCTCGGAAAGTATTACCATTCAAGCAGATAGTCAAGCAGATATTGAAACAGTAATGAAATTGACAGAGCCGAAGTTGTGGTCGCCTGAGCATCCTTATCTTTATGAAGTGATTACGGAAATTTATGATGCCGCCGATGAGCAAATTGCAAGGGATGTTTACAGAACTCCGTTAGGTGTACGAACAATAGAGTTTACCACGGATGGATTTTATCTAAATGGTGAACGGTATTTGATCAAAGGAACTTGCAATCATCAGGATTTCGCTGGTGTAGGAGTCGCACTGCCTGATCAAGTCACTGAACATAAAATCAAGCTTCTCAAAAGTATGGGATGCAATGCATACAGATGCGCTCATCATGCTCCTTCACCTGAGCTTTTAGATCTGTGCGATCGAATGGGTATGCTCGTTGTAGACGAAAACAGGAAGCTCGATGTATCCCCAGACGGGATCGCAGACCTGAAAGAGATACTTTATCGAGATCGGAATCACCCATCAATCATTTTGTGGAGCATGGAGAACGAGGAAATATTAGAAGGAACGATTATGGGAGCGAGAATGCTTGATACGCTGTCGCGAATTACGCATGCCATCGATCCTACTCGCCCTACGATTTCCTGTATGAATCACGGGTGGAATGACGGAGGATATAGTCTATCCGTAGATATAACCGGATATAACTATGGCCAACGAGAAGATCAATATATTGTTGATCATGAACAATTTCCAGATCGGATCATGCTTGGAAGTGAGAGTACGAGCTGTACGACTACACGCGGAATCTATGAGAATGATGATGTTAAAGGTTACTGTTCATCTTATGGAGATCAGATTCCGGAGTGGTCATGCTCGCACGAGAAATCGTGGCAGGATGTGGTGAATCATCCTCATTTGACGGGCATATTCGTCTGGACTGGTTTTGATTACAGAGGAGAGCCGACGCCTTATCAATGGCCCTGCATCGGATCTCACTTCGGGATCATGGATAGCTGCGGATTCCCGAAGGATGCTTATTATTACTATAAAGCAGCTTGGACGGAAGAGCCGATGGTACACATTCTGCCTCACTGGAACTGGCCAGACAAAATTGGTGAAGAGATCGATGTATGGGCGTATAGCAATTGCGAGACCATGGAGCTGGTAATTAACGGTCATAGTCTGGGCGAGAAAAGCGTTGATCGAAATTCTCGAAATGAGTGGAAGGTCGGCTACGTTCCCGGTCAACTGACGGCGATAGGGAAAATAGCCGGTAAGGAAATCGTGCGAAAGGTTTTAACCACCACAGGCGCTCCCGTTAGTATTCGTCTGGAGTCGGATAAAACTGAAATGAAAGCTAATTGTACCGATATAGCGATGATTAAAGTATCCATTGTGGATTCTTCTGGTGAAGTTGTTCCTACTGCCGATAATGAGATCATTTTTACAATCGAAGGTCCCGGTAAAATTCTCGGCGTTGGAAACGGTGATCCTAGCAGCCATGAACCTGATAAAGCCAATCGTAGACGTGCGTTCAACGGACATTGTTTAGCGATTGTTCAGGCTAATAAGGAACAAGGAGACATTGTGATAAGAGCAACTTCGGTTTCACTTCAAACAGCCGTGGCAGTGGTACGTTTGGGATGATATTGGATTCTGTGCAACGATGGGTTTGCGAAATAATGATTTAGAGCTAAAGCCGATACACCATTAAGGGAACCATCTTTTTAAAGTTCTACGGATATAGGCCAGTTTTAGAATGGAGAATCATGAAAAAAGGCAGCTGAGCATCTCAAAAAATGAGGGCTCAGCTGCCTTTATTAGCTTATAGCTGCTTCAAAAATTCAACAATCGTTAACAGTCCCTTGTCGAAGTTCTCAAGGTTGAAATGCTCATTAGGAGCATGTAGATTTTCGTCTGGGAGCCCGAAGCCCATCATGACGACTGGAGCGCCTAATACGCGGGAGAATGTTTCAACAATTGGAATCGAACCGCCATCCTTCGTAAATAGAGCGCGAGTACCGTACACTTTTTCATAAGCATCAGCTGCCTTTTGAAGCATAGGATTTGATGGATCCATGTCGAACGCGCGAGCTTTTTCACCGCGGTTTATAATTAGCTTTGCACCAGATTGTACATGTGACTCCAGATGAGTGACAATGCGATCTAATACTTGGGATGGATCCTGATCGCCAACAAGACGGCAAGTGATTTTGGCATGAGCTTCCTTTGGAATGACCGTTTTCGTACCCTCTCCTTGAAACCCGCCATACACGCCGTTCAACTCAAGAGTGGGTCTTGCGCCAGTTCGTTCTACAAATGAATATCCTTCTTCTCCGTATAAAGCTTCTAGATCAAGGTTAGCTCTTAATTCTTCTTCATTATGGTTTTGCTTGATGAATTCTTCACGCATAGCTGCGGAAAGCTCAGGTACTCCTTCATAGAAGCCATCCACCGCAACACGTCCTTTGTCATCATGCAGTGAATCCAATAGGGAAATCAGCGCGTGAAGCGCGTTTGGAACGCCGCCGCCGTATGTACCCGAATGCAGATCAGTATTGGCTGTAACTATCGTTACTTCAAGGGAACAGAGTCCGCGCAGTCCAGTGGAAATAGCAGGCTTCCCTTTGGCGAGAAGCGATGTATCTGATATGACAACAACGTCTGTCCTAAGCTTGTCCACATTGGCTTCCATAAAGGCAGGCAGATTAGGGCTTGAAATTTCTTCCTCCCCTTCAATACAAAATTTCACGTTTACTGGAAGGGCATTTTCTTGGCTTAGAAGCGCCTCAACCGCCTTCACATGCAGGAATAGCTGCCCTTTATCATCAGTTGCACCTCGAGCATATAACTTGCCATCACGAATGGTTGGCTCGAAGGGAGGAGTCTCCCACAGATTAAGCGGATCAACGGGCTGCACATCATAATGACCGTAGATAAGTACCGTCGGTTTGCCTGGAGCATGAATATGTTCCGCATATACGATCGGATGTTTTGCGGTAGGATGGATCTCGACATTCTCAAGCCCGGCCTTCTCTAATTTAGAAGCAACCCATTGCGCAGCCTCATTCATATCTTTTTTATGATCGGACAAAGCTGATATGCTCGGTATCGTTAAAAATTGTTTCAGCTCATCCAAATGTTGTTCTCTCATATTCTGAAAATAGGATTCGTAGCTCATTGGATATATGCCCCCTAAATACGTTATAGCTTAAGTATACGTCTTAGGACAGATAAGTAAAACAGCTGCAAAATTAAAATGCCTGCTGCAAGCCTGTAACGCTGACTGGTTAACACTTGAATCGTGATATCATAACTTGCAGCTCTTGCGCCAAATCAGTCAGATTTTTGGATGACTGTGCCACATCCTGAATGGAAGCCATTTGTTCCTCAGTTGCAGAAGAGACTTCATTGGTAGCTGTCACTGTAAGCTGAGACAATGTAGACATTTTCTCCATTTGTGCGGTTACTTCATCTGAGGAGGCTGATAGTTGTTCAGATGCAGCGGAAACCTCTGAAATTTGTTCGGTCACTTTTTCCATGCCAGACATGATTTCATGGAAGGCCTTCTCTGCCTGCATAATAATTTGAACGCCTGATTCAACCTCAACCTGGCCCTTGTTCATGGCTGTCAGCACCTTTTTGGTTTCAGCATTAATCATATGCACCCGATCAACTACTTCTGTCGCGGAACGCTGTGATTCATCAGCGAGCTTATGCACATTTTCTGCGATAACGGCAAACCCTCGGCCGTGCTCGCCTGCACGTGATGCCTCAATAGAAGCGTTAAGCGCGAGGAGGTTGGTTTGGCTGGCGATCTGAACAATAATAGTAACAAAGTCTTCAATTGTTTTGGTTTGACGAATTAATTCATTTACATATAAGGCTGATTGGGTAACTGAGCTGTTAATCTGGTTCATTTGTCCAATAGCATTCTGAATGGTTTCGTTCCCTTGCTTAGCATGCTCGCTTGATTCCAGCGCTGTATCAAGCACAGTTGTAGAGGATTCAGCAATACGATGAAGCCCGATATTGGTTTCTTCCATCGCTTGTTTCGTTTCCGTGCTTGCGGCAGCAGATGCATGAGATCGGTCTGCAACCTGACCCATCGTACCGGCAATCTGGCTGGTTGCGTCTGATACCTGTTCGCTGCTTACTTGCAGCTCTTCCGAAGAGGCAACTACAAGTTCGGCGGTCCTGCCAATGTTGATGATCATTTCCCGCAGGCTGGAGCGCATGGATTCAAAGGACTGCGCTAGAGAGCCGATTTCGTCCTTGCGTTTAACCAGACGAGCATCGATTTGCAGTGAGAAATCTCCTTGGGCAAGCTGATTTCCGTATTTTTGCACAGCAACAATCGGCTTTGTAAGATGACGGCTCATAATAAAGGCATAGATGAAGCCAAGAACTAGAGCTGCCCCGCTGCAAATAATAAGCAGTAATTGAAGGTCCTCCAGATTGTTTGTTACTTCCCGTTCTTCTGCACCCGTCACGATCAACCAGTCAGTTCCAGCAATAGAGGAGTAGCCCATCAGCATTTTACCAGCGGGCACGGTGAAACCGTCCACCCCTTCTCTGGTTTCCAACATATGATTAGTTGCATCTGCCAACAGTGCTACAGACTTGTCCTCTTTTGCCTGCGTTATATAATTGGTTTCTTGTATGACCACATTTTGATCCGGATGGCCTAAAATCGTTCCTTCAGCATTCATAATATAAGTGAAACCGGTTTGGCCGAACTTAATATCAGCAACAATTTGGCTTAAATACAAGCCGTCGATTCTGGCAAGCAGCACGCCAAGCTGTGTTTGCTCCTGTAGAATCGGTACAGCAAGCATCAACGCAGGCTTATTTGTCTTGCGACTAATAATAATATCAGACATAGCGGCTTTGCCTTGGAAGGCTTTTTGTATATACGGTCGATCACTCAAATCAAGTATAGTTTCATCGGTATAGTGTGCTTGTCCTTTTAGATCAACTACAGCGATGCCTTGGTAATCAAGGCGAACAGCTTCTTTTTCCAGTAACGTTTTTTGTTGCTGCCAGTTCATGCTGACAATAGCGCTATGTCCAGAGAGAGTTTCCAACTCTTTCATTTTAGAGGCCATTCGTTCCTCTAGAACCTTCGCGTTATCTCGAGCTTTGCTTAATAGTGCTGACTCATATTCGGAGGTTAGAGCTTGCGAAGAAATGTAATAGCTTATAGCTCCGAGAAAAACGGAAATAGCTACTACTAAAATCGAGATGTTTAACAGCGTTTTTTTTAAGATGCCTGTCATGTTGATTGTACCCCTCTCATCATCATAATGTACGAAAACCTATGAATATATATCGTTTCTTAAAATACAATGAGGTATATTATACCATATAATAAAAGTGTAAAACCTTTACATATGTCGAATATTGTAACAATTTGTTGATTTTGAATGGTTAAATGATAAGCAATAGTGGTGATTTGGATTAGGAGCTATAACCCAAAATCAGAGCTTGATTACTTGAAGCCCTATGCAAACGGTGCAGGGCATCCTTTGTCATCATTCTAATTTTACGCATGTAATAGGATAGAGGGGCGATTAGAATGGATATTGTACAGTCAAACCGCTTATATTCCATGCTTCAATGTGTTTGAATGGAAAAGATACAATCAAATAGGCCGTTAGAAGCTCTTTATCTGTGAAACTGGCGATTTGCCTGTATGAAATACAGTCTGGGATAAATACAACGTTATTGAAGCGGCTTTGATTGTATGAAATACATTCAAATACTACAACAAAAGTGAAGAGAGTACAGTACAATACATCACAGCACATCGCAATACAGCGGAGCACAGCACATCGCAGCACATCACAGCACAGCACATCGCAGTACAGCGGAACACAGCACAGCCACATCACAGCACAGCCACATCACAGCACAGCCACATCACAGCACAGCACATCGCAGCACATCACAGCACATCGCAGTACATCGCAGTACAGCGGAGCACAGCACAGCACAGCCACGGCACAGCACATCGCAGCACAGCACATCGCAGCACAGCACAGCCACAGCACATCACATCACAGCTCTGTACAGCAAAGCACAACATAGTGGAGTAAGGTAGAGTAGGCTAATCTCAATTTCTATCGAACACTGATTTTTAGGTTGAGTCGGATTGTGAGTGAACGTTTGTGTTCAAATAGATTTTAATAAAATTAAACAGGGGCGTGTGGTTCATGAATAAGAAAAATAGATTGCAGCCGTTAGATGCAGCAAGTCAGTTTGTTGAGCTATATTTTCCGAATTGCCAGGGAGCATTACTAGCTGGAAGTGTAGTAAGGGGAGAAGCGACTGACACATCTGACTTGGATATTGTCATTTTTATGGAGCATTTAAATAGCGCTTATAGAGAATCCTTTGTCGAGTTTGATTGGGCGATTGAGGTTTTTGTACATAATCTAACCTCATATAAGGATTATTTTAAAAGTGACTGTGAAAGAGCGAGGCCATCCCTGCCACGAATGGTTCTTGAAGGTATTGTCTTACAAGATACAGGAATTGTAGGAGCGATCAAGGATGAAGCTAAGGAGTTATTGGAGGGAGGGCCTGAGAAATGGTCGCTAGAAACGATAACGTTGAAGCGGTATTTTGTTACCGATGCGCTAGATGATTTTATAGGCTCTTCTAGCGAGGAGGAAGGTCTATTTATAACAAACTCCTTGGCAGTAGTTCTTCATGAATTTGTATTGCGAACAAACGGACATTGGATTGGTGATTCGAAGTGGATTGTACGCGCCTTAAAACAATACGATGAACAGTTTGCAATAGAATTTGTTGAAGCGTTCCGTCTATTTTATAAATCAGGTGACAAAATGAAAGTGATTGAACTAGTTAATAAAGTATTGGAGCCGCATGGTGGACGGTTGTTTGATGGTTTTTCTCTCGGTAAGTAGTAATCCATTTTGAAAGTAACCGTAAGCCCGAAAATTAAGCTTACAGTCAAAAGAATAGCCGGGAAAATGGCTGTAAGCACACAAATGATGCTTACAGCTCGATGTTTTACGTTTTACTTGGGAAAAGGCGTGCTGTAAGCACACAAATGATGCTTACAGCATTTTGTCTTTGCATTCCAGCTAAATAAAAGTCAGCTAAACCGATTTTGAGTCAAATTGAAGTGTGAGACAACCATTGCAACATAGCACCATCAATTTGCGTTATTATCCATATCAGGTAATGAGTGGAGGTTGTGTGATGCGGTTCAATAGAATATTTAAATCTTCAATAGCTGCCATAACTGCGGTTATCCTATTGGTTATGACAGGCTGTAATGAAGCAAAGGAAACTTCTAGCTACGAGGTGTCGGATATAAACGTTGCACAGGTGAGTGCTTATAATGATTTTGCTATGCGCATAACGAAGCAGCTGCTTAACGAAAACGATGATAAAAACATGTTTATATCCCCGCTGAGTATGACATTTGCTCTATCCCTCGTGGCAAATGGAGCAGCAGGCGCGACTAGAGATGAATTGCTAAGCCTCATAGGTACAGAGAGACAGACGCTTGCCGCGTTTAACGAGGGAAATAACGTTTTACGTGATTTACTTGAGCATGGAGATAAGGATGTAGAAGTCAATATCGCAAATGCGCTGTGGACTAGAGAAGGAACTCAGCTGCTAGATGATTATTCTAAACGGATGAAGTTATTTTACGAGGCTGAGGTGAGTGAGCTGGATTTTGAAGACCCAGGTGCTTCAAACCAGATTAACAGATGGGTGAAGAAGAAAACGGATGGTCTAATTGACCAAATGGTTGACCCAAGTATGTTGAAGTCTAGCGTAATGGTACTTATGAATGCTATTTATTTCAATGGAAACTGGAGTGTGGCATTCAAAAAATCAGCTACTTATGATGCACCGTTTTATCTTGCAGATGGATCTGAAATAAATGTGAAGATGATGAAACAAAACGAGTTATTATCATACAAGGAAAATGACAGTTACAAGGCAGTTCGTCTTCCATATGGAAATGGAAACTGGGGAATGATTGTCGTTCTTCCGAATGAAGGTATAGCTCTCTCAAAGGTGGAAGAAGAGCTTCTAACGGAGGAGAACTTTTGGAGAGATGGTTTTACAGAAGGTAAGTCTATAGTTGGTTTACCTCGGTTCACTATGAAGGATCAGAAGAGTTTAGTGGATGGATTGAAGGCACTTGGTGTTAAGCATTCCTTTAGTACGGAAACAGCAGATTTCTCAGCAATGGCTAAGAACAGTGAAGGCATCCACATAAGTGATATGATGCAGAAATCGTTCATTGAGGTCAATGAATCAGGGACAAAAGCAGCGGCTGTTAGTTCTCTTTTTCTGGCTGGCAGTGCAGCACCACCTAAGAGTCCGTTCGAACTTATAGCTGACCGTCCTTTCTTCTTCGCGATCGCGGATCGCTCGACAGGGGCTATGGCGTTTCTTGGAAGAGTTATGAATCCCGCGGAGTACTAGTTTTCACAAAGCGAAGAAGTACGATGCCATTGAACGATTATGTTTATTGTTAACAGGTTAGGCTCGAATACAACCTTGACCGGTAGGTAACATAAAGTCAAAAACTGCTACCTACCAGAAGGCTTAGATCGAATGTGCAGTAAGCCATGCCCTGAGAAACGCTAGTTTACCATCAAAATAGCCGTCATTTTGCCAAGCACCCCAGATGGCGCTATTTTGCGTATGTAAACCCATTAGCCAGAGCTGTCTCGTTGCTACAAATACAGGAATCATAGCGAGGTCGGATCCGCTTAAGGGACGTTCTGCGACATAGGCATCTAGAAATGCGTCCCAGCATTCATTTTTGAAGCTGCCTTGTTCCGTCTTGCCGTGAACCTGATCCCATTGAAATACAGACAAATCATAAGAGCGCCAACCCATACCGCAGCAGTCAAAGTCAAAATGCGTGAGGCTGTCGTCGTCCTCATGAAAAACGTTCCATCCATGCAAATCACCGTGACAAACGCCCCAATCATGTGCTTCCATCGTCAAAGCATCGATACGATTTTGCAACAGACGGGCTGTTTCCTGAACAAATTGCCAATCCTCCGGACGATGCTGCAAAAACGGGAGCATATGTTGAAGTGGATCCTCTAGCAAAAGAGAGGTATTTAGCTCAAACCTATCATGTATGGGAACATAAGTGTCTAACGCATGATGTAAAAGTGCAATGGAATGACCGTATATTCGACTTGTAGGGACGTCGAGCTTAGCTTTTCCATTCGCAAAAGTGAACATGACAGCGTAACGTTTACCTTCTGGAGCAGCAAGCTCTGTCAACCGTTCGCCGTCTTTTCGAGGGATAGGGTACGAAACTGGAATGCCAGCATCATTTAAGTGTAATAATAGATCAAGCTCAAACCGAACATCCTCTTCTGTTCGCCATTTATATTTATAAATACGTAAAATAAAGCGGCCTTTTTCCGTTTCGACAGAGTAGGTATCATTCAAGCCATTTTCTATAAATCGGCTGTTCATTGGTATGCCAATATCGTACAGACTTGCCATTGAATGAAATAGATTTTCCTTATGAAAAATAGTATGTGCAGCTGGTATTTGTATCAAGATTTACTCACCCTTTCAGCCTTGCTTGAATATGTACCTTTATTTTATAGGAGTACAGAATAGAAGAGGTAAGAAACATTGGTTATAATTGTTTATTATTTCATGTAGAATGGATGTATTAATTTGCGGGGACTTGCGACAAACGAGAATGATCAGGAAAAGCTGATTGAGAACGCAGAACGATTTGCACGATCAGAGCTTGAAAATGATAAAACAGGGCATGACTGGTGGCATATACATCGTGTTGTAAAAATGGCGGAGAAGTTGGCTTATGACGAAGGAGCCGATTATTTTATTTGTGTTGTAGCTGCTTTGTTGCATGATATCGCGGACGAGAAGCTGAATGATTCGAAAGAAGCTGGACTGAACAAAGTGAGTGATTGGTTTAAGTCTCAATCTTTTCAAGAAGAGGATCAACAGCATATTATGGAGATCATCTCTTCGATGTCTTATAATGCAGGTACCAACCCTCGAATGCGCACATTGGAAGGGGAAGTCGTACAAGATGCAGACCGATTGGATGCTATAGGCGCCATCTCAATTGCTAGAGCATTTTTATATGCAGGTTGGAAAGGTCAGCCTATCTATGATCCGCAAATAAAGCCGCGTAATTCAATGACGCCCGAGGAGTATCGGCACGGAAAAAGCACGGCCATTAATCATTTTTATGAAAAGTTATTGAAGTTAAAAGATGATATTAATACACCATCGGCTAAACGCATCGCAGAAGTGCGGCATCAATACATGAAGGAGTATGTCGAACGATTTATGCAAGAGTGGGAAGGGGAATTATAAGGTTTCATACAGGCAAGTGCTTCTTTGATAAAGAGTTGCTGGCAGCCGAATGAGATCGTATAATAAAACGATCAACAGGTAAAGGGGTTATGAAAATGCCAGATATGTTAGTTAAACTATTTGATTTACCAGAATTTGAATCAGTAAGACAATATGAAGCTCGTACGGGTGTTACGATTAGACGCGCTATCGCTCCTGAGAAGCATGTTGTGGCCAAATGGGTGGGTGAGCATTTTAGTCCAGGTTGGGTAAGTGAATGCGAGGTTGCTTTCGCGAAATCTCCTATTACTTGTATTATCGCGACAGAGAACAATAAGATGTTAGGGTTCGCTTGTTATGATGCTACGACCAAAGGCTTCTTCGGACCTACAGGTGTAGATGCGGATCAACGGGGCAAGGGTATTGGCAAAATGTTATTTTTGTATACTTTGTATTTAATGCGCTTAGATGGTTATGGTTACGCTGTTATCGGTGGAGCTGGCCCGACTGAATTTTATGCGAAAACGGCTAACGCAACTATTATTGAAGGCTCGATACCAGGTGTCTACAAGGGAATGTTGAAATAGGATGCAAATCAAAATCGGTATAGTCGGGACGCAGTACGTCGTTGATAAACTGTTAAAGGTTATTAAGGCCTTCCCGACTTTCACACCAATAGTACGAATTGTGAATGATGAAGAAGAAGCACCCTCGGTAGTTGAAGCACTAATGCTGGAAGTAGAGGCGCTTCTTCTTTTTGGCGCGCATTCGCATCGCCAGGTCAAAGAAAACGTACATATAACCGTGCCTGTGCATTACGTTCCCCTGACTGGAGCGGGCTTATACAAAACGTTATTTCACGCTTTGCAAACAGGTAATTTGAGCGGTGGGATTTCTGTAGATACGCTTACGAAATCAATGGTTATGAACGCCCTTAAGGATCTAGGAATCGAGCAGACCAACGTGGTCGTTTATGCTGGTCCTGCACATGCCTCTCCTGATAAGCTGTTTGCCTTTCATCAAAATCTTATCCATACGAAAGCTTGCTCATTCGCTATTACCGGCTTGAAGTCGGTTGCCGAGCGCCTTTCTGATGTTCATGCTGCTAATGAATGGCTTATCCCCTCCGATCAGGATATGGTTGTAACACTGGAGCGCGCGCTGCTATCAACGGAATCCCGACGCATTAAAGAATCTCAAATTGTAGTGGGCATGATTAAGGTTGATGATTTCGGAAAGCTGGTAATGAAACGAAATAACGAGCATGAGGTGCAAAAGCTAAAGCTTGATATTCATCGAATGGTTCTCGGCTACGTAGAATCTCTTGATGGTTATTTGACCTCACTTGGCGGAGACGAGTATTTGTTTTTTACGACAAGGGGTATCTTTGAACGGGAAACGGGCGGCTACAAAACGATTCCGCTTGCAAAGGACGCGAGTCTTTCATTTGGAATTTCCTTAAGTTTTGGTGTCGGTTTCGGAACGTCAGCAAATGAAGCGGGAACTAATGCGAGAACAGCGCTGCGCAAATCGAAGGAAGCTGGAGGTAATACATGCTTCATCGTCCGTGAGGACCAAACGTTGATCGGTCCGCTCGAGATGGCAGATCCCATGCAAACCGTATTGTCACCAACGCATGCGGGGCTTATCAAGAGAGCTGAGGACGCAGGCATGACAAGTGCTTATTTAAGCAAGCTGCTTTCTTATACAGCGAAATATGGCAAATACGAATATAAGGTGCATGAGCTAGCTGCCTTACTTGAAGTTACGGTGAGAAGCGCTCATCGATTGCTGCTGCTCTGGATCGATAATGGGCTAGTAGACATCGCGGGCATGGAGAAGGTTCCTAAGGGAAGGCCGCGGCAAATCTACCGGTTTTCTTTCTTGAAGGATAAAACGACGATGTAGTTATTGGTTTGTTCATTTAAAGACGATTAAAAGATTTGTCTTTATATAACCTCTATCAGTATTATGGAGTTAGATCCATACCAAGAGAGGGGAAACTCACAATGAAATCCATGGAACAATTAGAAGCGAAACTAGCGGAGCCATCTGAGGCGCTTATCAAGGATTTAGCACGTGTAGACGGCGATATTATTATTCTTGGAGTAGGCGGAAAGATGGGCCCAAGCTTAGCGCGGTTGGCAAAAAACGCAATCCGTGAGGGCGGTTTAAATAAACGCGTTATCGGCGTATCGCGATTTTCAAACGAAGAGGCGCGTCGCGAGCTGGAGGATGCAGGAATCGAGACGATTTCCTGTGACCTATTGAATGATGATGAACTCAAGCAGTTGCCTCATGCAGATAATATTATATACATGGCTGGCAATAAATTTGGGACTACTGGCAGAGAGCATTTTACATGGGGAATGAATACGTATTTGCCAGGCAGAGTTGCTGAGAAATACAAAGATTCCCGTATTGTCGTGTTCTCATCAGGAAATATTTATCCGTTCATGTCAATTGGCAGCGGTGGCGCGAATGAGTCGGTATCGCCTGAGCCACTTGGTGAATACGCGCAATCAACGTTAGGGCGCGAGCGTATTTTTGAATATCATTCTCACAAAAATGGTACACCGATGTTATTCTATCGCCTGAATTACGCGATTGATATGCGTTATGGCGTGCTGCTGGAAATTGCGAAATCCGTAAATGAGCAACGTGCCATTAATTTGTCGATGGGTCACGCTAACGTGATTTGGCAGGGCGATGCCAACTCGATGGCACTTCGCTGCTTGACTGAATGTACGAATCCGCCAAGCATAATGAATATTACAGGACCGGAAACGATGTCGATTCGTTGGGCTGCTGAAGAGTTTGCGAAGCGTTTGGGTAAGGAAGCAATTTTGGAAGGCTCGGAATCGGAGATTGCGCTTCTGAATAACGCCTCAAAATCGCATCAACACTTCGGCTATCCATCTGTATCATTGCTTCAAATGATTGACTGGCTAGCAGATTGGGTTCAAGCAGGTGGAGCAACTTGGAATAAACCGACTCATTTCCAAGAAAGAAAGGGGAAATACTAATGGCTGCTGCAACACTTTCTCCTGAATTGCTTAAAGCGCTGCATGAAGGACTTGTGATCCCGGCTCATCCGCTCGCGCTGGATGAGAATCGTAAGCTGGATGAACGGCACCAACGCGCTTTAACTCGTTACTATGCCGCATCTGGAGCGGGGGGCATCGCGATCGGTGTCCATTCTACGCAATTTGAAATTCGCGATGAGCCGTACAATCTCTATGAGCCTGTGCTGCGAATGGCGGCAGAGGAAATCGCCAAAGCGAATTTGCAGCGTCCATTTATTAAGGTGGCAGGAATTTGCGGACCGAATGAACAGGCGGTCAATGAAAGTAAAATCGCTCAATCGCTAGGTTACGATGCGGCCTTGCTAAGTATGGGCGGTCTTAAAGGCTGGAGCGAGCAAGAAATTTTGGAGAGAACGAAGCTGGTTGCAGCTATTATGCCGGTTATCGGCTTTTACTTGCAGCCGTCTGTAGGCGGCCAAATATTCAGCTTTGACTTCTGGTGCCAATTTGCAGAAATTCCGAATGTAGTCGCTATCAAAATGGCACCATTTAATCGCTACCAGACGATTGATGTTGTGCGTGCCGTATGTAATTCGAGCAGACGTGATGAAATCGCGTTATATACGGGCAATGATGATAATATCGTAAATGATCTATTGACGACTTACCGCTTTGAAGTAGCTGGTGAGACGGTAGAGAAGGCGATTGTTGGAGGATTGCTGGGTCACTGGGCCGTTTGGACAGAAAAAGCCGTTCAACTGCTGGAGGAAATTAAGGCTGTTCGAAATGACGGTCAAATATCGATGGAATGGTTAACTAGGAATGTACAAGTGACGGATTCAAATGCTGCATTTTTTGATCCAGCGCATCATTTTGAAGGCTGTATTCCTGGTATTCATGAGGTGCTGCGTCGACAAGGGCTGCTGCAAGGCATTTGGTGCTTGAATCCAAATGAAACACTGTCTCCGGGACAATCGGAGGAGATTGATCGTGTATATAGTGAATATCCACATCTGCATGATGATGACTTCGTCGCTGCACATCTCAAGAAGTGGTTGGAAGATAAATAATAGAGAGGGGCTCAAACATGCGATTTAAGGATGTGTTTTCTATAATCGGTCCGAGCATGGTGGGTCCTTCTAGCTCTCACACTGCCGGCGCCGTTCGACTGGGTAGAACGGCCAGACATGTGCTTGGCGGCTTGCCGGAGCATGCCGAAATCATTTTCTATGGATCTTTTGCAACAACATATCGTGGTCACGGCACCGATCTTGCTATTATTGCAGGATTGCTTAATTATGATACGGATGATATGCGAATTAAGGATGCTTTCGCTAGAAGCGAGGCTGTCGGATTAGAAGTACAATTTCGTACAGCCCAGAAGGCTGGCGCGCACCCTAATACAGCAACCTTAATTCTTATGCGAGGAGAGCAGAAGGTTTCCGTGACTGGCTGTTCCATAGGCGGAGGCAATATTGAAATTGTAAGCATAGATGATTTCGATGTTAAATTTACGGCGGCATACCCCACTTTATTAATTTTTCACGCTGACAGGTCAGGCATCATAGCTGAAATGACGGATATTCTCAAGCATGCCGACGCCAACATTGGCTACATGGAGGTTGATCGAAAGTCACGAAGCGGTGATGCTCTTACTGTTATTGAAAGCGATGAGGGATTAGCTTCGGAATTTATCGATCAAATCGCCGCATTGCCCAATGTGTATAGAGTTTGCGTTATCAATCTTGCTGCTGAAGAGGGGATATCATGAGGTTCTCTAGCTTGGAGCAATTAATACAGCTGTGTGTAGATGAATCGGTCACGATCGCCCAGTTGATGATTACGGAGCAGGCAGCAGAAACGGGAAAGACCGTGGATCAAGTATTTGAGCAAATGTCCGCTTATTACGAAGTGATGAAGGAAGCGGTTCGCAAAGGGATAGAGGACGACTCTAAATCACGGAGCGGATTAACGGGCGGCGACGCCAAGCGAGTTCATTCCTACATGCAAAACGGCGCAGCCTCATTAGGGACTGAGGCATGTACCGCGATGGCCTATGCTTTAGCCGTCTCTGAGGTTAATGCTTCTATGGGGCGCATTATTGCTACTCCTACGGCTGGCTCCTGCGGCATCATTCCGGGTGTTTTCGTTAGCTCACAAGAGAGATTTGACTGGAAAGATGAGCATATGGTTAATGGTCTTTTCTGTGCTGGTGCAATCGGATATGTCATTGCAAATAACTCATTCGTGTCTGGTGCCGAAGGAGGGTGTCAGGCTGAGGTTGGCTCAGCGATTGGTATGGCGGCAGGAGCGTTGGTTGAGCTGCGCGGCGGTACGCCGGAGCAGGCTGTGCATGCGGTAGGGCTGGCGCTGAAAAATTCGCTGGGCCTAATCTGTGATCCAGTTGGTGGACTGGTAGAAATTCCTTGCATCGTAAGAAACGGATTTGGTGCAGTGACGGCAATGGCAGCTTCAGATATGGCATTAGCTGGTGTTAGAAGTGTCATTCCATCGGATGAAGTAATCGGCGTTATGCTTGAGGTGGGGAGCGCAATGCCGGAGAAGCATAGGGAGACTGCTAAAGGCGGTCTTGCTCAGACTCCTACCGGCAAAAAAATTATGAAAGAGCTGTATGGAAAAAAAGGGGGAAAAGCATGATCTTGTCAACGTTAGTTCAATCGGGTAAACAGCTTGAATCGGAGTTGGTTGCCTTTCGCAGAGATTTACACCGTTTCCCAGAGCTAAGCTTTCAAGAATCGGAAACGGCAGCTAAAGTTGTTAAGCAGCTTCAACAGCTCGGACTGGAGCTTAGAACAGAAGTAGGCGGGTTCGGTATTGTTGCTGAATTGAAGGGCGAACAGCCAGGACCAGTCATTGCACTGCGAGCTGATATGGATGCTCTCCCAATTCAAGAGGAGTCGGATTTAGCATTTGCCTCAGTCCGCCCTGGTATTATGCATGCATGCGGTCATGATGCACATACAGCAATTTTATTAGGCGCTGCGAAGCTGCTTATTAATCAGCAATTAAAAGGGACCGTAAGGTTCCTTTTTCAGTCTGCAGAAGAAATTAACGCAGGAGCTAAGGCGATGATAGAGCAAGGAGCTTTGGAAGGTGTTGATGAGATTTATGGCTTGCACAATCTTCCGACATTGCCAGCAGGAATGGCTGCCACTCGTTATGGATCTTTAATGGGCTCGGTGGACCGCATAGAAATTCATCTGGAAGGCAAAGGCGGACATGGAGCCATTCCGAATCAAAGTATTGATCCGGTCGTATGCGCTTCTGCAATCGTAATGGCACTGCAGAACATTGTCAGCAGAGAGGTATCTCCATTTGATCCAGTAGTCGTTACTATTGGTAGCATAAAAGCGGGAGAGGCTAACAATGTCATTCCCCACTACGCGGATATGACGGGGACAATTCGCACATTTGACGCGAAGGTTCAGAAACAGATGCCCGAGAGATTAGAGCGAATCGTTAAGCAAATTGCCGAGGGCTACCGCTGCAAGGCAGAGCTCAAATATATAGTGCAAACTCCGGTATTGGTTAATCATGACGAATGTGTGGGGTATGTAGAACGAGCAATTGATGATACGATTGGAGCAGAACGAAGAGTAGTAGCTGAGCCGACACTGGCGGGCGAGGACTTTTCTGTTTATTTGAATCATACGCCGGGTTGCTTTTTTTGGCTGGGTTCAGGTCCTGCAGTCAATGCTAGTCAAGCATACGGGCTTCATCATCCAAAATATGAATTGAATGAAGAATGTATTCCGCTTGGCGCTTCCTTGCTTGCGGCAATTGCCTTGCAGAGATTATCTGGAAGCTAATCTGCGTTTGGAAAGGGGCTAACATAAGTGCAACATTTGAACATTGGCATAATTGGTACCGATACCTCCCATTCAGTTGCTTTTACGAGACTGCTAAACGATCCAAATGATGTTGATCATGTACCGGGCGGGCGTGTAGTAGCCGCATTTCCTGGCGGTTCCTTTGATTTCCCGCTGAGCGCTGATCGAGTGGAAGGCTTTATGGCAAGGCTGGAGGAGGAGTTCGGCGTACAAAGAATGGACTCCCCTGAAGAGGTTGCCGCCAGCTGTGATGCTATATTACTAACATCTGCAGATGGCCGTGTGCATCTCGATCAATTTAGGAGAATCGCTCCTTACGGCAAACCAGTATTTATCGATAAGCCATTAGCACTTCGTTCGGAGGACGCTCTTGAAATTTTTCGTATAGCGAAGCAGCATAAACTTCCTATTATGAGCAGCTCCGCTTTGCGATATGCCGAGCAAATTACCGAAGACCTGCAGAGCGCCAATGCTTCAGTCATTAATTGCGCAGCGATAAAAGGTCCATTGGCCGTGGAGCCGACACAATCCTATTATTATTGGTATGGGATTCATTCGGTAGAGCTGCTATACGCGATTATGGGCGTTGGGTGCTTGCAAGTAAACGTAACTACCGAAGAGGATCATGATTTGATTTCTGCGGAGTGGAAGGATGGGCGCTCAGGCACTATCAAGCTGAGTCGTTTGGCGGATAGTCCTTTCTGTGCAGAGATTCATAGAGAAAAGCGAGAGCAAACCTCTGTCATTGAAATTCAGTCTAGCGCAAAGCCTTTTTATGCAAGCTTGCTTGAACAGATTATGGTCTTATTTCATACGAGTAAGTCTCCGTTAGATTGGAGAGAGACGTTAGAAATCATTTGCTTTATTGAGGCAGCCGAAGAAAGCAAGAGATTAGGCATGGCTGTTCAATTGTAAGAGCAACTTACCGTATAGTAATTGAAACAGAGTTCTTATATATAGGGACTCTGTTTTTTTTGATCGGAGTTACTTTATATTCTGGCACCAATTCGCTTCCATTCCTATGTGTGCCTCAGATTGTACAATAATAGGAATGAGTTGGCTGAGTAGTGAAGTAAACTCACTAATTACTGAAGAAAACTTCACTATATTTATTAGAGTTCGTCATTTTCTCCAATTAGTGAGTCTTTTCTCACTCACCATGAAGAAGAGTTCATGGCGAGTGAGAAAAACCTCATTAAATGAAAGAACAGCTGGCGTTGTCATTTTATTTACTGAGGGAGTATTCATTGTTAGTGAGGATTGCCTCTGTTCATTTCCATGATGATTCTATTTCAAAGCATGGCATGAATGGAGCATGATTTCCAAAGTGCTTGGATGGCAACAGTCATTTACGCTTGTAACGATGAATGATAGCAAGCAAATTGATAAAATCCACTTATTTTAATTAATGAGACAAAGCACAAATGTGGGTTTAATCAAAACAAGGAAAAATCTATATAGCATTTTCCACCTATTTAGCAAATTCCACACCCGAAAATCGTTGATAATACAAGGTTTTCAGGCAAATCTTGAAAAAAAGCCATCGAAATTATATAGTAGATGAAAACGCTTTATTTACGAAACGGGAGGTCCAACCTACAATTTGAATTGTCCGAACGAAAGCCTCGGTCGCAAATAAACATCCATTTATGAGGGGGAAGTCAAATGTCAAGAAAGCTACTTAGTTTGTTGCTTGTTCTGATGTTAGCGGTTTCATTATTAGCTGCATGCGGATCGAACGATGGGAACGAAAAAGGTACGAACAGCACAAACAAACCTAGTGAAGCAACAAATGCTCCAACAGACACAGAAGTGAAAGAGAACGCTAACCAATATGGTGACACAGGCGGATTAACACTTCCATTGGTAGATAAGCCAACAACGATTACTATGATGGTTGTTAGTGAAAACCCAGTTAACGACAAGCTGGTTGCTAAGGAAATCGAGAAGCGTACAGGCATTAAAGTAGAATTTCAAAATTACTCAACGGCTACTTACCAAGATAAGCTTCGTTTGGTTGTCGCGTCCGGTAAGCTTCCAGACATCTTCCACGGTCTCAAGCCGGCTGAGTTGAAGAAAATCGGTAAAGAAAAAGCAGTTGTTGCAATCAACGAGTATGTTGATATACTTCCAAACTTCAAAAAACTATATGTGGATGAAAATCCATGGGTAGCTAACTCATATGGTGATGAGAACAATAATCTCTTCGCTTGGCCGATCTATAACATGAATAGAGATGTTAACCACGGAATGATGTACAGAAAAGATATTTTCGAGAAAAACAATATTCCAGAGTGGACGAACACAGAGGAATTCTATGCGGCGCTGAAAAAATTAAAAGAGATTTACCCAAATTCCTATCCGCTTGCTTCCAAAACAAAAGAAGTCATTTTTAGAGACCTGTCCTACGGTTGGGGTCTTGGCGGTGCAAGCTACCCAGCTTACTACTCCGAGTCTGAGAAAACATGGAAGTTTGCAGGTGTACAACCAGAGTTCAAAGAAATGCTTGATTTCTTGAAAAAGTTGTACAACGAAGGCTTACTTGATCCAGAGTTTCTGACAGATACAGCTGATTCATGGACAGCTAAGATGACTACAGACAAATCGTTCGTAACTTGGGATTGGATTGGCCGCCTAGATTTATTCCACAACCAAGTAAGCTCACAAAATCCAGAGTACAATCTGCGTTACGGTTACCCGATTGGACCTACAGGCAACGTCCGTACATTGCCAAAAATTGACGCAAGCTGGGGTATTGCCGTTTCTAACAATGAGAATAAAGAAGCTGCATTAAAATTGCTTGACTACCTAACAAGCCCATCTGGCGCTGAACTTATCACTCTTGGTGTTGAAGGTGTGAACTACAATCTTGACGCTAATGGCAAGCCTGTATATCCAGAGCTTACTGATGTGCCTCTTGTGGATATTAAAGTGTTGGAAGATCGTTATGGTATGTGGGTTGCAGGGATGTATCTTAACCCTGACAGACGATCTGTATACTACAACTACACAGAGAAAGAGCAAGAAGCTCAAGATAAAATAGTATCGGCTAATAAGTTCGAAGTGCTTGATCCGGTATTGAACCTATCAGATGATGAAGTTGCAATCATTGCAGAATTACAAACAGCGATTGAGAAATCAATGAATGAATTCAATGCAAAATATATCCTCAACAAAAAATATGGTGATAAAGAGTGGGAAGAATGGCTGCAATCAGCTGAGAAACTAGGCGCAAACAAATTTGCTGACGTGTATAACGAAGCTCAAAAACGCTTTGACGCTAAATAATAAAGATTAAAGAGGATGGTTTATGGCACGAGGGACTTTAAATATCCCGAGTGCCATTCATCATCATTTAGGAGGGAAGAGTCGTGCCAAATACTAACACCGAGAAGATAATGGCATCGAATAATACAAATGGAACAATTTTGTCACGAATTGCCGCGACTTTAATACGGACACTAAAACATATGAAACGGGATAGGCAGCTATTACTCCTTTTTCTTCCCTGTCTTGTCTTCTATATTATTTTCCGATACGGTCCGTTGTACGGTTTAATTATTGCATTTAAGGATTATAGCGTATTCCAAGGAATTATGGGCAGTGATTGGGTCGGTCTCAAGCATTTCATTAAGTTTTTCTCTAGCGATGATTTCGTTTTGTTGTTCAAAAACACGCTGCTTCTTGGTTTTTATTCTTTAATATTCGGATTTCCGTTTCCAATCATATTGGCCATTATGCTTAATGAAATCAGAGTGAAATGGTTTAAGAAATCAATTCAGACATTGACCTATTTGCCGGCATTTTTGTCTGTTGTAATTATAAGCAGTATGGTCATCGATTTTCTATCACCAAGCGGAGGCATGATTAACAAGCTGATCGAATTTCTTGGGTTTGAGAAAATTTACTTTTTAATTATGCCGGAATGGTTCCGTACCATCTACGTTGTGTCGGATATTTGGGCAACAGTCGGTTACGAGGCGATCATCTATCTGGCTGCAATCGCTGGTATTAGTCCGACACTATATGAAGCAGCAAGAGTTGATGGAAGTACTAGACTGAAGAGTATTTGGCATATAACGATTCCAAGCATGATGCCGACGATTCTTATCCTGTTTATATTGAAGACTGGATCAATGATTCGTATCGGATACGAAAAAGTATTGCTTCTGTACACTCCAACTACTTATGAAGTGGCTGACGTTTTTTCCACTTATGTATATAGAAAAGGGCTGCTCGAAACCAACTATAGCTATGCTGCGGCTGTCGGTATGTTTGAAGCGCTAATCGCTATGGTGATGCTGTTGTCGGCAAACTACATTAGCAGAAAGGCTGGAGGTAGAGGGCTATGGTAGGAGAATCAAAGTTAAACCTATTTGGGCTGCTCAACGCGCTCATATTGGGCTGTGTTGCAATTGCCACAGTCTATCCTATTGTTTATATATTCGCCATATCGTTAAGTGATACAGCATATGTCGTACAAGGTAAAATATCATTGTTTCCAAAGGGCATCAACCTGGATGCTTATGTGGAGGTTTTGAAGGATAAAAGGATACCGAGAGCCTATTTGAATACGATCTACTATACAGCATTTGGGACATTCATCAATTTGTTAGTTACAGCAATAGCAGCTTACCCATTATCCAAGCCAGATTTCATTTGGCGGAAATATTTTATGTTTGGTATCGTGCTGACCATGTTCCTGAATCCTGGCATCATCCCGAACTATCTAATCGTGCAGCAGCTTGGTCTTACGGATTCAGTATGGGCGTTGGTTATTCCCAATGCGATTTGGACGATGGAACTCATTATTTTAAAAAGTTTCTATGAAAGTATGTCTTCGCAAATACGAGAAGCGGCACTTATTGACGGCGCGTCAGAATTTCGAATTTTGTTCAACATCGTTATCCCGCTTTCTAAACCGGCTCTTGCATCTATCGGTCTGTTTTATTTCATGGGGCATTGGAACAGCTTCTTTATCCCGATGATTTATTTGACTGACTCGAGTTTGTATCCGCTACAAGTCGTATTACGAGATATGCTTATCTTCAATGACGGCAGTAATGCAGGCCTTGTTGATGCAGCAGCCTTAGCGCCTCAGGCGAAGAAAAATGCAACGATCGTCTTAGCGATGATACCTGTTTTATTAATCTATCCATTTGTTCAAAAATATTTTGCAAAGGGTGTAATGCTAGGTTCGGAGAAGGGCTAATATGAGTTCTTTCATGTATAATTAATTGGATACACACTATGAACAGAGGGGGGCTGGCTGCAACTTGAAGCGTTACATCACGAATTTGGGCCTCATACAAATTTTTTGTGCGTTGCTCCTAGTCATCGGTATTATGTCTGTATCCAATTATTTTGTATATAAAAACTCAATCTCAGGTATCTATGAAAAAGTAGCCCAGAACAACACGCTTGCCGTAAAATCAATGATTCAGTCGTTCGATAACAGCTTTAGATCCATTAATAACATCATTTACTCCATACACGGATTGCCCTACAACAGTCTGATATCTGAGGAAGATGGGCTCATTGATATGAGCAAGGTCTACACGATGCAGGAAGGTATTTCAGCGCTTGTTACTTCGGTCGATTTTATTGAGGAAGTAATTGTTTTCTATGACGATCTGGATCTTGCGATTACTTCATCGGGGACGAGCAGCCTGAACCATTTATTACAAAGAAAATATAAGCATGATGTTTATAACGAGGGCTATTGGAGGTCGTATTCGAAAGGGAAAAACTCATTCCAAGTATTTCCTGGACAATATTTCAAGGTGTCATCGGATTCGTCGCAGCAAACCGTTAAGAAGCTCATGGTCGCTGTTGGCGGAAATAAGGTCCGCATATCGAATAAAAATATTATTGTTTTAATCGACGAGAGAGCCTTATTAAAGTATGTGAACCAGAAGCTGATGCTGCCTGGCGCTTCATTAATTGTGCTCGATCAAGATCGGCGTGTCATTCTAAGTACAGATACCAAGACAGATCTGTCTGGCGTATTGGATGAGGTTTATTTCAATTCGTCTCAAGAGGCGTCCTTAACGCGAGAAAATTTTAAGTATAACATTTATAAGTCGGAATTTAATGGTTTCGTTTATATCGATAAAGCACCTTTTCAATTTCAAAATATTGATTCCGTGACGAAAGTAAATAAGATGATTATGGTTTCCGCTATTATTAGTGCGATCCTTCTATCTGTATTGCTCAGTGTTTACTTAAACAGACCGGTCAAAAAAATTATTCGTCAGCTTGGCGGCGGCAATAGCCGAGGGAATGATTTTCGTAAAATTTTCAGTGGTATTGTGAAGATGCAGATGGAAATCGAGTCTTCTAAAAAGCAGCTGGAATATGTCGAATCAGAAGCTCGCAGAAGCGTATTTCTGCAGGCAATGGATGAGTATGAGCACTCTGATGAGCATGACTTACAGATGCAAAGCTACTGTGCGGATATATTGCGAAGCAAGCATTTTGTGTTGATGATGATTCATTTGAATAAAAAGGATAACGAGCAGCATGCAGCTTTGTCGGTAGAGCAGATTACTGCAATTATCCATGCCGCTTTGCTGAAAGATAATAAAAATGTAAACGTGTTCTATGATAAAAATTTGCAGTTTATTTCACTTGTCGGCATTCAACAACCAACTGAACGTGAAGTATTGCTAAAACGGTTGCGACTGTTATTCACAAGCTTGGAACAAGGTGAGCTGCTCGGTTATTCACTATGGGCAAGTGTCAGTAAGGTGTACGCTGCAGAGTTCGTGAACTGTAAGCTGGCTTACCGCAATGTTGTGAATGGCATGCTGTATAGAACGGTCAATGATACATCCAGCGTGCTGGATGTCGAGAAAATTCATTACGAATGGAGTATATATTTCCCTTTTGAGAAAATCGAAAAGCTGTCCAATTACGTAAAAAATGGGAAGCTGAAGGAAGGGAAAGATATCATTTCGGAAACGTTAATGGAAAATGCTGATCGAAATATACATCATCATCAGATGGCGCATATCGCGAAAACGATGTTCTTTTACATGCTTAGACATGCAAGAAGCTCAGCTAACGATGACAATACGTTATATCAGCTCGAACAACAGTTTTTACGGAAGCTTGATAAAGCGTGTGAATACGCGGACGTCGAGAATGCACTTGTAGAAGTAGCGAAGCATATTGCCAAGCATAGCAAGCAGGAGCAAATAAACAAGCTGAATCCGGGATTCATTTCACAGTATATCGAGCTGCACTACATGGAAAATTTATATTTGGATCATATAGCAGAGGTAGTAGAAACATCGCCGAAATATTTTTCAAGCTATTTCAAAAAGACATTTGGCGTTAATTATGTTGAATATCTCAACAAAGTGAGATTATCACACGCAAGGGAACTGTTGAAGGATTCTCACTTATCAATCGGTGAAATAGGTGAAAAAACGGGCTATTTGAATTCATCAACGTTCACTACGACGTTCAAAAAATACTATGGTATCTCTCCAAGTGAATTTAAAAAACAAAACATGAATGAATAGAGTGGAGGGGCAATTAGGATGAAAACGATCACTACACAAAGCGGGAAAATTATCATCACTGAAAATGATAAACCGGAGCTCATATATGGCCATGTAATGATTAGAACCGAATATTCGGCTATTAGTCCGGGTACGGAAATGATCTTTGTTAAAAGAGCGTCTGATCAGACTCTCAGACTAGGCTATAGCGCGGTTGGTATTGTGGAGCAAGTGGGGGAAGGCGTTAGCGGTATTCAAGCGGGGCAGCGCGTTGCCTGCTATGGCGCGCCGTATGTACATCATGCGGAATGGTTGGCGGTACCGGCTAATTTGGTTGCTGTTGTGCCAGATTATGTCGATCCCGAGGAAGCTGCCTTTGCCGGTCTTGGCGCGATAGCTGTTCATGCTCTTCGCGTCGCTGATTTACGTTTCGGAGAATCAGCAGTTGTTGTAGGCCTCGGTATTTTGGGGAATGTAATTACACAGATTGCTCATGCTGCAGCTTATAGAACGGTAGGCTTTGATCTGAAAAGTGAGCGAGTTGCTATGCTGCAAGAGAGTGGTTTCACACATATATATCATAATCAAGAGGAAATGGAAGAGCGTTTGGCGGAAGCTGTCGGTAGGTATGGAGCAGATGCCGTGCTGCATTGTGCAAGCGGGCCGGGTGAGCAATTGATTAATAGTTCGCTTAATTGGATACGTGATCGCGGGAAAATTGTTATTGTCGGTGATTTAACGACTGAATTTTCTAGAAACCTGATGTTCGGCAAGGAAGCGCAGGTGCTTATTTCGCGTGCGGGCGGCCCTGGTCGTTATGACGCACAATATGAGAGAGAGAATCGTGATTACCCGATTGGGCATGTACGCTGGACGGAAGGCAGAAATATTGGGGAATACATTCGTCTATTAGCGGAACAACGCATCTCTATCAAGAAGCTGATTACTAATGTATATACAATTGATAACGCTGCTGAAGCTTATGACAATTATAGGACACCTACAGAAACGATAGCGACACTTATCAAATACTAGAATGGAGATACAATCGAAAATCGAGTAGTAGGAGGCTTGTGCTGTGATTGGACATATGCACGCGGATATTATCATTATCGGAGGCAGCACTGGAGGGGTTTCCGCTGCTTTAGCTGCTGCGAAAGCGGGAAAACGAGTTATTCTTACAGAGGAGACAGATTGGATCGGCGGTCAATTGACCAGTCAAGCTGTTCCGCCTGATGAGCATGAGTGGATTGAGCAGTTCGGTTGTACTGCCAGCTATCGCGAGTTCCGTAACCGGGTCAGGGAATATTACAAGCAGCATTTCCTTGTTCTTCCGTCTGCTCGCGGTAAAGTTCAATTTAATCCAGGAAATGCGATCGTCAGCAGCATTTCCCATGAGCCTAGGGCGGCATTGGCGGTGCTGCGAGATATGCTGGCTCCGTATATTCATAATGGCCGCTTGACGGTGTTGGATTCATATAAGCTTGAAAGCGCAGAGGCACATGGAGATCACGTTATTTCTGCGACAGTACGACATGTGAACAGTGGCGATTCTATCGTATTAACAGGAGTTTATTTTCTGGATGCTACTGATGAGGGCGATTTGTTGCCTATGGCGAAGGTAGAATACGTAACAGGCGCAGAATCGATTGCTCAGACTGGCGAGCCGCACGCGCTCCCAGGCACTCCCGATCCTACTGATATACAGGCGATTACTTGGTGCTTCGCGGTCGATCATATTGAGGGCGAAGACTTCACTATTAACAAGCCTGCACAATATGATTTCTGGAATAGCTATCGCGCGGATTTCTGGCCGGATAAGCAGCTTAGCTGGACGGGGCTTGTTCCTCATACGCTTGAACCAGCGCATTATAGCTTTTTTCCAGATGGAAAGTCGTTCTCACTATGGAATTATAGAAGATTGATTGACCATACACAATTTGCTGCAGGAGCTTTCGATAGTGATATTACGGTTGTAAATTGGCCGCAGAACGATTATTGGCTAGGACCCATCATTGATGTATCGGCAGAGGAAAGAGCTAGACATTTGAACAGCGCGCGCGAGCTGAGCTTATCGCTGCTGTACTGGATGCAGACCGAGGCGCCGCGTCCAGATGGCAAGCTCGGGTACCCCGGCTTGCGGCTTCGTTCCGATGTGACGGGGACAGTAGATGGTTTGGCCAAAATGCCTTATATCCGTGAATCCCGCAGAATCAAAGCAGACTTTACTATTTTGGAGCAGCATCTTAGTCCTGAATGTCGTGAGGATGGAAAGGCGCTGCGATATGAAGACTCTGTCGGAATTGGCTGCTATCGGATTGATTTGCATCCAAGCACCGCCTTGCGAACTTATGTTGACGTATCGTCGTTGCCATTCCATATTCCGCTAGGCAGTCTAATACCGATTAGAATGGACAATATGCTGGCAGCTTGCAAAAATATCGGAACCACTCACATTACGAATGGCTGCTACCGGCTTCATCCCGTTGAATGGAATATCGGCGAATCGGCTGGGTATTTGGCCGCATACTGTATCGAGAACAGTATAACGCCGCGTGATGTGCGCAGCAGCAGTGATCATTTAGCTGCGTTTCAGCGGCAGCTAATAGCGTCAGGCATCGAGCTTGATTGGCCGTATACGCATTCCGTTTAATCGAAGAAAGGACGGAAAATTATGACTCTTAATACGCTCAAGCATGGATTGGTCGTATCCTGTCAGGCATTATCGCATGAGCCGCTTCACGGTCCGCAGCATATGGTTGCAATGGCAAGGGCAGCCAAGGAAGGCGGAGCAGTAGGCATTCGGTCTAATAGTCCGGTAGATGTTCGCGCAATTTGCAATGAAATAGATTTGCCGATCATTGGTCTATGGAAGAAGGACTATGATGGCTTTGACATTTATATAACACCTACAGTGGAAGATGCGGTTGCTGTGCACGAGGCAGGAGCAGCTATCGTTGCGTTGGACGCTACGAGCCGCTCGCGTCCTGACGGAAAAACATTGGAGGAAACGATTACGGAGCTAAAAAAGCGTGGTATTACGGTTATGGCGGATATCTCCACCTATGAAGAGGGAATTGAAGCCGCTAGGTTCGGAGCGGATTATATCTCTACGACGTTGTCTGGCTATACTCCGTACAGCGTAACTAAGCTGCCAAATTTTGAACTCGTATATCGGTTATCTGAGACCTTAAGCCTCCCTATAATAGCCGAAGGCGGCATTAGCACACCAGAGGAAGCGCGACAGGCGTTGAACTATGGCGCGTATTTTGTTGTAGTAGGCTCAGCTATTACAAGGCCTCAATTGATTACAGCGCAATTCGTAAATGGATTGACTGCACAGAAGTAAACAGCAAAGCAGCAGTTAGGAGCGAGCTCATACTATGTTATGAGTTGCTCGCTGATATTCGCTCCAAAGCGTATGAACTTCATCTGCCAAGCGGCCAACCAGCTTTAGCTCGATAATCGAGCTTACAGCCCGAAAATTAACCAAAAAAGGATCTATAAGCAACCAAACCATGCTTACAGATCCTTTTTGCATGAATTGCCAAGCACCCTGTCACTCTTAAGCTCGGAAATCAAGCTTACAGCCCAAAAACTAACCCCAAAATGAGCTGTAAGCGCCCTTTAGAGGCTTAAGCACCCGTCGTCGGGTCGCCAAACATACTCCCGTCAGCCCCTGCGGTTGTTTAATTTTGTCCATAAAGAAGGCGCCATAATCCGAACCCATATGAGGGGGGCGAATGATGGCGCCTTTTTGCAATAAATACAGTTATGACGAGTTAAACTTAAAATCTCCGCTATAACCGAATTTTAAATGATTTTTTCATGAGAGGATACAGCCATTTCACTCCGCTTGGCGTGAGCGTATCGGCAATGAGATGAGAGGTGTATCCGAGCATCGAGACAATTGCGATTCCCTCGATTTGAAGCTGCTTTTCAAGGTCCCAACCGATCGCGCCCCAAATTGGAATGGCCCAAATCGTATGTGTCATGCCGCGGTGCTTCAGCCAAGGAACGAATGCGACAAATAATCCGAAGCCTATAAGCCAATTCATCTGATGCAAGTAGCCCGCGTACATGAGAGCGACGCCGACAGCACTGACGAGCGCGTTGCGAATAACACCTTGCTTAGCGATTAGGCCTAATAAAAAGACTGCTCCAGCAGCGCCTATGTATAAGGGAGAAGGGGATTTCTCAGTAAAATAATAATAGCCGATCAACGCTGCCAGTATAACGCCTGACCAAAGCGTGAATTCACGAATCAGCTTGGAAAGCTTGCCTAGCTTGCTGCTGAGCATACTATTGCCGTCAAGATCGGCAGTTAACGCTGAGAACCCTGCAATGGCAACATAAATCGCCGCATCCTCTATATCATTCGTGTAATAAACGGCAGCGAATGCCCCTATTGTCATTCCAATTGCTAAATGAGTTTTTCCTGTCATAATTCCTCCTGTGTCTGACCATCAGCCTATCGTATGAAACGGCAGCTGCTTATAGCTGTTCTTTATTAATCTGTTCGTTTCGTACCATTTGCTCAAGCTTCTCCACCAAACGGTCATGTGATGGATCTTTCTGGCCGAAACGAAATAACCGTTTCCGGTTCTGCTTCTTGAGCAGTTGAAGCAAGTAGAGCTTTTCTTTCAATGTCAGCATGGGTTATCATGGCCTCCATTCTATTTGGGGATAGGCGCTGTCACCGCCTCCTTGCGGTAGAAGCTGGGCGTCATACCTGTACATCTCTTGAATACGGAGTTAAAAGAGTGAATATCCTTGTAGCCGACCATTTCAGCAATGGTACTGATTTTGGACTGCGAGCTCCGCAGCAGCTCCTGGCTTTTGTGAATACGCATATTTTGCAGGTAACGATTGAAGCTCTGACCGGTATGCTGATGAAATAAACGTTGAAGATGACGCTCACTCCACCGGCTGACCTGTGCAAGCAGTGTAAGTGTAAGCTCCTGATTATAATGATTGTCCATATAATGCAATAGATCGATAAAGGCAGCCTGCTTAGTCGCAGACAATGGATTTGCTTGATCCGCGAAGCGTTGAAGAGCGATCAATAGCTGCAGGAGCAAGGCGTACAAATAATCGGTAGAGCCAGCTTGCCGAAGATTAAATTCGAGATGCATCGCTCGAAGGAGCTTATCGAACTGATCATTCGAATCCTGACAAGAGAAATAAGTGAGCCTGCCGCTCTCCATCTCATTCATAAACTGTATGAAGCTGAAATCAGAAGCGAACGTTGTCATTTTATGCAGCAGCAGCGGAGAAAAGACGCAATTATATACATGCAAAGGGTGCTCGGCTTTGTTTGTAGAAGTTGGTCGAAATACATGCGAAAGGCCGATCGGAATAAAGAACAGCTGGCCTTTTTGTACCTTGCGAACATCGTCTCCGATATGATGGAAGCCTGAGCCTTCAGCAATATAGGCGAGCTCAAAGAAATCATGATTGTGAAAAGGGCTCGAAAAGTTCTCTGTGGCGCGATTGACATATAGCAGCAAATCCTTTTGGAAAAAGTACTCTCCGCGCAACGTTCTAATTGGACGATTCATCCCACACGCTCCTGACGGGATTTGTATTCCTGTACAAATGTCTGTATTACCAAATGATGATGTCCGCTTTACCTACAGGATTATTTATACACTTTCTTATAATTATAGAGGAAAACATAACGACATGGAAAGCGAACAGTTGGAAATTATGCTTCTTATAGGAGGAATTATTGATGTTTAAAGTTGTTGAATTACGATGCGAGTATCAGCATAACCCGATAGGAATTGGTGTAAACAGGCCGCGAATCAGCTGGCAGCTGCAATCGGATGAGAGGGGTATCAGCCAGTCAAGCTATCAAATTGAGGTGGCGAATGAGCTGTCTTTTGCAAATATTATATGGGATTCTGGCAAGGTGACTTCGGGTCAGTCAGTACATGCTGAGCTGAATTCATTCGTCGCGGAATCATGCAGACGTTATTATTACCGGGTACGTGCTTGGAATCAGCGTAAAGAGTGCTCTGAATGGTCCGAAGCGGCCTTCTGGGAAATGGGAATACTGACTTCAAGTGAATGGAAAGGAGAATGGATTAGTGCTCCATTGCAGTTGGTGCCTGTAATATCGGAAACTAGCCCAATGCTGCGGAAACCGTTTGTTCTCAAAGGTGCGGTAAAAGAGGCTCGCCTATACGCGACAGCTTTGGGACTGTATGAGCTGGAGCTGAATGGGAAACGAGTAGGTGACTGCTACTTTACACCAGGCTGGACCAGCTATAGCCATACACTTCAGACACAAACCTATGATATTACGGAATCCTTGCTAGCCGGTGAAAATGTGGTTGGCGCATTGCTCGGTAATGGTTGGTATAAAGGCAATTTAGCTTGGAATCATCAGAAATGTATTTATGGAGATCGACTCGCTTTGCTTGTACAAATGCAGATCGAATATGAAGATGGTGAGGTCGAGACAATTGTATCGGATGATACCTGGAAAGCTGCCTTAAGTCCGATTCTCATGTCGGAAATCTATCATGGAGAAACGTATGATGCACGTTTGGAGCAGCAGGGCTGGAGCACATCTGCCTATGATGACAAAGAGTGGGCTCACGTTGAAACTATCGATCAGGATAAGCAGATTTTAAAGCCTCAAATCAATGAGCCTGTTCGTAAGCAAGAACACTTAGAGCCAGTTGCGCTGCTAACAACGCCGAAAGGTGAAACGGTCATTGATTTTGGGCAAAATATGGTCGGCTGGGTTCGATTTTCCGTACAAGGAGACGCAGGGACAGAAGTGTCACTTCTTCACGCGGAGGTGCTGGACCAAGAAGGTAATTTTTATATCGATAATCTTCGGAATGCGAAGCAGACGATTAAGTATGTTCTAAAGGGCGGGGAAAAGGAAACGTTCGAACCGCGATTCACATTCCAAGGCTTTCGCTATGTGCGAGTCATCGGCATTCAAGAGCCGTTAACGCTGACTGATTTTACAGGTATCGTATTGCACTCTGACATGGCGGACACGGGTACTTTTGAGTGTTCCGATCCACTTGTTAATCAGCTGCAACATAATATTAAATGGGGACTGAAGGGGAATTTTCTAGATGTGCCTACGGATTGTCCGCAGCGGGATGAGCGGCTAGGCTGGACGGGTGATGCACAAATGTTCATCCAGACGGCATCGTACTTATCGAACGTGGCTCCCTTTTTCACAAAATGGCTGCGTGATGTTGAGTCGGAGCAACGAGATGACGGCGGGGTTCCGTTCGTTGTTCCACATGTATTAGGTGAGAAGGATCATTCTTCTGCAGCGTGGGGCGATGCCGCAGTTATTTGTCCTTGGACGCTCTACGTCTGCTATGGCGACATACGTATCTTGGAAGAGCAATATGAAAGTATGAAGGCTTGGGTATCGTATATTAGAGGTCAAGGTGACAATGAATTTCTGTGGAATACAGGCTTTCATTTCGGAGATTGGTTAGGACTGGACGCTAAGTCTGGTGATTACGTCGGGGCGACGGATCGGGATTTTATCGCTACTGCTTTCTATGCCTATTCCGTATCAATAATGGAGAAAACAGCTGCTGTACTGAATAAGCAAGAGGACGCGGAAGCGTATGGTGAGCTCTATGAAAAGGTCCGTTCTGCGTTTCAAGAGGAATTTGTAACGGCTTCGGGCAGGCTTTCAGTGCCTACGCAGACTAGTCATGTTCTGGCGTTAATGTTTGGTTTACTTGACAGCACAGCCGAGAAGCGGGCTGTTCTAAAGCTACATGAGTTGCTAGAGCAAAGCCAGTTCCACTTAACGACCGGCTTTGTCGGTACGCCTTATTTGAATCATGTGCTCTCTCAAAATGGCCTTAACGATGATGCTTATAAGCTCCTTTTGCAGCAAACATATCCATCATGGCTGTATCCAGTGACGAAAGGCGCGACGACGATTTGGGAGCATTGGGACGGTATTAAGGAGGATGGCAGCTTCTGGGCTGTAAATATGAATTCGTTTAATCATTACGCCTATGGAGCTATCGGAGATTGGATGTATCGGACAGTAGCGGGTATTCAAACGGTTGAAGAGGCGCCAGGCTATAAGCATATATTGATTGCTCCGCAGCTTGGAGAAGGACTCACTTGGGCGGAAGGCAAGCTTGAAACATTATACGGATTGGTCAGCTCCAAATGGATGAAGTTAGAGGATGGGACGATGTCGCTAGCAGTGACAATTCCCCCAAATACGACAGCGGAAATCCATCTGCCAGGAGCAACAGCTTCTTCTGAAGTTACCGAGGACGGAGTAGCATTGAGTGAGATCGAAGGTCTTACTAGCCTAGCAACAAAAGTAAACGGAAATATTACACTTACCGTCGGATCAGGAAGCTACCACTTTACGTATTAAGGGATGATAGTCTGCTCTATTACACCACCTCACTTGAAACATGATATAATGTGCTTCAGGACGTATAGGGTTGGTGAGATGGATATGGATAATCAAGTTACAGCTGCTTGTGATGATACATGCTTAGGCACGGAAGCTGATATAGCAAGTGTAAAAAGCAAGATGATCGGTGATTCAACCGCATCCCAGCTGGCAGATTTGTTCAAGGCGCTTGGAGATCCGACGCGTGTGAAAATAATTCAAGCGCTGCAGCTATCAGAGCTTTGTGTTCACGATTTGACACAGGTGCTTAGTATGGGGCAATCGGCCGTTTCCCATCAGCTGCGATTGCTGCGGAATATGCGAATAGTGAAGCGCCGGAAGGTCGGCAAAACGGTATTTTATTCGCTTGATGATGACCATGTAGAGCAAATTTTTATGCTCACTCTTCAGCATTTAAAGCATGAGTGAGAAACAAATAAGAGGCTGTCCCGATTGGTAAATAACCAGGGACAGTCATTTTTTTTGTGCAACTGAGCTACTCAAAATGATTTGCATGTTAGTTGTGAGATCAACTTGTAAAGAAGTTTTTTCTTGATTTTTAATAAAAAAAACGTATACTTTGGTTGAGTTTGAGGAAACAGCATCGGATGATTAGCTCATTCGTCCAGCTGTTCGGCAGGATAAGTGTCACAATATGCTAGGAGGTGGCTAAATTGCCGTTGTCGCTTGATGGTCAAAATGTTTTGCCTGCTGTGCACAAGCTTAAGGACGTGGAGAAGGTTCTTGTTTCCCCGTTTACCTATATGGTATTGCTAGGTGGACATTTAGGACAATTAAAAAGCATTGTCGATTTAGCGAGCCAGCATGGGAAGAAGGTTCTTCTGCATGCTGACCTGATCGATGGTTTGAAAAATGATGAGTATGCCACTGAATTTTTATGTCAAACTATCCGCCCTGCTGGGATCATTTCTACTCGCGGCAGTGTTATAGGCAGAACGAAGAAAAATGGACTAATTGCGATACAGCGGTTGTTTCTTATCGATTCAGATGCTCTTGAACGAAGCTATACGATGTTGGAGAAAATGAGACCAGACTATATCGAGGTACTGCCCGGCGTCATGCCAGACATTATTCGGGAAGTGAAGGAACGAAGCGGTATCCCTATTATTGCGGGTGGGCTTATTCGCACTCAGGAACATGTCAGACAAGCACTTGATGCAGGCGCATCAGCTATAACGACCTCAAGGAAGGAATTATGGCAGTCAATTTTGTAAACGCTTAAGGAGGAACTGAAAGCGATGGACACATATATACTATCGATAGATCAAGGAACTACAAGTACACGGGCGTTACTTTTTAACAGAGCCGGCACGATTATTAGTATGGCGATCGAGGAGCTGCCGCTGCATTACCCGCATGTAGGGTGGGTGGAAGCGGATGCCCTTTTTATATGGGAGTCAACCAAACAGGTTATGACTGAGGTTTTGAAGAAAGCCGGAGTAACGGCAGAGCAAATTGCTGGTATAGGCATAACCAATCAACGGGAAACAACGGTAGTATGGGATAAAATAACGGGAGAGCCGATTCATCCGGCTATCGTCTGGCAGTCTAGACAGACAGCTGATATTTGTGAACAGCTCAAAGCGGATGGACATGGGCCGCTATTTCATTCTCGCACAGGACTGCTCATCGATGCTTACTTTTCCGGAACAAAGGTGAACTGGCTGCTTGAACATGTGGATGGTGCAAGAGAACGGGCGGAGCGGGGCGAGCTGCTGTTCGGAACGATTGATACGTGGCTGATATGGAAGCTGACATCCGGCCAAGTACATGTGACTGACGTTACTAATGCGTCAAGAACGCTTATGTTTAATATCCATGAGCGTCAATGGGACGATGGGCTGCTGCGTATATTGAATATACCAAAGGCCATGCTGCCAGAGGTTCGCTCATCCTCCGAGGTGTACGGACAGATCGATGCTTCGTTGCTTGGATGCCCGATTCCGGTTGCTGGAGCAGCGGGTGACCAGCAGGCAGCGCTCTTCGGACAAAATGCTTTTCAGGAAGGCAGCACCAAAAATACGTACGGTACAGGCTGCTTCATGCTTATGAATACGGGCACGAAGGCGATTGATTCTACCCGCGGACTGCTTACGACTATAGCTTGGGAAGTTGATGGGAAAATGGAATACGCGCTTGAAGGCAGCGTGTTCGTAGCAGGGGCCGCCATTCAATGGTTGCGTGACGGTATTGAGCTCATAGAATCCGCATCTGAAACGGAAGCATTAGCTTCCCAAGTGGAGTCGTCGGAGGGTGTCTATGTTGTGCCCGCTTTCGTCGGACTCGGGACGCCCTATTGGAACAGCGATGTACGAGGTGCGGTGTTCGGGCTCACGAGGGGAACGACCAAGGCTCATTTTGTTCGTGCTGTATTGGAATCATTAGCTTATCAAACGAAGGATGTATTATCCGTCATGATAGAGGAATCAGGGCTGCCGCTGCGTTCATTGTCGGTAGACGGCGGCGCGGTCATTAACAATTTTCTGATGCAATTTCAAAGTGATTTGCTCGGTGTGCCTGTCGAGAGGCCGGTTATCAATGAGTCGACTGCGCTTGGTGCTGCTTTCCTTGCAGGGCTCGCGGTTGGTTACTGGGAAAGTAGAGATGAGCTGTCTAAGATTAGAAAAGTAGATCATATGTTTCAGCCGACAATGGACGATGAGAAACGACAGGAGCTTTATTCCGGTTGGCATCGTGCAGTCAAAGCGGCGATGGCTTTTTCATAATATATATGTTATACTGAAAATAAGTTAATAACGGTCGGAGACTTGGAGAAACCACGAAGACCGCTTCTAATTCCCTAAATGGGAAGGAAGCGGTTTGCGTGGTTTTTTTTATACCGATTGGGGTAAATAGGAGTAAGAAAGAGCATGGTACAGAACACTAAAGAACGGATCATATAGGGGGATATAATAATGACTACACAAAATAAAAAGCAAATGTTCGGAGCGGAAAGTCGTGCACGTATGCTTGCTGAATTGGATCGGTCACCTATCGATCTGCTAGTTATTGGCGGAGGTATTACTGGCGCAGGTATTGCGCTTGATGCGGCGGTACGCGGATTGAAGGTTGCAGTGGTGGAAATGCAGGATTTTGCAGCAGGCACCTCAAGCCGTTCTACGAAGCTGGTTCACGGAGGGTTGCGATATTTGAAGCAGCTTGAAATTGGTGTAGTAGCTGAGGTTGGCAAGGAGCGGGCGATTGTATATGAGAACGGACCGCATGTCACGACGCCGGAATGGATGCTGCTCCCGCTGTATAAAGGTGGAACCTTCGGTAAATTCTCTACCTCGATCGGATTGCGAGTATACGATTTTTTGGCTGGGGTAAGGAAGCATGAAAGACGCAAAATGTTGGGACCAATCGAGACTAGGTTCAAAGAGCCGCTGCTGAAGCAGGATGGCTTGAAGGGCGGGGGATATTATGTTGAATACCGTACAGACGATGCCCGGCTTACGATAGAAGTGATGAAGAAGGCGGTGGAGTCTGGTGCGATCGCCGTTAACTATACGAAGGTGGAAAACCTGCGTTATGATAAAAGCGGTAAAATTATCGGAGCGTTGGTTCGAGATCAAATAAGCGGCTCTGAGCATAACATCACGGCTTCGAAAATTGTTAATGCGACGGGACCATGGGTAGATGAGCTGCGCGACATGGATGGTTCAAAGCAAGGAAAGACGCTGCGCTTAACGAAAGGCGTTCATCTTGTGTTTGATCAAAGCCGTTTTCCGCTGAAGCAGGCCGTTTATTTTGATACACCAGATGGACGGATGGTTTTCGCTATACCTCGGGAGGGCAAGGCGTACTTCGGAACGACTGATACGAATTATACCGGAGACACGGTCAATCCTACGGTTACTTTGGATGATCGTACTTATTTGCTAGAGGCTGTTAATCTAATGTTTCCAGGATTGAAGCTTGTTGCAAAGGATGTGGAATCGAGCTGGGCTGGTCTCAGACCGCTCATTCAGCAAGAAGGGAAGTCACCTTCCGAAATATCTCGACGAGATGAAATTTTCATATCGAATTCTGGATTGATCTCAATAGCAGGAGGCAAGCTTACCGGATATCGTAAAATGGCGGAGAGTGTTGTCGATAAAGCAGTTGAGCTGCTTAAGCAGGATGATCAGACTGTCCATTACGAGAAGAGTCAAACAAAAAATTTACCAATGTCAGGCGGCGACTTAGGCGGGTCGGCCAACTTTGAACCCTTTGTAATAAAGAAAACAAAAGAGGGTCAGAAATTTGGTTTTAGCGAGGATGAGGCAGCTTTTCTTGCTAGGCGCTATGGATCAAATGTGGATATTCTATTCTCGCTAGCAAAAAGTACACGCCAATGGGCGGACTCCTTCAAATTGCCGATTGGCTTAGCGGTAGAGCTCCGTTATTCGATAGAAGCTGAGATGGTTGTGAAGCCAATCGACTTCTTCATCCGTCGTACTGGTGA
Organism: Paenibacillus sp. J31R122; assembly: GCF_056269185.1. Classification (NCBI taxonomy): domain Bacteria; kingdom Bacillati; phylum Bacillota; class Bacilli; order Caryophanales; family Paenibacillaceae; genus Paenibacillus; species Paenibacillus sp. J31R122. The sequence continues at coordinate 109,094 of NZ_JBWDNM010000012.1, forward strand.
TCTTTTCTTCCGGATTGAGAACGTTCGTAAATGGAAAGGGCCAGTCATAGCAGCTATGGCAGAGAAATTAGGTTGGAGCGAGGAGCAACGGAGCCAATATACCATGGGGCTTGAGCAGGCCATGAATGAAGCGGTCAACCCGTTGTCGTAATAGTGGTCGACCCACTAGAGTAAATGTAATGATAAAGAGCATTGGTATCCGATTCTTATCGGGTAGCGATGTTCTTTTTTTGTTGAACGGTCTTAAGACCTTTATCAGTGCTTGATTACATGAAATTACATGGAATCCTATTCGAACGGAGTGATCATCCGGTTACCAGTATGCAATTTTAATAGACACAAATGAATGGGGATTTGAATGTATATTGTCCATTCAAACCGCTGTTATTTTCATTTTTTATGCGTTTGAATGGAAAATATACAATCTAATAGGCAGATAGTAACACTTTATCTACGGAACATACGATTAGCCTGTATGAAATACAGTCTGTGTGCAATATACGTCGTTTTGATGTAGCACTGATTATATGAAATACAGTCAAATACGATGCATGAAAATTATAAGTTTCTCATTTCCTGTAAACTGCTGGTTTTGAGCCGCTAAAATAGAGCAGATTAAAACTGAGTTTGCATGGGTTAGCACTTTTGTATGTGAATTGTGTTAGTGTGTTGCATGCGAGGAAAATACTAGTTATAATACATATGAGCATATATTCATATGTTTTATAACCCACTAACTGTTCACGAATAATTGAGAGACTAACCGTACTGGGGGAGATTCGCATGGCAGATAAAAATCAAGATCACATTGCTTTAGGGCGGCATACGAATGGTGATAAGCAGCATGACCATAAAGATATAGAACGACAAACTTGCAGCGATGAGCGGCATGATAAGCAGGGGCACGATCAAGCACGTACGCATTCTCATTCGCACGCGGATGGCGATCATCACGGTCACGGACACAGCCAGAGCCAGAGCCACAGGCACAGCCAAAGTCACAGGCACAGCCAAGGTCACGGGCATAGCCAGAGCCAAAGCCACAGCCAAGGTCACGGTCACGGAAATAGCCAGAGCCAGAGCCAAAGCCACAGGCACAGCCAAAGCCACGTTCACGGACATAGCCAAAGCCAAAGCCACAGGCACAGCCAAAGTCACGGTCACGGTCACGGGCATAGCCAGAGCCAGAGCCACAGTCACAGCCACGGTCATCATGGGCATTCTCATGCCCCGAATAATAAAAAGGGATTGCTAATCGCGCTTGTTATTACTTCCGTCATTATGCTGCTGGAGTTCGTCGGGGGGCTGGTTACCAACTCATTAGCTCTACTGTCCGATTCGGGTCATATGCTTAGCGATGCTACAGCGCTAGCATTAAGCTTGGTTGCTATGTGGTTTGCTGTCAGGCCGGCTTCAACTAGCCGAACCTTCGGTTTTCATCGTTTTGAAATATTAGCTGCATTGTTAAATGGAGTAACTTTGTTTGTTGTTGCCACCTTTATTATAGTAGAAGCGATAAAACGGATAGGTGAACCGCCGACCGTAGCAAGCGGCACGATGATGATTATCGCAATAATTGGACTTTTTGCTAATTTGGTAAGTGCGTGGTTTTTGATGCGGAAGGCTGACGTGAAAGACAATTTGAACGTTCGCAGCGCGTACCTTCACATTATGGGCGATGCGTTAGGCTCAGTAGGCGCAATTATTGCAGCTATTCTAATGTCACTGTTCTCCTGGTATATTGCTGATCCGATTATTAGTGTCATAGTAGCTTTACTTATTTTGAAAAGCGCATGGGGTATCATTAAATCAACGGTTCATATTTTAATGGAGGGGACGCCGATATCCATTGACACCGAGCAAGTAACAGCCGCTCTGCTGCGAATAAAAGGGGTCAAAGAAGTACATGATTTGCATATTTGGACGATAACGTCGGGTCTAGATTCTTTAAGCTGTCACCTTACCGTTGAAGAATCCGCGGACTGCCAAGTCGTGCTGCAAGAGGCGATAGAACAAATTGCAACGCAATTTCAAATAGAACATACGACGATACAAATTGAGAAACCACAGCTGCGGCATCCAAAGCTTAAGGTGTAAATTGAGGCGTGGCATAGAGGAAAGCATGTGAGATAGATAGATTAGGAATATGGCTTTTCCTTCTGTTTTCATAGGAATTAAACAAGCAGGAATATGAAGCCCCTTATCGAATGTCATGTTAAGGATTAGTCAGTAGATAAGGAGCGATTATACAATGAAAACCATTCGGTGGGGAATAATTGGCTGCGGTAATGTGACCGAGGTGAAGAGTGGACCCGGCTTTCAGAAAGCAGACAATAGTGAACTAGTTGCTGTTATGCGTCGTAACAGTGCGCTGGCCGAAGACTATGCTAAGCGGCATGGAGTATCCAAATGGTATGATGATGCTGATCAGCTCATTCAAGATTCAGAAGTAGATGCTATTTATGTTGCAACGCCGCCAGCACAGCATAAGGAATATGTGTTGAAATGCGCGAAAGCAGGGAAGCCTGTTTATGTCGAGAAGCCGATGGCACTTGATTTCAAGGAATGTCAGCAGATGATAGAATGCTGCAAGGAAGCAGCTGTTCCACTGTTTGTCGCTTTTTATAGAAGGGCGTTGCCTCGCTTTATCCGAATAAAAGAACTGATTGAGAACGGCGCTATTGGCGACGTTAGATTCGTTACGATGAAGCAAAGCAAGCAAGCTTATGTGCAATCAGAGGATGCGGTTTTGCCGTGGCGTCTGGACAAGGCCATTGCGGGCGGCGGTTTATTTGTTGATTTGGCTAGTCACACGCTTGATATCATGGATTTTTTATTGGGTCCTATTCAAGCGGCAACTGGAAACGCAGGCAATCAGGCAGGGTTATACGCCGTAGAGGATATTGTTTCGGCAAGCTTCTTGTTCGAATCAGGCGTTCAAGGGGCAGGAGTATGGTGTTTTACTGCGTTCGAGAATGCTGACATCAATGAGATAGTGGGAAGTAAAGGTAAGCTTATTTTCTCGACCTTTGGTGACGAGCCGATTGTACTTATGACGGAAGAGGGCCTTATGGAGTTTGAGGCGAAGAGACCGCAGCACATTCAGCAGCATTTAATCCAAACAATCGTGGACGAGCTTAATGGTGGAGCCGCAAGTCCCAGTCATGGGGAAAGCGCCGCTCGAACGAGCTGGGTCATGGACCAAATGCTGCAAGGCTATATGCAACCGGTGTAATGTTATAAGTTCAGACAATAGATTAGCTGGTTGTGTAGGAGCATGACGAAATACCATTCCCTTTTGTTTTAATTAGTTGAGGCTGTAAGGCCCGATTCCGGGCTTACAGCCTCATATTTGGTTAGTTTGACAGCTGTAAGTACAGTTTTTGAGCTTACAGTTAACTATATGCTAGGTTGAGCGCAAGTAAGAGGACTGAAAGTAGCTCCCTCTCCAAATCGTTTTTATATCTTGGGATAGCAGCATTCGTCCTTATCTTGCAGCTGCAATTGACTTAGCCTTGTACACTTGCGAGCCTACTAAGAAGGATACGATGCCCCATAATGCCATGATTCCCATTCCGATCCAGAAAGAGCTGGAGGTTATGCCAGCGGCGTAGATAAGACCGTCTCGCATACCGTCGACGAAATAGGTAAGTGGCAGCATTTGCGTAACCGGCTGAAGCCATGCGGGTAACGATTCGAGCGGGAAAAATACGCCACTGAGAAACATCATAAGCATGCTCGCAATATTGGCCATTCCCATATAAGCTTCAATCGATTTGCTGAACGAAGAGAATAAATACCCCATCGCATTAAAGACCAGTCCGCCCGCAATAAAGGCAATAACTAAGCTGAATACATTAATATGCAGGTTAGCGCCAAAGCCAAACACGCCAATCAATGATAAAATGATGATTTGAATAACGCCAAGCACGAGTCGGACAAGCATACCTGCTAATCCATATAGTCCCATTTTCGCCGGTGTCATTCGTAGCCGCTTCATCAGACCGCGCCGCCGCATTTCTACGAGATCAACCATACCGAACAATCCGCCTTGAGCAACCGATAAGCCAATCATTCCGGTAAGAAGAAAATCCTCGTAGTTAAGATCGTCAGCGCCGGAAGAAACGGAGTCCATCGTCATGCTGAAGGTGGGTGAGGCGCCGACTATAGCGAAGTTAGCTTGTTGAATAAATTTGTCCAAAATACCGGAAATCGCTTGTGCGGAGGCCCCTTTTTCTGCTTCCTTATTCAAGATTAACTGAAGCTTCGTAGCACTGTCCGATTCTGGGAGTACGATAAGCGCATCGATATCTTGATTTTCAACCCACTCTGTACCCTTCTCCTTACTAACCGGCTGCTCTTCCTTAAATTCAAATACCGATATTTGTCGAAGCTGCTCCATCAGCATGCTAGATGTAGCGTTTGGGTGTGGATCAACAACGGCTATCGTCGCCTTAAAGCTGCTGCTGGAGCCGCCTCCGAAAATAACCATAAATATCACCATCAAAATGACAGGGAAAAAGATGTTCCAAAACCATACCTGCTTTTCGCGAAACATCATTTTGATTTGGGCAGTGAACATTTTCGAAAATTGCTTGCTGCTATTCATCTAGTCCCTCCATTCTTTGCCGGTGAAGGCAATGAACACATCTTCGAGGCTCATCTCACGAATTGAGATTTGCTCGACTCGAAAACCGCGATCTTTCGTAAATCCGAATAGCTCATATAATGTATCCTCAGGCTGCGTTGTCCACAGCTGAAGCGATGAGCCTTCTCGATTGGTTCGGACAACGGCGGGGTGGAGGCCTGCAAACTTCTCCGTTTCAATGGCCGCTGCTTCTCCATCAATCAAGGAAAGGCGAACCTCTCTTTCCTTCGTCAAACGTTCGATTAGAACAGCAGGTGTATCTATCGTAACGACCTTGCCTTGATCGACAATACACACGCGATCGCTGAGCTTCTCGGCTTCCTCCATGTAATGCGTTGTCAGAATTGTTGTTTTGCCAAGCTCCTTCAGCTTCAAAATAATATCCCAAATGTTCCGCCTAGCTTGTGGGTCAAGACCCGTAGTCGGCTCATCGAGAAAAATCAGCGTAGGGTCATTAATCATCGCAAGTCCAATCGCGAGCCGCTGCCGCTGTCCACCAGACAGCTTTTTCACATGTTTATTTCGTTGGTCGGTTAAGCTAATCATTTCCAGCACTTCAGCAGTAGATCTTGATGTTGGGTAGAAGGTGGCGAACAAGTCGAGATTCTCCTCAACTGTCAATAAATCGAATAAAGCCCCTGATTGAGGCTGTACTCCGATCGAGACTTTAATTTGCTCGCTATTCCTCGCCCACGATAAAGGACCAAACATGATTTGACCCGAATCCGGCGTTTGAAGTCCTTCGATCATTTCTAACGTAGTCGTCTTGCCTGCTCCATTTGGTCCGATGATGGTGAACACTTCCCCGGCTTCCACTGAAAAGCTAATATCGGATACAGCGCTAACTGATCCATACGATTTCTGCAGATGACGTACTTCCAATACGGGCATAGGATAAACCTCCTAATGTTTTGTAAAGCAAAGCTCACTTCGAAAGCATATGCACAAATTTTGTGATGCAAAACATATTTCTGAAGCATTCACTTGGACTTCAGCCGTTCTTGAGACTATCCATATTTTATAACAAAGCCATCCGATGAGAGTACCGTCTTGAGCAGGTTTGTGGGTCGGTCTAGAGGAGGAGGAGGGGGAATGGAGAGTGTGGACGATAATCCCGAAATGCCGTAATTGTTCCGAAATGAGGTACACAAGTGCACCTCATTTAGAACGACTACCGATGAATCTCATGAAATGCAAAGTTCATACTAATTACGTCCTTCTCCCTATATATAACAGATGAGAGGAGATTCCCAGAACGGAGGGATCGTTAGCCAAGGCAATAAAAAATTTAATTAAGTTATCGTACTCTCCCTGATCTGCCCAATGCTGCTTTTGCTCGTCTGTCAACATGGATGCAATGCTGGAAGAACCAATTAAATCAATGGTTTCAAATCCACAGCTCTCTATAAAAGGTTTTATTTCATCAATGTTAAAATAATAGGCTCCTGTAAATCGGCCTTTATCAGTATGATTAAACACACCATTTTCATAGAACTCGTTTATTGCATCCATGCTGTCATTAGGTTTCCAAAATTGAGGATATTTCAAGGATGTAATGGTCATCTTCATCCGACTTTGAAAAGCGATAAATACGATGCCGTTTTTCTTAGTCACACGATGCAGCTCTTTAATGGCTGATATTCTTTCCTCTTCTTTTTGTAAATGATATAGAGGGCCTAGCATCAAAGAAGCATCATATATCTCATCGGGTATTCCATCTAGATGTGTTGCGTTTAACACATGAAATCCATTAAATTGTTGTGTTAGTCCATGATCAGAAGCTTTTTGCTCTGCTATTTCAACCAGCTTAGGAGTTAGGTCGGAGAGAGTTACGTTATATCCAAGCTTCGCCAATTCAATTGCATATTTCCCAGGTCCTGCCCCATTATCAAGCACAGCTCCAGATGCAGGGAGGTACTTCCTAATAAAGTGCATATTAATAGTGAACTCCAATGGTTCTCTATCCAACCTTCCCCATTCATCAAAAATAGAATAATACTCAATAACTTGCTTCATCTGCCACAACACCTGCCTTTAGTTTTTTATAATAAAGCAGAAAAAACCTATCACCTGCAAAGAGGCGATAGGTTTAACCTTCGCGGTACCACTCTTCTTGAATCGTTGAATTGTGGAAGTTATTGGATATCTAATCTAGATAGTAGCAAAAACCTAAATGAAATACAATGGAATTTCTATAATGATCTATACTCCATGACGATCTAAATATGTTTTTCATGAAAAATAAACGTATTGAATTATATTTCAAAATAACATCTCTGAATTTCTTCTAGCACCAAAATGCCGAGCTATACATTCCGTTTCAGTTTCAATTCAAATTCGGGCTTTGTTACATATTCCATATAATGTACATTTCCGACGAAGTCCAAATAGGCTTGATAGCGGGTACGGATCGCGGGCGCTGTAATTATATCAAGCACCTTATCTTTTGCAACCCAGCGACTATCTGATGTTTCCTCTGAAGTACACAATTGTCCACCAATGGCCTTACACGCATAATCCAATATGACTTTAGTAGGAACATCAGTAACACCGTCATGCCATTTATATAGGGATGTATTCGAATAAACGCCTATCAAGTGAGAAACAGTGGTGTCGATACCGCTTTCTTCTTTTATTTCTCTTTCTAATGCATCCATTAGATTTTCTCCGGCTTCCACCTGACCGCCAGGAAATACCCACCCGCCATGTTGTGTTTTCACCAAAAGGACTTCTTCTTGTTCATTAACTACGATACCGCCTACTGCTACAATATGGGTTGGCATTGCCATTCTTATTACCTCCGATGCTAAGAGTAACCATCTTATCCAAATGAATGATAGGAAGATATTAAGATTTCATATCCATTCCTTATACTGATTATAGACTCTGATGGGAAAGATGAAGTTGCACTATTTTTCCAGTTCTACAAATAAAAAAAGCGTAGTCTGGATTATCCAAACCACGCTTTTATATAGAAGCTATAAGTAATAGTCTTAATCATAAGAGGAGCTCAACACCATAATCAGTGCTTACAATCAAGATGAATTGCAATGCCTGAAGGGTCATGAACGACGAACACATTGTTTTGTTCACTGACTGTAACGCCTTCGCCGCGAAGATGGTTTAGCAGTACTTCACGGGATTCTACGGAAGGGAACATAATTGTAAAATAGCTCAATCCCACCGTATTTGCAGGAGGCAATGTGGCGCCTTCGCCTGCCCAAATATTCATGCCGATATGGTGGTGGTATCCGCCTGCTGAGACGAAAACGGCTGACATTTGCGCATAGTCGCCCACGACATCGAAGCCGAGCTTTCCTTCATAAAAAGCTCTTGATGTTTTCAAATTGCCAACATGTAAATGAATATGACCGATAACTGTGTGCGGCGGCAAGCCGCTCCATTCTGAGCCTTCGCTAAGCGCGAGCAGCTCTTCCCATGCAAGTGGGTCGGTAGCCATCACATAGTCGCCGTTCGCATCACGCTTCCATTGGTCCCGAGGACGATCAGCGTAAATTTCGATGCCGTTATTGTCAGGATCAGAAATATACAGCGCTTCACTTACCAGATGGTCGCCCTGTCCGATAGGAATACCAGAACGGATCAAATTACGCAGCGATATGGAAAGTGACATGCGGTCCGGCAGCAATATCGCAAAATGGTACAATCCAGCATTTGACCGTCTTGAAGGTATAGCCGCATTTGGAACTTCCTCGAGCACTAGCAGGGATGTTTGTCCGTCAGCCGAAAACGAAACCGTACGTTCCGATTCTTTATGCTTCATGATCTTCAAGCCGACAACGTCCTGATAAAATCGTATCGAACTTTCTAAATGACTAACCTTTAATTTAACTTCACCAAGTGTAATATTTGGATCTATTTGTGTGTGCAATATAATCACTCCTATTGGATAGTTGTAACCATGCTTTCTTATAACCACTATACTTACTTTTATATAATAACTTACTTTTAGTATATACACAGAGTTAGGGAATGGCAACACCTAAATTTTAAGGTGGTGAAACTTAAGACTAGTTTCTGCCGTCTGTTTAATGTAGAATATTGGAAAATGGATCTTAGATATCAATTGATCCAAAAATTAATGTTTAAAATCGGGAGGCTATTTTGAAGAAACGTTGGTTTAAAAGTGAGATTGCTCTTATTATTGTTGCAGCTGTTATACTCTTCGTCATACTTATGCTATCACCGGTTATAGGTGTTGCCGATAACGGTGACTTTAATCGGATTATGACGGCAGGTGGTATAGATTACGATGCTGACGAGTCTTATCAGGATCGGTATTTTAGTTATTTTCATCAACAATATGAATATGCAGCTGCGAAGTGGGGCGGCTACGTTTCAACCCAAATCATTATCGTTCTAATAGCTGGATTAGTTGGCAGAGTGCTGAATGGTGATTTTTTTGATATCCGAGTTTTATCGTTTATGTATGCGGTAATGTATTTAGGTGCGCTATATGTATGGATGAAATATAACAAAAGTGAATCCAAGCTGCTGAATGCCGTCACGGTTGCGATTGCGGTATTCGTATTTGTGGATATTGGTTATATCGCTTATTTCAACTCTTTCTTTGGCGAGGCTATTACACTTATATTCATGCTGATGACGTTAGGTTTTGGTCTTGCTGTTGTCCAAAGCAAGGAGCCTTCAAAACGGTTATTACTGCTATTCTACATAGCAAGCTTCTGTCTAGTATGCACCAAGCTGCAAAATGCACCGATTGGCCTGCTGTTAATCTTGATAGGATTGCGTTTCTGGTCGATAAGAGCGGATCGTTCGTGGCGCAAAATGATTGTCATTAGCTCAGCGGTACTGTTATTTGCTACGGCTGTCATGTATATTGCAGCGCCCAAGGATCTGAAGAACATCAATTTATATCAAACTGTGTTTTACGGTATATTGAAGGATTCACCTAATCCAGAAGCCGCACTTAAGGAACTTGGATTGCCGGTTGAATTAAAGGTATTGGCGGGAACAAATTATTTTCAGGGCGACACCGCGATCAAACAAAATGATCCTATCCTATATGAACATCTGTATAACAGGCTCGGACACAAAGACGTTCTCTTGTATTACATGAAAAACCCATCACGTTTCATTCAGAAAATGGAGCGCGGAGCGGAGAATGGCATGACCATTCGACCGTACTATCTCGGCAGCTACGACCAATCAGAAGGTAAGCCGAAGGGTGCGATTGCGTATACGTTCAGCGGCTGGAGTCAATTTAAACGTGAGCATATTCCAAATACATTAGCATTTGTCATTCTTATTTATGTTCTCTATTATGCTGGAATTGTATATGAATATACGCGAAAACAAAATTTAGCTGGTCGTGCTCGAGTGGATATTTTCGCTGGAATTGGGCTGATTGGAATGTTTGGCTTCGCGGTACCGCTTTTAGGCGATGGCGAAGCTGATCTTGGCAAACATTTATTTCTCTTTAATGTTTGTTTTGATTTAATGCTCGTTGTAGGCTCGATTTACATCATTAGAAAGGCCGCAGGACTAGTTCGAAAAAGCAGGGGGTAGACAGTGAGAAAACCAATTGTTCGAGCTTTTACTGTAGGACTGATTGTTGTATTTGTTTATTATGCTTTTCAAATTGTTCGTGGTATGTTCCTTACTCTTAATTATGTTCCAGGTGTTATGAAGAATTACGACTCTGTTGATTATTTGCAGAGTAAAGTCGCCTTTGGAGTGATCTCCAGCCCTATGTGGATCGTAATCGAAGTTTCAGGATTAATAGTGCTCGGAATGATTGTTTATTATTTTGGGAGGATGCTGAGAAGGAAGCTATAAGATGATGATCCTCCAAATCATAGAAATAGCCGCAACCGCTGCATTCGCTGCAGCGGTTGCCTTCGCTACCTGTGCTATAGGTGCAACATCTGGTACCTAGCTACATCTGGTACCTATGCTACATCTGCTACCTTCGCTTATGAGGGAAAACTCACTATTTAGTGAGGATAAACTCAATAATATCAATAATTCAAGGTAACTTATTAGGTATAGTGAAGTAAACCTCATTCCCCATGAGGATATCTTCACCGCTAGTGAGGTTTACCTCACTAATTCATATTGAATGAATAAGAAGCTTTGAAATTAGTGAACAAACATCATATTTAGTGAGGTTCCCTCACAGGCGTGAAAATAGTGAGGCTCTCCTCACAATCATCACAATAATGAGGATCTAGACGTATAAATTAGGAGGAAGAATGAGAAAAGCGCTGAAAGTTATTGAATGGACATTTCTTGTTGTCATTGGAGGCATAGCACTACGCCTATGATTCAACGGGCCAATTACTTTACGAGCTGAATGAAGAGCAGCGTGAGATTAAAGCCAAGTAATTACGAGATTCAACATGATTAAGTTAACAAATCCTCTTTCCATGCAGACAAAATCCAATACGCTTGTTATGATAAGAACTATTGTGTTTATCATTCGTATTGTTATGAGCTTGGAAAGGGGCTTTCTCATCTTATGTGGCTTACTTATTCAGTATTCGCAGCTATTTTCTTTGGTTTGCGGGGCATCTTGTATCATTGGACCAGTCAAAAACCGCTTAATCGGAATTTATTACTCTGCGGCACGTTTACTATGGGAGCCATCATAAGTGGATTATGTGCGCTTGTTTTTTCATCAAATTGGACGATGGCGGCACTTATCGGCATTCAAATGGGGCTGTTTTCTTTTGGAGCTAATGCAAGTATGTTTAAAGGCTTCGCGGTAGGGAAAGCATCACTAGTGGCGATATTAACAGCACTTCCTTCGGTCATTGTCGTTATTATTGCTTTTGTTCTATGGGGCGAGAAATTGCATGCTATGCAGCTTATCGCATTTATTGTAATCGTAGGCGGCGTATTGCTTGTTCGTCTCTCTAACGATATTTCGTTGCGGAACCTACAAGGTGCTCAGTGGGGCTTACTTGCTATGCTGTTATTTGCGGCGAATGATTTGTCAGGTAAATGGTCGACGATGATGGAAGCGGAATTGTTTCCGACGATGTTCTTTATGTTCGTGACTGGAGCAAGCTGCTTTGGAATCTGGTGGCTGAGAGATTTGCAGAAAGAACGGAGTCAGCAAAAGGAACGGTCATATCATAAAGCAAAAGCCACAGGCGGCGCGGTCCATGTATCGGCATTTTCAGCATCTGAGACCGCGGCGGCGGCCAAAGAAACAGCAGGCTGGAGCGGCAAACGTACTTTTCTGGTTGGCTTGGCAGTCGGTATAACAAATGCGGTAGGCATGATGTTCATCGTGACAGCGTTCGATCTTGGCAAGGCTGGTCTCGTATCAGCGGTTACGGCACTTAATGTACTTATTGTACTGCTATATACACGGTTTGTTGTGAAGGAGAAGTTTACTAAGGTTGAGGTGACGGGAATTACGCTTGCATTTGCAGGGATATTGCTCATGCGGTTGTTCGGAGCCTAACTTACTGGTCAGAAATTGAACCTATTAATCTATGTAAAAGCTGCCGCGAGGCAGCTTTTTTTCCTATGTCATTTGTTCCGATTTAGTGCGAGAACATTGCCATGATCCTCGCAGGCTATTGATAGATTGCTATATAGCTTATGAGAGAGGTAGACCTTTTGACTCGGCTAATTGTATCTGACACTTGGATCAATTATTCATTCTTCTTGTAGTGAGCCGGGGTCATTCCTGTCAGCTTCTTGAACATGCGGTGAAAATGGGGCAGACTCTCGAAACCGCAGCGCTCAGCAATTTCGGCGATATTAACGTCTGTCTCGAGCAATAGCTCAGTGGCGTGAATAATTCTTTTTGTCGTTACATATTCCGTTACATTTAGACTTGTAAGCTTCTTGAATACACGTGAGAAGTGAGCGGGTGTTACAGATGCGCGCTTCGCAAGCTGGGATAAGCTAAGCGCGCTATCTAGATGCTCATCGATATAGGTTAAAATGTTCGTCATCCAGCTGGGAGGAGCAGCTGATTCTGCCTGTCCACCGCTCGTTGACGAAATACTTCGGCTTAGCAGCAGCAATAAATGCTGTACATGAAGCAGTATAGCTTGGCGATAGCCCGGCTCTTCCTCTATGTTTTCTTTATGGATGCGCTCAATTAACTGTACGATTTGCTGCTTCTCGGAAGCATTGGCGGATAGCTTGTAAGTTTTACTGCGTTTGGCTTGCTCAAAGCAGCGTAAATAAGAAAACGAATCGCCGAGCGGCGAGCTATGAACAAAGGAGGCATTAAAAAATATAGCAGTTGATGTTTTCGGGTCCTCCGGATCAGGAAAGGAACGATGAATGGTATTGCCGGGAATCATAAACACGTCGCCGGCAACGGCGTCATATATCGTTTGATCAATAAAAAAAGTTCCTCTACCGCTATAGACATATACAAATTCATACCAGTCGTGAATATGGTCAGGAAGCTCATTTTGCGCGCTTTTTGTATCTTGATAAACATATTCGAATGGGAAAGCGGTTGTCGTATCGAACTTTTTACGGTACGGATTCATCCAAATCACCTCACTTTCAGTATTATTCAGCCTCATTGTAGCAAATATCAAAATAGAGTACAAATAAGCTCTAATTGAACATTTAAATCATCCATATTGTTTTTTATAATGAAGAGGATTAGTAAAATTTAGAAAAGAGGCGAATCAAATGAGATTAGATGCACACCAGCATTACTGGAAGATTGAGCGGGAAGATTATGGTTGGTTAACGCCGGAGATTCCGGTGCTTTATCATGATTTTCTACCGAAGCATTTGGAGCCGGACTTAATTAAGCATCAAATAGATGGAACGATCGTCGTACAAGCGGCAGCGACCCTTGAGGAAACGGACTTTTTATTATCGTTAAGTGAAACGGAAGATACGATTGTTGGCGTAGTAGCGTGGCTTGATCTTGCTAATCCTGAATATCGCAGTCATTATGAAAGATTCGCGGGCCATCCGAAGTTTGTTGGATTCCGTGTCATGATTCAGGAGATGCCGGATGCAAACGCGGTGCTTGAGCCTAGCTTTGTGGAAGCGCTCACTTATTTTGCCGAATTAGATGTACCGATTGATTTGCTCGTTGTATCTCATCAGCTCGAACCGGTTGTCTTGCTGCTGGACCGGGTGCCAGGCTTGCGCGCTGTAATTGATCATATTGCAAAGCCGAGAATTCGTGACGGAGTAATGGAGCCGTGGCAAAGCCAAATGAGGCAAATCGCTTCGCATCCGAACATTTATTGCAAGCTATCGGGTATGGTGACTGAAGCTGATCATAGCAATTGGAAGCCTTCCGACTTTACGGCGTACATTACTCATGTGCTCGAAGTGTTTGGTGTTGACCGAGTAATGTTTGGAAGCGATTGGCCGGTATGCTTGCTCGCAGCATCCTATGATGAGGTTATTGACATTTTGCAGGCGGCTATTCCAGCCTCGTGGTCGAAAGAGGAGCAGCAGCGGCTGTTTGGGCTAAATGCGATGGAGTTTTATAAACGATGACAAACTTGAATCGAAACCGTTTAAATAAAGAAGAGCTATTGAGCTTCGATGAGACGGTCATCGGTCCAATAACCGTGCTGCAAATTGGCGAAGGTAACTTTTTACGCGGTTTTTTCGACTGGATTATTCACGAGTGCAAGAAGCAAGGCCTATACAAAGGCAGTATCGCAGTAACACAGCCTAGGACAGGCGGCAAACCGAAGATCGAAGCGCTCGCTAAACAAGACGGTTTATACACATTGGTCATTCGAGGCTTGGAAAATGGTGAGAGCGTGGAGCGGAAAGAGGTTATTTCGGTGTTCGGCTCGGTATTCGACCCTTATTCCAATTGGGATGATTATCTTGCATTAGCTGAAAGTAGTGAACTGCAGGTTGTCGTCTCAAATACAACGGAAGCTGGTCTTGTCTATCGCCCTGAAGAGCTTGTCGAGGACCAGCCGATTCAGTCATTCCCAGGCAAGCTGACTCAGCTGTTATATAGAAGATTTACTTATTTTAAAGGCGACCCGAAGCGCGGATTAATCTGCTTGCCATGTGAGTTATTGGAACGTAATGGAGATGAGCTTCTCAGCTGTATTTTAAAGTATAGCGATGATTGGGGTTATTCTGAAGCGTTTAAGCAATGGGTTGTGGAGCATAACCGTTTTCTGAACTCGCTCGTTGATCGAATCGTAACCGGTTATCCGGATGAGGCACAGGCTGAGGCCTGGTTTAGTGAATGGGGCTATTCGGATTCGATGTTGAGCACAGCTGAGCCGTATCATTTATGGGCAATTGAAGCGGAGCCTGAGCTTGAAGAGCTGCTGCCGCTGCAGAAGGCGGGACTCAATGTTCACTGGGTTGATGATCTAAGACCTTTCCAATTGAGAAAGGTGCGTATCCTGAACGGAGCACACACGCTAATGACTCCGCTAGGCTTGCTCCAGGATATGGAGCAGGTTCGCGAAGTGATGGAGCATCCGGTGCTAGGAGAACTAGTAAGGAATACGGTAGAGCTGGAAATTATTTCTGTACTGCCAATTCCGGTTGAAGAGCTGCGTGCTTATGCATCGGATGTATATGAACGTTTCTTGAATCCATTTATTCGCCATCGGCTGGCCGACATCGCTATGAACAGTTTAAGCAAATTTAAAGTGCGTCTGCTTCCATCTTTATTTGCATTTAGGGAGCGCGGACAGTCCATACCTACAGGGCTAGCGTTAGGCTTTGCCGGCTTATTGAGATATTACAAGGTGAAACAGACAAACAGCGGATTCGAAGGAACAACACTTAGCGGTGCTTCCTATATGGTGCGTGATGACGCGGCAATGCTTAATAGAATTGCAGATGTATGGCTAGAATCGGATGAACAGGGCTGGTCGACTGAACAAAGCGTGATGAAGTTGCTTAGCATAAAAGAAATTTGGGGGATGGATTTAGCAGCAGAGTGGCCAGATCTTACTGTTAAGGTAAGCTCAAATATAGCAGAAATGGAGGGATTAACAGATGAATAGCTGGATTCGTCTACATGAGGACGACCATGTCGTTATTGCGCTTCAGTCTTTTGCCAAAGGAGATAAGCTGGTGCTGGATGGCAAAGGCGGGTCTCATACATTGGAGCTGCTGAACGATGTGGAGAAGGGTCATAAAATAGTAACTCGAGCTGTTCATAAGGGTGATGATGTGCTGAAGTTTGGCTACTCGATCGGTAAAGCGAAGGAAGATCTCGAGCCCGGCACTTGGGTACACACGCATAACATGGGTACCGGCTTGAAAGGCTTTCTTGATTACTCATACGAGCCACAGGCTAATGTGACGGAGAGAAAAGCTGCGACAGTTGATGCAGACCGTACATTCCAAGGCTTCATTCGCGAAAATGGCGATGTTGGCATTCGAAATGAAATATGGATTATTAACACAGTTGGCTGCATTAACAAAACCTGTGAGCTTATAGCGAGAAGGGCAAATACGCTTTACGAGGGACGGATCGATGGCGTCTTTCATTTCGCTCACCCATTCGGCTGCTCGCAGCTCGGTGATGACCTGGTTCATACGCAGAAGCTGCTTGCATCGCTGGCGAATCATCCGAATGCAGCTGGTGTGCTTGTTATCGGTCTCGGTTGTGAAAATAATCAAATTGATTCGTTCAAACAAGCGATTGGCGAGCATAGCTCAGATCGAATCAAGTTTCTGAAGTCGCAGGAGGCGGAGGACGAAATCGAGGATGCATTGGAGCTAATCGATGAGCTGATCATCTATGCAGAGCGGTATAAGCGTGAGCCGGTACCTGTCTCGAAGCTGAAGCTGGGGCTGAAGTGCGGAGGCTCGGATGGATTATCAGGCATTACAGCGAATCCGCTTGTTGGCGCAGTGTCTGATCGTCTTATCGCAGCAGGAGGAACGGCGATTTTAACGGAGGTGCCGGAAATGTTCGGAGCCGAGACGATTTTGATGAACCGCGCAGCGGATGAACAGGTTTTTCATAAAATTGTTCATTTAGTAAATGATTTTAAGCAATATTTTATAAGGCATGATCAAGAAATTTACGAAAATCCATCTCCAGGCAATAAGGCTGGCGGAATAAGCACGCTGGAGGAAAAGTCGCTTGGCTGTACTCAGAAGGGTGGACATGCGATTGTTCAGGACGTTGTACCTTATGGAGAGCGTATTACGCATAGCGGGCTCAATTTGCTGGAAGCACCGGGCAACGATCTCGTATCGGTGACTGCATTGTCTGCGGGCGGAGCCCATATTGTCTTGTTTACAACAGGCAGAGGGACGCCTTTCGGCGGTCCGGTTCCAACCGTTAAAATTGCGACGAATAGCGAGCTCGCTGGACGGAAGAAAAATTGGATCGATTTCAACGCGGGTCAGCTTCTGGAGGACAAAAGCATGGGGACTCTGACGGATGAGCTATGGGAGCAGCTAATTAGTCTCGCATCGGGGGAGTCTCAAACTAATAATGAGAGAAACGGCTTTAAGGAAATCGCTATTTTTAAAGACGGCGTTATTTTGTAAGGGTATTGCAAGGGACTAGGAGTGAGGGTTGATTAAATATCGCAAGCTTGGAAAGACGGGGCTGGAAGTATCTGTACTTAGCTTTGGCGCGTCGTCGCTTGGGTCAGTATTCCGGGAGACGGATGAAGCAGAAAGTGTCCGTACCGTGCATACGGCAGTGGATATGGGTAATAATTTGATTGATGTGTCGCCGTATTATGGCTTGACTAAACATGAGAAGAGCAATGGTCTAGCTACTGAGGGAAACTCACTATTTAGTGAGGATAAGCTCACTAATATCCATATTTATTGTATATCTAAGGGTAATAGTGAGGTGAACCTCACTACCCATGAGCTTAACCTCATCGCTAATGAGGTTCTACTTCACTAATTCATCAAGAGAGAAGCAGCGACTTGAAACATAGTGAACCTAACTTCACAATTATTGAGGATTAAGCTACTAAAATGTCTAATGTAGCAGTTTCTTATCGTTAACTCAAAAATATATTGGCT
Organism: Paenibacillus sp. J31R122; assembly: GCF_056269185.1. Taxonomy (NCBI): domain Bacteria; kingdom Bacillati; phylum Bacillota; class Bacilli; order Caryophanales; family Paenibacillaceae; genus Paenibacillus; species Paenibacillus sp. J31R122. The sequence goes on from NZ_JBWDNM010000012.1 coordinate 126,717, forward strand.
TAACCGGAAAACTGACCATAGACAGAAACTAGCACGGCCTCTGTTTGCATCAATTGCGAATCAAGCCTAGAATATGAATTGGAATCAGTATCCAATCGTATAGCTGGTGATGGAGGGGATTAAGTGAGAACTATTAAAAACTTTGCTCTTGTAGTAGTAAACTTAATCGGTGAATTATGGCTGGGAATGGATAGAAAACCTGAATTTTATGATAATCACGCTATTACTAAAACTAAAATTGGTTATTTGTTATTTGTTTCACTGGCTGCTCTCATAGCTTTAGGTACAGTTATATGGCTTTGTTTGCGAATATATTGAAATCAGAATAATAGAAGTGTGTTCCCAAGGCAATGTTGAACTTTAGATTAGGGGATAAATAAGATTACTTTAAGGCAAATGGCAGCGGCGTTTCTCTTCCATAACGACAAATTATTACTAATGGAGAAGCCCAAGGGGAAAAGCTTTCTTCCAGGAATGATTGTATTTAGAAAAACGTGATCACCGAAGTGACCACGTTTTTCTGCTAAATGACGTTCCTACTAGCGTGATTCCCTGTCTAAGCTGCTTACGCTATCCATACCAACGATAAGTTTTTTCCTCACGGCGTTCAGCACATCTTCCGAGAACAACTTTTTTTGTTCCCATGTACTCTCGTGTAATCCGTATTATATCTTCTGTAATACAGTAGGTCTTGGGAAATACCCGATTTTTACCGCGTAATCAATCATGCTTTTCATAAGCTGTTTATCGGGTTCCGCGCAACGAATGCTGGATTGCTGCAGTGCTTGGCTGGTAGACTTGCATCCGTAGTGGAACGGAGAGTCCTTCGCACCGTCACCTTCCAGCTGCGCAATCGCCAGCTTCACGCCTTCTGGATCTTTCGAGTAACGATCGTCGAACAGCCACTCGGTATACGCCTTTGGAGCAAGTGCCTCAATCTCATAGCCATATTCTTGTATGATAGCGATCCAATCGGAATAGGAAACGGTCTTCGGATTGCAAATATGGAACATACGTCCGGAAGTGTCTGAACGAAGTGCCAAATGTACAATGGACTGTCCTGCGTAATCGATAGGCGTAAAGTCCATTTCCCACTTCACCTCAGGTGCCTTGCCAAGTAGCAGCATCGCTTTGATCATCCGATAGAAGGAGTTGCTGTCTATATTTTTTTGAAACAGACCTGTTTTGGAATGAGAGGACAAGTTGCCTGCTCTATAGATGCTTACGGCTAGCCCTTGCTCTGCTGCAAGCATAAGAGCTTTCTCCGCTTCCATTTTGCTGTTCGTATAAAGATTGTCAACGCGAAGTTCCGGAGCTAGCTGCTGCTGCTCCACTACAGCATTCCATTGACCGCTTAATGCCAGATCCTCTGGTATGCCTAGCGTCGAAATATGATGGAACCTTACTTTCTTCTCGCATACCTTAGCAAGCTCAATCAAGGAGAGCGTTCCCGCAATATTTGTCTTGGCAAACTGCTCCTCATCACCGAAATGTCTGACATCTGCCGCACTATGCAAAATAGCCTCCAGCTTAGCAGAAAGCTGCTGCCGGTCCTCAGCGCATAGCCCTAGTTCAGGCCGCTCCAAATCTCCCTCTATGGCGATAACGCGTCCCTCCATAAGCTTGGAAATGCGGGCACCGAAGAAAAATGCCATGCTGTTTTGTATTCTGCTAATTCCCGAATCCAAACCTGGACGTACGAGACAATAAATGACTGCTTGGCTCTGTACAAGCAGTTCATGCAACAAATAGCTGCCCAAATATCCAGTTGAGCCGGTCAACAGCACCGCAGATGGTGCTTCAAAGCTTAATCCAGCTCCTCTTGCGGAAGGCAGGGAAGGGTGTTCATCCAAAGGAATAATCGGTCCCGTATAGGCCGATGAATCTATTGTTGGCTGTTCTTCCGCTTGCAGCTGTTCGATGCGATTGGATAGTGCATTCAGCGTACGATATTGGAAGAAATCATTTATTTTCAAATTCGGGAAATGCGGCTTCAAAATAACGAGTACGTGAATAATCGCAAGAGAATCGCCGCCAACGGAGAAGAAATCATCATGCCTTCCCACTTCTTCAAGGTTCAACGCTTCTTGCCATGAATGGGCGACAATCCGCTCAACAGCTGTTGCAGGCTCTGTAAAGCTCTCTTCCGTAGACTGGCCTACACGATGCTCATAGCTGAGCAGCCCTTTCCGGTCAATTTTGCCGGTAGGGGATGTCGGCATATTATCCAGCTGCACGATCCACTTGGGAACGAAATAAGCAGGCAGCTTGTCACCAAGCATTCCTTTAATTTCAGCAGAAGACAAGGCACTGCCGTCTTTGGACGTAAAATAGCCGACCAGCATATTCTGGCCATCAACATCTTTTTTGCAAATAACCGCTACGTTCTGCACGTTTGGAATTTTGGAAAAGCTGTCCTCGATCTCTCCGATTTCAATCCGGTGTCCGCGAATTTTAATCTGTGAATCCCGTCGCCCCACATACTCAATCGTACCGTCAGGAAGCAGCTTGGCTATGTCACCGGATTTATAAATTTGTCCTTCACCGAAAGGGTTAGCTATGAAGGCCTCAGCGGTTTTCTCTGGCTGCTTCAGATAACCCTTTGCAAGCCCAACTGTAGCAATATATACCTCTCCATGTACATGAACAGGGCATAGCTGATTTTCTTCGTTGACGATATACACTTTATAGTTATGGATTGGCCTGCCGATCGGAACGTTCGTCAGATCCTCGGATATGTAGCCTGTAATTTTATGCGTTGTGGTACATACCGTGCATTCGGTTGGACCATACACGTTGACAATATCGATGCCGTCCTGAAATTTGCGTTGGAATGATCTAACCTGCTCTCCGTACAACGCTTCACCCGCTACCGTTATGAGCTTCACCTTGGAAAGTCTGCGGTATCCCTCATCAGATAGAAAAGCGGACAGCTGGTTGAAGAAAACAGTCGGCAAAATCGTAATGATCGTCGTTCCGGTTCTTTCGATAGCTGCGGCAAATTCCTCTACCGACACCCTTTCATCAGGTGAGAGCAAGTACAGGTGGGCTCCATAGAACAAGGCTCCGATAGTATCCCATACAGAGGCATCAAAGCTGTAAGTGGCAAATTGGGTAAGCACATCCTCCGGCTCGATCTGGCAGTCCGTCCTGACTGTTTCGCCTAAATTGACGACACCCTCGTGAGCGATAAGCGCTCCCTTTGGCCTGCCGGTTGAGCCTGAGGTGTAGATTACGTAAGCCAAATCGCTTGCCGCCACGCTTGTATTCACATTATCGATGCCTTGGTACGCATCCGCTATCCCTGTATCCATCGCAATAATTTCCTTGACGGTTTCTACTTGGACGCATAGCAGCTCTGCTTCACTTCTATACTGCGACTTGGTCAGTACGAATGCCGATTCCGTATCGGCCAGAATGTAGCGGTTGCGTTCTTCCGGATGATCTGGATCAACAGGAACGTACACGCCTCCGGCCTTCAGTATGCCAAGCAGGGCGATGAGTAGATCAAGGCTGCGCTCCATAAATATGGTGACGAAGCTGCCCTTATCCAGTCCCTTGTCAATGAGCAATCTGGCGATTTTATTAGCCTTCTCGTTAAGCTCCCTGTAAGTTAGCTCTCCATGAATGGAGGATAATGCGATCCGTTCGGGGAACTGTTTAACTGCTTCCTCGAACATACCGTGAATGGTCTGATCCTTGGCGTAATCCCAAGCTGTATCATTCATCCGCTCGTAAACCGCTTTATCCTCGTCCGTCAAAATGTTTACTGCCGCAATAAGGCTGCTCGTATCTGCAAGAGCAGAATCAAGCAGGATCATATAGTACTGCATGAATCGAAGGATAGAGCTTTTCTTGAAGACAGAAGCATCGTAATCCACCCGAATCTTCCATCTGCCGTTATTTTCAAGCAACTGCCAATTTAGCAGCTCCCGTTCTGACTTGATCGTATGCCTGACTGAAAAGCATGTATCGAAGTCGAGTTCGACCTTCGGACTAGAAGCCAAGCAAGTCCTTATATTATTCGTAATACTTTGAAACGTCCGGTTGTCTTCATCAAAGTTGAGCAGCAGCGGAAATCTCCTGTCATCATCCGAAGCCCATCCCGCCATAATCTCTTTCTCTCCGGATAGGCGATAAAGCAAAGAAAAATAGACCGCTCCAAGCATAGCCGTCTCTTCCTCCACATTATCGAACGCTAGCGCCATACGATGATTTATTCGTTCATCCAGCGGAAGTTCGGCAGACGAGAAAGAATAAGTACGGTTGTGACGTGAAAAATCGAGCGGTATAAACAATAAGGCATTCTCTTGCGTAAAAGCAGCGGCGCTTAGAATAATTTCCGTCATTTTAGTAACATCCTCCTCATAGGAAATTTCCCCGCATCAACAAAGATGCGAGGACTTATTATTTTATTAGGGTGGTATAAGCTTTAAACAGACTGTTTGAACTCCTTAGGGCGCACCTGAAACTGATTAAGCAGCTTTTGAAGCTCTTCTGACAAAGCAGTCAAATCTGTGGAAGAGTGAACAATCACATTCACTGTTTCCTTCTGCTCTTCTACGGATTGAGCGATTTTCGAGCTGTTCAGTGCTGTAACTCCAACGGACTCGGACAAATTTTCCGATGTTGCGGTTAGCTCTTGCGTACCGGCTGACAGCTGCTCCGTCGAGCTGGAAACCTCTTGAATCTGATGCGTAACGTTCTGGGTTGCCTTCAAAATTTCACTGAGCAGCTGTCCCGTTGCATCCGAGATAAGCAGCCCTTCACGAACTTCATTTGTACCTTGCTCCAACGCCCGAACGGCAATTTGGATTTCCTCTTGAATTCCTTTCGTAAGCTCTGAAATTTGACTTACGGAACGATCCGACTGCTCAGCCAATTTGCGGACTTCTCCGGCTACAACCGCAAAGCCTTTGCCGTGCTCACCTACTCTTGCCGCTTCAATAGCAGCATTAAGCGCGAGCAGATTAGTCTGGCTGGAAATCCCTCTAATAATAGAGACAATATCCTCAATTTCCTGGGACCGGCTGTCCAACGACTGCATCGCATTCGCAGACTGGCTGACAAAGGTCTGAATTTGCTCCATTTGGGTTATAACCTGCTTGACGATCGTATTTCCTTCTATAGACTTCTTCTCCATGTCATACGCTTCTTCCGCTACTTTGGAGGAATTATCCGCAATCGTCTGGATAACAGATGACAGCTCGGACATCGCTCTTGCACTATCCACGGATATTTGCTCTTGACCAGCGATTCCATTCGTAATTTCCTGAATGCTGTTTGTGATCAGCGTTGTATTCTTACTGTTCTGCTCGGATATCTCATGCAAATTTTTAGCGGAATTCGTTACGGCATACGAAGTATGCTGAACTTGAACCATCGCATCGTTAATACGCTGGACCATTTCGTTGAACTTTTGATTGACCATACCTAGATCGTCGTTTCCGGTCTTTAGCTTGATATTCAAGTTGCCATCCCTGACCTCGTCAATGCCTCGTACCAGCTCTTTGATAGGATTAAGCGTCCGGCGTGTCATGAAATACTGGAAAATGAAAATAAGGACCAGGAAGACAGCCATAATGCTAATGCCGTTAATAAGAAGCTTATGCAGGCCTGCCGGGACGGCGCTTGCATCTACATCGGCAGCAAAGAACGCGAAGATCTTTCCTTGCTCATCAGCTATCGGGTAAAGAATGGATGTCCAGGTCCCAAAGCTGTCGCTATAGAAGCTGGTAAAGGTCGGCTTCCCGGTGTCCAGCATTTTGGCAACTGCAATCGCCATTGTCTTCGGTTGCTCATACATATCCCCGACGCCTACGTTTTCAGCTGAGAAAGCTTCAACAAGACTTGTCGGCATCGCAACAACGGAGGTTTGAAGACCTTCTGTCAGTTCCGTGCCAAATATGTAAGCTTGTGCAATATTAGGATTGTATTTATGAATGAGGTCGAACTTCGCCTGAAGCGTGGCTTGTGCCTCTCCTTCGTAGCTCTTCTGGCTGACAGCCTGTGAAACTACTTTAGGGTCGATCTCAATAGCCCACTCATGGGTAATTGCCGTAATTTGCCCGCGCAACTGCTCAATGAGAATACTCTTCTGTAACATATAACTGGAAGTAATTAAGATGGTACCTATTAGGACAATGTTAATGCAGGCTAACAGTAAAGTTTTGGTGAAAAAGGACATTTGTTTCATTAATTTCATAAGTCAGCGCTCCTTGTTAATATTTCTATGTTGATGAATAGGTGAATCTATTGGTTTCATTAACACACTCCTTTTCCATTTACAAGATTCCATAATAACCATATTGAATTATTATAAATTTGTTACGATTACAAATTTAGACATATACTATTTAATAATATCGTACTTTATTGTCCGAATATGAATAGTATTCCTGAAAAAACAAGTAGGAATTTACTAGAAAAACATATTTTTGTGGAAAAATCATATTTGATCATAGGTAATTATGACTATTATCTAGGTCACGAGACTCCTATCCGAACTTCTGGTACCTTTCTGGCGGCGGTTGGTTTGCTGTCAGCCTTTTCGAGATGTCCGCGAAACGAACTCACGCAGCAAAGGACGGTAATAGCCGTTTACGTTTATTCATAAACAACCGCATTAGAGCTATAATATTTATGGAAATAGAATGGAGGACGGCCTGTGGAGCCTATTTTACATATGCAGCAGCTTAGAAAGAATAGGGAGGGTACAAACTGCAAAGCTTTGTTTTCCAATATAACAACTGAAATTATGGAGCCCGCTATCATAGCTTTACTAGGCGTATCTGGTCAAGGAAAAAGCACATTGCTGCGTATTCTTGCTTCCTTGGATCACGCTGATGAAGGGGAAATTCACTTAAAAAATGTATCGCAATGTGATATGGATCCTAGAAAGTGGAGGATGAAGGTATGTTATGTAGCACAGCAGTCAGTGATGCTTCAAGGGAGCATCGAGCATAATTTGAGGACGGTCAGCTTGCTGCACAGAATTCCTTATGATGACAAGCTCGTGAATTTTCTACTGCCGCGCTTAGGGCTAGAGCATTTGGATTTAAGCAAAAACGCAGATGATTTATCGGGAGGAGAAAAGCAGCGTGTCTCTCTGCTTCGCGCTTTGCTGCTTCGCCCAGAGGTACTGCTGCTCGATGAAATTACAGCATCGCTCGATGGAGGCAGCAAAGTAATGGTCGAGCAAGTACTACGAGAGTGGCATCATCAAGAAGGAACAACGATAATTTGGGTTACGCATGATATCGACCAAGCAAGGAAAATGAGTGATATCGTGTGGTTTATGGGGGACGGAACATTGCTGGAGAACTGCGCAACTGATGAGTTTTTTGAAAATCCGTCAACCGAGCTTGCTCGAAATTACATACAAGCCCCGGTCCTTAAGGAGTAACCGCCATGTCTATCTTAGCTCTGAGCTTCACGCTATTATTTGTTATGATTACGATGTTAGTATCCGTTTGGCAAAAGCTTGGCCTTGAACGTGATATCGCCATTGGAACGATACGATCAGCGGTACAGCTACTGCTAGTCGGCTATGTATTGCAATTTATTTTCAATACGACAAATCCTATATTTATAGCGATGATATTAATTGTTATGATCGCTGTCGCTTCTTTTAACGCTGGGAAAAGAGGGAAGGGTCTAAAGGGCATTGTATGGAAAATCGCGATTGCGATTACTTCGACGGAGCTCCTTATGATGGGACTTCTGCTCGGATTTCGGATTATTGAAGCAACGCCGCAATATATTATTCCAATTAGCGGAATGACGATTGGTAACGCGATGGTGGTATCGGGCTTATTTCTGAATCAAATGAGACGAGAGGTCGATGCCTCAAGGGGAGAGATTGAGACGCTGCTTTCACTAGGTGCTTCAGCAAGACAGGCCATTCAGGATGTCATGAAGAGATCGGTCAAATCAAGCATGATCCCGACGATTGACGGGATGAAGACTGTTGGGCTCGTCCAACTCCCAGGAATGATGACTGGAATGATAATTGCGGGAGCAAATCCGGTTGAGGCGGTTCGCTATCAAATTCTAATCGTGTTTGCATTCGCTAGCTCTGCTGCTGTAACGAGTATTATTTTAAGCCTAATCAGCTATAAATCGTGGTTTACGAAGGAATTGCGAATTCAAAATATGGGGAATGAACAAGTTTAGCCCTGCGCTCCGTTATAGTTCTAAAAGGCATGGTTCCTGTGGAATCGGGCAAACTAACGTGAGAGTAAAAACGGGAGGTTGAACGTTTGTCATGAACAGAGGATTAGGAACAGCAATCGCCGCCGTAGGCGCAGCGCAGCTGCTAAAGCTGCCATTGCATAAAGCGAAGTCAGGGAAATGGGATGCCAGCAAAATATTCGAATCAGGCGGGATGCCGAGTTCGCACTCTAGCGGCGTATCGGCGTTAGCTGTCTATACAGCAACTAGGTATGGCAGAAAGACTCCAGAATTCGCAATAGCAGCCATGCTCGGAATTATTGTTATGTACGATGCAATGAATATTCGTCGATATGCGGGAGAAACCGCTATTCGTGTAAATGACCTTGAAGCTGATGTAGAGAAGCTGACGGGTGATCGTCTTGGCATTGATCATAGCAGGCGAAGTAAGCGACTCAAGGAAAGATTGGGACATCAGCCGAGTGAAGTCGTCGCTGGCTCATTGCTCGGTGCTGTTATTGGTTTTATTGGGGCCATTACCGTGAAGAAACGCTTATAAACTGTAATGTGCTTAAACTCACTTACATTTTTCTAGATGCATTTGATTGTTCTATAGCAAGAGCTTATGACTTAGCTATATAATAAAAAAGGATGTTTTTCTAGATACTGTATTGGGAGGGATAAAGTTTGAAGGAAATTTTGTTATGGCCAAATGGAGCGCCTGGCGCGAATGGCGATACAGATGAGGATTGTCCCGCGATTACGCCTTACTTGGTAGAGGGCGTAAATCGTCCAGTTGTCGTTGTATGTCCGGGCGGGGGCTATAGTGGACGTGCGCCCCATGAAGGGGAACCGATTGCAAAATGGTTAAATGGGCTTGGTATTTCAGCATTTGTGCTTCGTTACCGAGTGGCCCCTTATCAATATCCGTACGCATTGCTTGATGTGCAGAGAGCCATTCGTACCATTCGACATGAAGCAAGCCGTTTTCGAATCAATCCGGACAAGCTAGGTGTGCTAGGTTTTTCTGCTGGCGGACATTTAACGGCGAATGCAGGTACCAGCTATGATAGCGGAAATGTAGAAGCGGCAGACTTGATTGAGCGTCAGTCATCTAGACCTAATCTTCTCGTACTGTGTTACCCTGTAATCACATTAACAGATCCTTTTACTCATACCGGTTCTAGAGATAATCTGCTTGGAAAAGAAGTGAAGCAGGAACACATTGATCTGCACAGTCCTGAGAAAAATGTAACGGAAGATACGCCGCCAACCTTTTTATGGCATACGTCAGATGATGCGGCTGTTCCAGTTGAGAATAGTCTGATGTTTGCTTCCGCGCTTAGTAAGCATAAAGTAAAGTTTGATCTACATGTGTATACAAAGGGACGCCATGGTTTAGGACTCGCTGATGATGAAGCGCATACAATTGGATGGGTAGACGCTTGTGCTTCATGGCTTGCTTTTAATGATTTTAAATAAATGGATCTCATAAAAAATAATAAATAGAGGATGACTCCTTTAAATGAGCTGTGACCGTAAAGGATGGACACTTGAAAAAGAGTTCGTCATGTGGGTCACAGCTCAGTTGCTAGCTATGTGGTCAGTCTTTTCGCCAATTATAGAATAGAATGCATCGGACAAAATCGAGCTCGAGCATTCAACGCGTGCGAAATCTGAAACCAACAGTTATTGTAAAATATGAAAGCTTACTTTTCATATTTGACTGTATATCATCCAATCTAACTCTACATATTAGCGTCGTATTTAGCCCAGACTGTATTTCATCCAAGCTAGTCGTCCATTTGACATACAAAGGGCTAATAACCACCTTTTAGATTGGATCTTTTCCATTCAAACACATAAAAAATGAAAGTAATCGGTTTTTGATTGTACAAAATCCACTCTAATCTCCTAACCTAGCCCATTAAGTTCGTTGAATATAACGATTGTTAATCGGATGCCCTTTCTGCAACTCCCCGATCGTTCCCATTATGTACATAAACATGGCATGGAGGAACAGGATGATACTTTGGCATTTTTGTCTACGTTATCGTTGCGCAGCCGCTAAGTGCGACACCTCTTGAAGCTGAGCTGTTATCCGGTAATTTCCCCGTAATGGCTCATAGCCTAAGCGACGATTGATTTTAAGAATGGGCTCATTTGTAGATTCGTTATCTGTACGGATATATGCAGCATTATGTTGTTTGGCAAGTTGTATAGCCTTTAACTTTAATGCTAATGCGATTTTTCGACCGCGATATGCTTTGCTGACACCGGTATATTCATGATACATCCCGTTACTCAGCTTATTATGAAGGACATTCGTTACACCTACAAATTTATCGCCATCCACCGCTAGGATAACCTGGTTTGGCGCATAACCATCAACCTGTAAGTTCCATTTTCGCCATTCATTAATTTCAGGAACCTCACCGGTATACCCAGGAATGTCGACGAGTGTTTCTTTGTAAAGCTCGTAAAGCTTCCGTTCATTCTCTTCACCGGGCTCATCCGCCAGCGTAGTGAATCGGAGACCTCCCTGTTCCAACGTATAGAAAACGTCATCGTTTTGTGTGCGGTCCTGGCTGACTCGATCAAGCTCCAGTACAGACTGAAAATAATGTCTATCCGTAATAAATCCTCTATGATCGGCAAAATGCAGCGAGCTTTGGCTATCGTCCCATACTTCTGATACTAGTGTTGTAGCTCCAAGTGCACCTCCCCAGCTAATAATCTCAGCAAACAGCTGTTGGCCAACTCCTAGATTGCGGTACTGCTCTGCTACGACAAGTGTATTGTTGAGATGACCTGGTTCTGTCCAAGGCGCCCGCCAAGACCAAAGGTAACCGACGATCTCATCCTGCTCCGTAACGGCCACCCGTCTGAGACGGTCATATCCTGCGAGTAGTCCATTATCATCCTTATAAGTATGGCCAACTTCGTATAATTTGGCATCGTCTTCCTCGAGCCGCTCTGCCGTATAAGGCTCCGACCAGTGTGTGTTCAACAGCTTTGCTAAAGCAGCATAATCATCCGGCAGCCGTAAAGGCCGCAATGAAATGGACATGCCAGCACCTCTTCTCTATAATCATTAGTTTATTCGGTGTCATTTGTTTCCTTTATTATGACGTGGAGCTCTAATCAATTGATATGGAGAAAATGGATATAGGGGAACTTTACTGAATGAGATCTGGAGGTTTAGATAGGGCTAATAAAATATGGAAGAGGAATTATCAGTTATAGCTTTTCATTACATAGACGCGGGTCGGAAGAAAATGTAAAATAAGAAATGTGTGTATAGTGGTAGTCTGTGTATTTGCGTAAGTGTAAGTGTAAGTGTAAATGTAAATATGCAAAGTGAAGGGAAGAGGGGAATGGCATGTCATTTATAACTCGATTGAGATGGTTCTTCAAAGATAGATGGAAAAGTTATGCGTTTGCTATTGGGTTAATGACGATAGTCAGCCTCTTGTCAACGATACCCCCTAGATTAATCGGTATTACGGTAGATCAAATCGGTCATGAGGAGCTAACCTCCTCAGGCTTAACGCAGACGGTGTTATTGTTGATCGGTCTAGCTTTGCTGCTTTACGTGCTCGTTTATTTATGGATTACTACACTATTTGGCAATTCGGTTCTCATTGAGAAGGTACTGAGAGGGAAGCTGCTTGCCCATTTGACGAAAATGACACCGGCATTTTTTCAACGGAACAGTACAGGGCAATTAATGGCGCTAGCTACCAATGACGTTCTTGCGATTGGGCAAACAGCAGGCTATGGAGTTATGACGCTCGTTAATACGCTCGTTGGTGCTTCCGTTGTTATCGTGATGATGGTTTCCTTAGTCAGCTACAAATTGATGCTCGCCGCACTCATACCGCTTCCATTGCTTGCGATAGTTATTAGTCGTTTAGGCAAAAAAGTAAGATTTCGTTTTCTGGATGCTCAAGCCTCCTTTGGCCAAATGAACGAGCATGCACTAGAGTCAATTTCCGGTATTCGCGTAATTCGTTCCTATGTGCAGGAGGAGCATGATCTGTTAGCGTTTGACAAAGTAACTTCCAATGTTATGAACAAGAATAAGCGAGTCTCAATTCTAAATGCGCTGTTTCAGCCGATCATTTCGTTAATCGTCGGCGTGAGCTATACGATCGGACTTGGATATGGAGCTTATCTTGTTTTTGAAGGAGAAATATCGCTGGGGCAGCTCATTTCCTTTAATATGTATTTGGGAATGTTGATCTGGCCTATGATCTCCTTCGGTGAATTTATTAATGTTCTGCAGCGCGGGAGTGCTTCGGCTGATCGTCTTGATACGGCGTTAGCTCAGAATCCGGATGTAGAGGATGAGGCGAATCCCACTCAGGTGGAAATTCCGACCCGAATTGAAATGAGAAAGCTGACCTTCACGTATCCGACGGCGACCCAGCCTAGTCTTGCAGACGTATCCTTCAGCTTAGAACGAGGTCAAACGCTAGGGATTGTAGGGAAAACTGGGAGTGGGAAGAGCACGCTGCTGAAGCAGCTGCTGCGCCAATATCCAATTGAGGACGGGAAACTATTGATAGCAGGCGTTGCGGCTGAGCATATTGCGCTGGATCAAATGAAGCGTTGGATTGCATATGTGCCGCAAGAGCATCTGCTGCTGTCCAAGTCGATTAGAGACAATATCGCGCTCGGCAAGCCGGATGCGACAGTGCCGGAAATAGCTAGGGCGATCGAAATGGCCTCTTTTACCGACGATATTGCAGCGATGCCAGAGGGACTGGAAACGGTTGTCGGTGAAAATGGCGTTATGTTATCAGGCGGGCAAAAGCAGCGACTGGCGATCGCGAGAGCATTGCTCGTTGATTCTGAAATATTGCTGCTTGATGATTCCCTCTCGGCTGTAGATGCGAGGACAGAAAGCCGTATCCTTCATCATATTCGTTTGGAACGCGAGGGGAAGACTACATTAATTACTACGCACCGTCTTTCCGCAGTAAGTCACGCTGATTGGATTGTTGTATTAAATAATGGACGGATCATAGAAGAAGGGACCCACAACGAGCTTATGCTGTTCGGTGGCTGGTATAAGGAGCAGTGGGAACGTCAGCAAATGGAAGCCAGTCTAGAAGAGTGAGGAGGTAGAAGAATGCCTAAGCAATCAACGGCGAGAAGATTAATCTCATACGCTCTCGTATATAAATTCAGAATAATCGGCGCGCTGCTTATTCTATGTTCCGCGGTAGGCGCGGAGCTGGCTGGTCCTTTTATTATCAAGACCATAATCGATTCGCATTTATATAAAAATACAGGTGATCTCAATGCGGTTTTATTATTGCTTGGTTTATATATGGGGCTGCTAGTTGTAGCGAGCATCTGTAATTTTACGCAATCCTATATGCTGCAATCAACTGCTCTGCAAATTATTAAAAACATGCGTATGGACCTCATGAAGCATATACAACGCATTCCGCTGCGTTATTTCGATAATACGCCAATCGGTCAAATTGTATCGAGAATTGCCAATGATACGGAAGCTGTGCGAGATTTATTTATGAGCTTTATGGCGACCTTCGTTGTAAGCTTTGTACAGCTGCTTGGTATTTTCATCGCGTTGTTTATTTTGGATATGCGGCTGGCGCTTTTCTGCTTATTGCTGCCGCCTTTATTTGCGCTGATCATGGTCATCCATCTGAAGTATTCGAAGAAGTATATTACGATCATGCGCGCTAGACTAAGTGATATGAACGCGATGATCAATGAGTCCATAGTCGTCATGCCAATCATTCAAGCGTTTCGCCGAGAAAAATTGACGTTGAAAGAGTTTGAAGTATTGAATGAAGATCGTTATATCAATCAAATCAAACAGTTTAGAGTGTTTTCTCTGTCATCTCGTAATATAGTTGGAACTATAGGAAGCTTGGTTACGGCATTGGTCATTTGGTATTTTGGCGGCCAATCCTTGCAAGGTGTCATTCAATTAGGTGTATTTTATGCGTTTATTGAGTATTTAGGGCGTATCTTTCATCCGATAATCGGCATTTTTGATCAATTGACGAATGCGCAGAGAGCGTTTGTTTCCGCTGAGAAGGTGTTTGCGATATTGGATATAGACGGTGCGGAGGTTGAGAAGGTCGATCAAGTGAAGCGTCCGGATGGGTCCGTGAAGTTCGATAAAGTTAATTTTGCGTATAAAAAAGGCGAAAATGTGCTGAAAGGTATTTCGTTCGAGGCTCGTAAAGGGGAGACGGTCGCGTTAGTCGGACATACAGGCTCTGGTAAAAGCTCGATTATGAATCTGCTCCTTGGCTTTTATGAACCGGGTGAAGGCAAAATTACAATTGATGACCGGGATATTACGACCTATTCTAAGCAAGCGCTTCGCAAGCATATGGGTATTGTTCTTCAAGATCCTTATCTATTTGCTGGAGATATCAGCTTCAATGTGAGCTTGTACAATAAGGACATATCGCTTGAGCGTGTGAAGAGCGTGCTTCGAGATGTTGGCGCAGCAGAATTCATAGAACAGCTGCCCGGCGGCTATGAGGAGCCGGTCGTAGAACGAGGAAGCACGTTATCCTCTGGACAAAGACAACTTATTTCCTTCGCTAGAGCGCTTGCTTTCGATCCGTCCATTCTTATTCTGGATGAAGCGACAGCCAGCATCGATAGTGAAACGGAAGGCTTAATTCAGAAGGCGCTGCAAGTTGTCAGTGAAGGCCGTACGACCTTAATTATCGCGCATCGATTGTCTACAATACGCAATGCCGATCAAATTCTTGTCCTGCATCGCGGCGAGATCGTCGAACGAGGCAATCACGAAACGCTGATGGCGCTCGAAGGCAGGTACTACAAAATGTATCAGCTGCAAAAAGGGGAAAAGGCTTCTTCGGCGAATGAGCCGATAATCGCGAAATGAGGGGCAGAAGCGCCTAGTACAAGTGCCCCTGAATCCGGCTGATGAGCCTATAATCTCCTTAAATTTAAGAAAAGTCGTTCAAGGAATTTGACCTGAACGACTTTTCTTTATATCTCTTATACGAGCATTGATTTCTCAGCAGCATCAACCGTGTGCTTGAGCAGCATAGCGATAGTTACAGGGCCAACACCCGCAGGTACTGGTGTAATGGCGCTAGCCTGCTTGAGGCATGCCTCATAATCGACATCACCTACATTCCCTTCATTATACCCAGCATCAAGCACGACAGCTCCAGGCTTGATCCAATCGCCTTGAATTAATTTCGGTTTGCCGACAGCGGCAACGACGATATCACCGAGACGAACGATATCCGCCAAATTTTCTGTTTTGGAATGGCAGGTCGTTACGGTTGCATTTCTATTCAATAACATGAGAGAGACTGGTTTTCCGAGTATCGGGCTGCGGCCAATGACGACGGCGTGTTTCCCTTCAGTCGGAACTTGATAGTAATTGAGTATAGTCACGATTGCCGCTGGCGTACAGGATGGATAGCTTGCGAATCCAAACGCATTTTGGGCGAAGCCTAAAGTAGTGACGCCATCGACATCCTTATCGATACTAATCGCGTCAAATGCTGCCCGTTCATTGATTTGATGTGGAACCGGATGCTGTAATAGGATACCGTGCACGAGTGGATCATCGTTAAGCTGGCGAATAACGGCTATCAAGTCTTCCGTTGAGATATGTTTATCCAATACAATTCGCTTGGATTCAATGCCAAGACGCTTACAAGCATTTCCCTTCATACGAACATAGGTTTCGGAAGCCGGATCATTGCCTACTAGAATGGTAGCCAAACATGGGATCGTCCCTTTTTCGGCGAGAGTCGCAACTCTCGTTTTAAGCTCCTCTTTGATAGAAGCAGCAACACGCGCACCGTCTAAAATAAGTTTTTCTGTCATCTTCTAACCCAGCTCCCTCGAATGTTATTGGAAAACATAAAAAGGCAAGAGGAATGTCCCCTTACCTTTGCCCAGGCGTACGGCTGAATATCTGCGCGCTCCCTCATGGTTACCCATGTTCCGCCAGTGACGCGCAGTTTTTTATTTGGTAATTATATGGTAGCAGTATTAGCGCAAAATAACAATGAACATGCTATAATTTCTCTAACAAGGGGGAGCCTGAAGGGCTGCCCTCTGCTTGTTTTAAAATATAAGAGAGATAAGCTTCGCTTTATACTTTGCTTATATTTAACCACGAAATGAGCTTGCGCTGCCAAGAGCCGCGCAAGCCGTTTATGCTTCTGGGTACAGATTTCATAAATTACTAGGTAATAGAGAGGTGATTATTTGTTAAAGCTTACTAGATTTTTGAAGAAGTATTGGTTTGCAGCTATGCTGGGACCACTGTTTATGCTGCTTGAGGTATGTCTGGATATGCTCCAGCCCAGGTTCATGGCGAGTATTGTGAATGATGGTATTATTGCTGGGGATTTAGAGTCTATCTTTCAAACTGCGCCCAAAATGCTGGTGGCGGCTATATTAGGGTTATTTGCAGGTGTTGGCTGCACCATTTTCGCGACGATTGCTGCGCAAAGCTTTGGGGCGGATCTAAGACAGGAGCTGTTTCAAAAGATTCAGTCCCTATCACTTCGTACGTTAGATCGTTTTGGATCAGGTTCAATTGTTACTCGGTTGACTGGAGATATCACGCAGATTCAAGGCTTAGTGCTGATGCTGCTGCGAACTTTTGCTCGTGATACGTTTATCATTATTGGCAGCTTAGTTATGGCATTTACGATCAGTCCGCGTCTATCACTTATTTTATTGGCGATGATTCCGCTGCTAATTGCTTTTCTTGTCATTACTACGCGTATCACGATACCGCTCTTCTCGAGTATGCAGCTGAGACTGGATCAGGTGAATACCGTTATGCAGGAAAATTTATCGGGTATTAGAGTGGTGAAAGCTTTCGTACGATCTGATTATGAGGAAGAACGGTTCAACCACACGAATACGAATTTACTTCAGGCCAGCGTTAAGGCTGCCAAAATAGTGGCATTAAATACGCCAATTATGTCTATTATTCTTAATTTCAGCATTGTTGCCGCGCTATGGTACGGGGGGATGCTTTCTGCAGAGGGATCATTGTCTGTCGGCAACCTTGCTGCTTTTCTTACTTATATTACACAGCTTCTATTTTCTACACTTGGTCTAGGCAATCAATTGATGACTATATCCCGTGCTAAGGCATCGGCGAATCGTATTAATGAAGTGCTTGCTGTGACAGCTGATAAATCAGAGGCGCCGCTGATGGGGACCAGTGCTACTAAAGTGCGTGAAGGACGGCTGGAATTTCAGCATGTGAGCTTTAGCTATGATGGAGATATGGAGAAAGCTTTGCTGCGGGACATTCATTTCACAGCCGAGCCAGGTGAGACGATTGGAATTGTTGGTGTGAATGGAGCAGGAAAATCGACATTGGTCAGCCTAATCCCGCGCTTTTATGAGGCAACTGCGGGTGTAATTCGTATTGATTCACATCCTATTAAGGATATTGATCCTATGGAGCTTCATAGCCAGGTTGGGATGGTGCTTCAGCAAGCACTGCTCTTCAGCGGAACGATTCGAGACAATATTAGCTATGGCAAGCCGGAAGCTAGTCAAGCGGAAGTAGAGGAGGCAGCAAAGGCTGCTGAGGCGCATGACTTCATTATGAAGCTGGAAAAAGGTTATGATACTGTACTTGGGCAGCGAGGAGTCAATTTGTCAGGCGGTCAGAAGCAGCGGATATCTATTGCGCGGACGCTGCTGCTGAAGCCGAAGATCGTTATTTTAGACGATTGCACAAGCGCAGTCGATTTGAATACAGATATGCTCATTCGAAAATCGCTGCAAACCATTATGAAAAACAGCACATGCCTGATTATTGGGCAGCGAATCGCATCCGTAGAGCAAGCTGATCGTATTATTGTGCTTGAGAATGGTCAAATAACGGCGGTCGGCACACATCTGGAGCTGCTAGGACAGAGTAAGCTGTACCAGCAAATTGCCTTATCCCAGCAAGGAGCGTAAGCGTATGAATCATACTTTTTCGACATTAAAAAAACTTGGGCGTTATTTATTTAAACAGCGGAATAAGCTCATTTCGGTCATAATACTTACTGTTATTGCAGCAGGTTTAACATTAGCTGGGCCTTATTTGCTCGGAGTAGCTTTAGATGATTATATTATTAAACAGAAACAAGATGGACTGTTTCAGCTCTGCCTTCTAATGATTGGCGTGTACGCTGCTGGCAGCTTTATAGGCTGGCTGCAGGCGTTTCTATTGGCCGATGTGTCGCAGCGAACAGTATGGAGCCTGCGGAAAGATTTGTTCGCTCATTTTCAAAAGTTGCCTATTCCGTTTTTCTCCAGCAAAAATCACGGAGAGCTGATGAGCCGCACTACGAATGATATCGATAATGTCACGAATACGCTCAATCAAAGTCTCATCCAAATTATTTCGAGCGTCATTATGCTCTTAGGTTCCTTTACGATGATGTTATTTTTGAATGTTTGGTTGACGTTGGTTGCACTTGTCGTTATTCCGCTTATCGTATTTGTTTCCAAACGAATTGCAAGGATTACGAAGCGTCAATTCCAAGGGCAGCAGCAGGAGCTTGGCGGACTGAATAGCTTTATCGAGGAGACAGTGACCGGTAAGAAGGTGGTTGCCTTGTTTCATCAGGAAGAACGGTTGGCCAGGCAGTTTGGCGAAGTGAATGCCAAGCTGAAGAAGGTTGGGATCAAAGCCCAAATCTACGCGGGAACAATGGGTCCATTCATGAACATGTTCAGTCATATCAGCTATTTGATTATTGCGAGTGTCGGCGGCTGGCTGGCATTGCGTGATTTAGCTACCGTCGGTGTCATTATCAGTTTTCTCGGATACTCTAGACAATTCAGTGGACCTCTTAATGAAATAGCTAATCAATATAATATGATTCAATCCGGAGTCGCAGGGGCGGAGCGGGTGTTTGAAATTATGGATATTCCTTCGGAATACGAGGAATCGGATACTATGAATCAGGCGCAAGCTATAGCTGGCAAAGTGGAATTTCGTAATGTTCATTTTGAGTACAATACAGGAACAGCGGCATTGAGAAATATAAGCTTTACAGCAAAGCCGGGCGAGACAATAGCGTTAGTCGGTCCGACGGGTGCTGGCAAGACAACAATTATTAATCTACTCGGACGTTTCTTTGAAATCAATGAAGGACAAATACTAGTTGACGATGAGGATATAAGCCGGATTGATAAAAATAGTCTTCGCCGTCAGCTTGGCATTGTGCTGCAGGATGCTCATCTCTTCGCAGGCACGATTAGAGACAATATTCGTTATGGGAAGCTCGAAGCATCCGATGAAGAGGTAGAAGCGGCTGCTGTTCAAGCGAATGCGCATCCTTTTATATCCAAGCTGCCGGATGGCTATAATACAAAGCTAGCAGCCGAGGGCGGCAATGTCAGTCATGGGCAACGGCAGCTCATTACGATTGCCCGTGCTATTCTTTCGGATCCTGCACTGCTCATATTGGATGAGGCTACGAGCAGTGTCGATACGCTGTCCGAAATTCAAATCCAAGAAGCTATGAAAAAGCTTCTTAACGGCAGAACAAGCTTTGTCATCGCCCATCGTTTAAGTACGATACGGAATGCGGATACGATTCTGGTCATTCAAGCTGGCGAAATCGTAGAGCAAGGAAATCATGAACAGCTGCTTGCAAGCAGAGGGTTATACTATCAACTGCATGGGAATCAATTTTTGCAGAAAGCTTAATAATGATTTGAATATACAAATGTTTACAATACCTTACACCTGTAATATTATTATTACAGGTGTAAGGTTTTTGTCTAGAGTAAATATGAAAATGGTCATGAAGTGGAGTAGTTGCTTATGAACGGAACAGGGGATGAATGGCTGTATATGTTTGAAGCCTTAGCCAATCCTCATAGGTTACGCATTATTGCTGCATTAAAGGAAAACCGGAAGTACGTAAGTGAACTGGCAAGAGAAGTGCAAATGAGCAGACCGCTGCTTTATTTGCATTTGCAACGGCTGGAGATCGCTGGATTGGTATCAGGAAGCTTGGAGCTGTCCGAGGCTGGCAAATCGATGAAGTACTACGAGTTGAATCCATTTCAATATGATGTAACAGCTGAGTCGATCTCAGAGGTGGTCAAGTCACTCACGATCAAATCGAAGTTGGAGACTCGCAGTTCGAAGGAGGAAGAATGATATGAGTATAAATGTGGCATCCGTCCTTTTTACGACAATTTCTTTTTTTATTGTACTTGGCATAATTGCTTTGATTACCGTTTCAATCATTGTCCTAATAAGAAAAGGAAAACAATCGAGGCCTTCACAGATATCAAGCTCGGCGGAAATCGCTAGAGATGAGGAATATCGCAGATTAGCAGAAAGCTCTTACCTAATCCAACAAGAGCTGAAGGAAGGGCAGGACAAAATCCATGAAGAGCTGACACAATTACGCTTGCGTATAAATGGTATGGAGAAGCTGCTGCGCGAAGTGGAGTAGAGTTGTGGTACAATGGGATCACTTACAAATAGGAGATGACTAACGATGACTGAACAATTGAACGAGCAAGAGCTTGTGGAATACATAGCAGGCGAAACAAAAGCAGACGAAAAGCTGATTAAGCTAGTATTAAAGCATGAACAAACCTTCATCGGCAATGCGAAGGAAGATAAAAACGGCGAGGTAGATATCGATGGCGATGAGCTGGTTGATTACGTGCTAAGCCGTCCTGACGTAAAATCCAATGAGTTGATCGTAGAGTCGATTTTGGACGCGGAAATGGATTATTTGATGGAAAAGGGACTTGCCGGCTACGTCGACTAGTACCCCTGAATGAAAAGACTCATGCCTCACGATGGGGCATGAGTCTTTTTGCTAGAAGCGTACATGTGTGAGCGAGCAATAATGCTTTAAGCAGTGGTGGAGGTCAAACTTTAGTGAAACAGTCGATACGAAAATTAATTATTGATGTAGTATATATACTATTAGGAATTTTTACTATTCTGCTAATGGTATTTAGTGGTAAATATTCACTGGCAATATTTCCGGCTATTGTAACATTATTATTTGTTGGACTCCTGGTGTTTCACATTAAATCATTCAAGAAAACCAAATAGGGACATGAAGAAAAAGGATCTGCTTAAGTGAATGATCACTGAAAAAGTTCATAGCATTAAAACAGGGTACCCTTCCTCGGTTTTTTGATGAAGAGTACCCTGTTTTTACAAAATAAATATTGCCTTGATAACGGCCGAAAAGCAGTGCCTCCCATTTGAATGTTTAAATATGGCTCAACCTAAAAATCAGCGTTCGACAGAAAATGAGATCAGCCTACTCTACTCTACTTTTTTCTTCTGTTGTCGTATTTGACTGTATTTTATACAACCAACTCCACTTCAAAAACGTTGTATTTGTCCCAGACTGTATTTCATACAAGCTAATCGCCTGTTACGCAGATAAAGAGCTTCAAACAACCTATTTGATTGTATCTTTTCCATTCAAACACATTGAAACATGGGAATATAAGCTGTTTGAATGTATGATATCCATTCTACATGCGGATCTATCCCACTTATATGCCTTGAAATACGCATACGAAAGCATGATTCAATCAGAAATCACCAAAGCGGGGTGTTATAAAGAAGGATCAATGACAAAATCGTATTCGATAAGCATCAAATGAACAGAGCTTAGCGAACTAAAAATAGACACAGTATGATGTGGCATCTTCCTCGGGTTTGATTGGCATGCACATGCAATGGGCGATGACCATATTCGCTGTTAATCTCAAAAGAATATTGACACTTATGAAGTGAAAAAGATAGAGAAGAAAAATAGGCTGCTTACCATTCAGAATAGAATGGTAGACAGCCTATTTTAATATAAATTCGATTCACAAGATTAATACACAGGTTTTTCAGTGGCCACCTTAAGTGAGCGGATCCTTTTTTTGTGCGCTTAATAAAAGTGATTTAAAGCAAATATGCATTAATGCTTATGTGTTGTAATGCAAATACGTATTAATGCATTAAAGCTTTTAACGGAAAACGGAAAGTATGCCTATACATATATAATTTCAATGTGGACAAATAAAAACATAAGTCGAAAAGTTTTGCATATATTTTTACAGAAAAAATACTTGCTGACAATTGTATAAATGTGGATATGAATTATTGGTATCAACATGTACTGCATTGTCTAGCGAAACTTATATTGACCCCTATTTGGGTATCAATATTTATTACATTGTTTATTGCAATTCATCTTAACCCATTCTAGTAGTTTTAAAAAATTATTTAAAAAGTGGGAGTTGATGTATGTGAAAAAGAGATTGAAGAAGCCAGCTCAATTTATGTTGGTTCTAGTAATCGCGTTCAGTATGTTGTTGACAGCTTGCACAAACAACGGAGGAAAATCACAAGATCCTCAAGAGTTCCGTTTCACTCTAGGAAGTGAGCCTCCAAGCTTGGATCCTGCTACAATGACGGATGCTCAGTCCAGTATCGTAGCTTCGGGTTTGTATGAAGGGCTGACTCGTCTGAACACAGACGGAGAGCCTGAAGCTGCAATCGCAAAAAAATGGAAGATTTCCGAAGACGGAAAAACTTACACGTTCACTTTGCGCGACGATGTGAAATGGAGCAATGGCGACCCTGTCACAGCTAACGACTTCGTATACTCCTGGCAGCGTACGCTTAAACCGGAAACGGCTTCTGATTATGCATACATGCTTTATTACCTTGAAAATGCAGAAAAAATCAATAAAGAAGAAATTACTGATCTGAATCAGCTGGGCGTTAAAGCTTTGGACGAGCACACATTAGAAGTAAAGCTGTACACTCCGACTCCGTACTTCATCAGCTTAGTTTCCCACTACACATACCTCCCGGTTCACCAAGCAACGGTTGAAGGCAAGCCCGATTGGGCTGCAGAAGCCAACACGATCGTATCTAACGGGCCGTTTCTCCTTAAAGAATGGAAGCATGAGGATAAGCTTGTGCTTGAGAAAAACCCAGAATACTATAATAAATCCGCAGTTAATTTCAGCAAAGTAACGATTACGTTAATTAATGATACAAATACGGTATTCAACCTGTTCGAAACGGATAAAATCGACTGGATTGGCGCTCAAGCAGGCTCTGTTCCTACTGACAGGACACCTCAACTTGTTAAAGATAAAAAAGCAAATATCAAAACAGTCGCTTCGACATACTACTACCTGTTCAACACGACGAAAGCACCTTTCAATAACACGAAGATACGTAAAGCCTTCGCAATGTCCGTTGATCGACAGTCATTGATCGACAATGTTACAAAAGCGAATCAACAGCCGGCATTCGCACTAGTACCGCCAAGTATCGCTGGCTTTGATGGAAAATCCTATCGTGAAATGTTTCCAGACACGGACTACTTCAAAGAGAACATAGAAGAAGCTAAGAAGCTTCTTGCAGAAGGCTTGGCTGACAGCGGTTTGACGGCACTTCCTGAAATAACTCTGCTCTACAACACAGATGACGGCCATAAAGCGATTGCGGAATCTATCGTTGACATGTGGCGCAACAACCTGGGCGTTGAGGTGAAAATGGCCAATCAAGAATGGGGTACATTCCTGGAGTCCAGAAAAGCCGGTCAATTCGATATTGCACGATCCGGCTGGGGAGCGGACTTCAACCATCCGATCAACTTCACATATGACCTGATTCACCCGTTGTCCGGCAACAATGACGGCAAATACAACAATCCAGAAGTAGGAAAGCTGCTTGACGAATCTCTACAGACTACGGATATCAAAAAAGGATTGGACAAAATTGCCGCAGCTGAGAAAATTGCATTCGCGGACGACATGGGCGCATTGCCGCTATACTACTACACGACAGTTACGATGGTCAAAGATGGATTTAAGAATGTAGTATCCGATTATTCTGGTAATTTGGATTGGGTGTTCGGCAGCAAAGAGTAGGTTACTCATTATTGGTTATCTATAGCAGCTAACTTAGAATAACTGGTTTCAGAAGGGTATATATAGTCTCTATATATACCCTTTCGAAATGCTATTAAAGATATAGAGAGTGGGTGATCTCTTGGTCCGCTACATATTAAGCAAATTTATGTTTATGCTGCTTTCATTGTTTTTGCTTATCACAGCAACGTTTGCTCTGATGAACGCCGTTCCTGGCAGTCCGTTGCAATCAGAGAAAGCGACAAGTGAGCAAATTCAGAAAAATTTGAAAGCGTATTACGGATTGGACAAGCCGCCTATCGTCCGATATGGAATCTATTTGAAAAACCTTGTTCAGGGCGATTTGGGCATTTCCATGAAGAAAAAGTTTCAGTCTGTCGACAAAATGATTGCAGACTCCTTCAGCTATTCGTTGAAGCTGGGACTGTCGGCCATTGTTACGTCTGTTGTCGCAGGAAGCGCATTGGGTATTATTTCTGCAATGTATTACCGCAAGTTTTTGGATAACCTCGCAATGATCATTGCCGTAATCGGTTTAGCCATCCCTAGCCTGGTCGTGGCGCCGTTACTGCAATATGTATTTGCGGTTAAGATAAGGGTTTTTGAAGTAGCAGGGCTTAATGGCCCTATGGATTACGTATTGCCGACCATCGCCTTGTCGGCTGCTCCAATCGCATTCATCGCAAGATTGCTAAGATCCACCATGATCGAAGTTCTAAGTGCGGATTTCATTAAAACGGCCAAATCCAAAGGGCTTTCCGGATATGTGATCGTCATGCGACATGCGCTGCGCAACTCCATGCTGCCTGTTGTTACGTACTTAGGTTACCTTACGGCTGGGATTATTACAGGATCTGTAGTCATTGAAAAAATTTTCGGTATACCGGGAATCGGAAAGTACTTTGTTCAGAGTGTAACAGATAGAGATTATCCATTGATTATGGGCATCACGATTTTTTATGCCGTTATTTTGATGGTAACCCGTTTCTTGGCCGATATCGCTTATGTGTTCGTTGATCCGCGAATGAGGGTGTCCGGCGGAAAGGTGGGGAAATAGATTATGTCGAGAAGAGTGGACATCAATTCAGTGGGCAATCTTGATCCAGGAATGTTTAAGAAGATTAAGCGGGAGCATGTCGGCGGGGAAGAGGTTGGACGCAAGAGCCTGACCGCTTGGCAAGACATTAAGATCAGATTGATTAGCAACAAGCTGGCCATGACCGGCTTTTGGATAATTGTAGTCATTATGCTTTGCGCCATCTTTGTTCCTATCATATCCCCGAACGATCATTATACGACCGAGCTGACGAATACGAACAAGCCGCCGAGCATGGCACATTGGTTCGGTACCGACGATCTTGGCCGTGATCTACTGGAGAGAACGTGGATGGGAGCTCGAATATCACTGTTCGTTGGTTTAGTGGCCGCTTTAATTGATTTGATTTTCGGAATCATCTATGGAGGCATTATGGGATATTTCGGCGGCAAAGTGGATGAGATTATGAATCGTTTTTCAGAAGTTTTGTATGCGATTCCATATCTTCTTGTTGTTATCATGCTGCTGGTGGTCATGGATCCAAGCTTATTGACTATTATCATTGCTATGTCGATCACGGGTTGGATTAATATGGCTTGGATTGTACGAGGTCAGATCATGCAGCTCAAAAATCAGGAGTACTCCCTTGCATCCAAATCGCTTGGTGCTAGCGCGATGCGAATTATTTTCCGTCATTTAATTCCGAATGCGATGGGGCCGATTCTCGTTACGTTGACGCTGTCGGTTCCAAGCGCGATCTTCACTGAAGCGTTCCTCAGCTTCCTTGGACTTGGTGTTCAGTCGCCGATCGCTTCTTGGGGAACGATGATTGACGACGGAATCCGCGCGATGACGATTTACCCATGGAGACTGATGTTCCCGGCATTCTTCCTGAGCTTGACGATCTTTGCCTTTAATGTATTCGGTGACGGTCTTAGGGACGCGTTCGATCCGAAGCTGAAAAAATAACAACCAGTTTAGCTGAGAGGAGGTTAAAGCTTAATGAAGACCTTGCTGGAAGTGAAAGATTTGAGTGTATCCTTCGATGTATACGGCGGCGAAGTGCAAGCGGTCCGCAACGTGAGCTTCGATGTGAAGAAAGGGGAAGTCGTTGCGATCGTCGGTGAGTCCGGCTCAGGGAAGAGTGTAACGGCTCAATCGATTATGAGGTTAATTCCTGCTCCTCCTAGCAGGATCAAAAGTGGCTCTGTCTTGTTCGAAGGGGAGGAGCTGCTAACCCTATCGGAGAAAGACATGCAGAAGGTGCGCGGCAACAAAATCGGTATGATCTTTCAAGATCCTATGACATCGCTAAATCCTACGATGACAGTTGGCAATCAGATTATGGAGGGGCTAATCAAGCATCAGAACCTAAACTCGGAAAAAGCGAGGGTAAGAGCAATTGAAATGCTCCTTCTTGTCGGAATACCTAATCCAGAATCCAGGGTTAAGCAATATCCTCACCAATTCTCTGGAGGCATGCGTCAGCGAGTTATGATTGCGATTGCGCTGGCATGCAATCCTTCCTTACTAATCGCAGATGAGCCAACGACGGCGCTGGACGTTACGATTCAAGCGCAAATTATGCGCGTCATGAAAGAATTGCAGGAGAAGATGAGCACATCAATTATTCTAATTACGCATGACCTAGGTGTCGTTGCTGACGTATGCGACCGAGTCATCGTCATGTACGCGGGCCGGATAGTGGAGACAGGCACAAAATGGGAGATCTTCCAGAACCCGCAGCACCCGTATACGCGCGGTTTGCTCCGCTCCTTGCCTCGCCTTGACCGGAAGAAGGACGAACCTCTCATTCCAATTTCTGGAACACCACCGGATCTGATTCAGCCGCCAGCAGGCTGCAGCTTCTGTGCGCGATGCGAAGAGGCAATGGAAGTATGTGTGGAGAGCGATCCTGATCTGCATGGTATCAAGGGAAGTGAATCTCATGCAGCAGCTTGCTGGATGCTGCATTCGGGCGCGAATCGGGAGGTGCCGGCATGACTTCACCATTAGTTCAAGTCAACGATCTTCGCAAATTTTTCAATCTTGACAAAGGAAATATTCTTAAAGCAGTGAATGAAATAAGCTTCTCCATCGCAAGGGGTGAGACTGTAGGTGTCGTTGGCGAATCCGGCTGTGGGAAGACGACAGCTGGCCGCACAATCATGCGTCTATATGAGCCGACAAGTGGTGGTGTTACGTTCGATGGCAAGGACATCTACAAGCTGCGCGGCTCAGAGTTAAAGTCTCTGCGCCGCAATATGCAAATGATCTTCCAGGACCCATATGCGTCATTGAATCCTCGAATGACGGTCACGGACATTATTGGAGAGGCGCTGGACATTCACAATTTGGCGGGTAGTCGTACCGAGCGCAGGCGCAAGGTAGAAGGCTTGCTAGATATGGTCAAACTAAATCCCGAGCATGCGACTCGTTATCCACATGAGTTCTCTGGTGGCCAGCGCCAACGGATCGGTATAGCGCGTGCGCTAGCGGTAGATCCGAAGTTTATTATAGCCGATGAGCCGATTTCTGCGTTGGATGTGTCCATTCAGGCGCAAATCGTCAACCTGCTGCAGGAGCTTCAACGGAAGATGGGACTGACTTATTTGTTCATTGCTCATGACCTGTCCATGGTCAAGCATATTAGTGATCGCGTAGCGGTTATGTATTTGGGTAAAATTGTAGAGTTGGCGGATAGCAGCGAGCTTTACGACAATCCTCGCCATCCTTACACGAGAGCTCTTCTGTCCGCGATTCCAATACCGGATCCGCAAGTGGAAGCGGAGCGTGAGCGCATAGTGCTGAAGGGTGAACAGCCGAGCCCGATTAACCTGCCGAAAGGCTGTCAGTTCCATACACGCTGCCCTCAAGTGACTGAGAAATGCAAGGTGGATGAGCCGAAGCTGCTTGAAGTGAGTAAAGGCCACTATGCTTCTTGCCATTATGCGTAATTCAAGATTCATTGCAGTACCCAGCAAGTACGGATCTGGGTCATACCATATTAAGCTTTATTGGGCCAACCAGTACTTTCTGATTGGTCCTATTTCATATTTTTAGAGGATTAAAGTTGCTTAGTCAAACACGCCTACACGTTTAACTAAGTCGATAAATCTTTTAACTGAATTTTTTTATTTTGTGATTAGAATCCCGTTTTTTGAAAATTTCTTTTTTTATGATAAAATTATTAAATTGAAACTCAATAGAATCGGAGGTTGAATTATTGGCAGCGACACACAAAGGGCTATCTTTATTAGAGATATTGAAAAGGCTTTTATTTATTACAATTGGTTCGATCTTGATGGGCGTAGCATTAGAATTGTTTCTCGTTCCAAATGATGTTATCGATGGCGGCATTGCCGGAATATCGATTATGCTGGCGCACCTGACAAATCTTCCGCTTGGTATTTTCTTGTTTCTTGTTAACGTTCCTTTCCTAATTTTAGGCTACAAGCAAATCGGTAAAACGTTTGCCCTTTCGACGTTGTATGGAATAGTGGTTATGTCTGTTACGACTTCATTATTGCATCATGTTGAGGCGTTTACCGAAGAGAAGCTGCTCGCTGTTTTGTTCGGCGGTCTTATATTAGGAGCTGGTGTAGGTCTCGCTATTCGGTTTGGAGGCTCTCTTGATGGTGTGGAAATCGTGTCCATATTGATTTCAAAGAAGTCTCGTATGCCTGTTGGGCAAGTCATTATGATTTTCAATGTTGTTATATTCGTAATTGCGGGCTTTGTATTCGAATGGGATTCTGCGATGTATTCGATGTTTACGTATTATATCGCCATTAAATTGATTGATATCGTTGTGGAAGGTCTCGACGAGTCGAAATCAGTGACCATTATTTCGAGTGAATACGACGAAATTTCCCAGGCAATTATTGATCGTTTAGGTCGAACAACGACATTGCTTCAAGCGCGCGGCGGCTATTCGAAGGATGAAACCGAAGTTATTTACTGTGTGGTGTCGAGGCTGGAGCTGGCGAAGCTCAAGTCGATCGTGCAGTCTATAGACCCTTCAGCATTCATCGCTATTGAGCATGTATCTGACGTAATGGGTGGCGGCTTCAGCAAAGGCAGCATTCATTAGTTTAAATACAAATAGAACGGCTAGAGATAAAGCAGCAGTTAAAATGAAAATGCGTCCACTATATAGTGTGGACGCATTTTTATTTTTGAATGTTGTCCTGTGAAAATTAGCCGTTTAATAAAAGTTCTTTAAGCTGCTTAATCTGTTTTCTTTCACCAGCAATGACAAGTGTCATTTCCGCTGCTACAAGGTCATCCGGACCAGGATTGATTTTTTGTTTATGCTTCTCAACAAAGGCCAGAATGGTAGCTCCACTTCTTTTAATTGATTGCTGATGCATTTTCCGTTGTTAGTGACTTTGAGATCCCTTTATCTTTTACACCAAAGAGGAATAACAAGGCAATCACCATTCCGCCCGCAGCTACGTAAAACAGCACATTATAACCGAATAAATCGATCAGCCCCCCCATTAGCGGCGGTGAAGCGATCGCTGCGAGAGAGGATACCAAATAATAAATTCCTGTCCGAGTACCGATGCTTTGTTCTTTGCCAAGCGCTACGATAAAAGGGTAGGAGTTAATATTAATCATTGCCCAAAAGACCCCTCCGATAAGAAGCATAACACGCAGCGGAATTAAGGCATCTACAAAAGATATAGAAGCAAATATGCTTATAAGTCCAATGACCCCAATCATAATAATAAGCTTTTTGCCGAAGCGCTTTCCTAAGAGGCCGGCGGGTATTGCAGCGACAACAAATGCAAGTGAGAAGAAGGCAAGAGAGAATGAAGACTGACCTTCTGTCAGTTGTAAATGATTTTTGCCATAGAGGGTGAACAAAGCTTCGACGCCTTGATAGGAAAGGAACCAGAAAAAGATGGCGCCTAGCAAGAAAACGGTCGGGATGTTCATTTCTCCTTTAAACGAAATTGAAGTTTTCTGCTCTGCTGGTGTGTAGGAGATTGAATCTCGTTTTTCATTAATTGCATAGATCAGAATAAATAAGCAAATCAGGGTTAAAACAGACGAAACGAAGAAAGGGAGTGATTCATGCTTATCATACAATAACGCGCCCCCTCCAAAAGCAAGAATGGAGCCGATGCCGCCCATAAAATTGATGATGCCATTAGCTTGTGTCCGTTTGCCGTCTTTCGTAATGTCAGGCATGAGCGCGACGGTTGGAGACCGATATAAGCTCATCGACAGGTTCATCAGCATCATGAATAAGACTAGCGTGAGCAATCCGGTATGCCACGGAATGAGTGCCCCGAACAAAGCGGCGAGCGGCATACCGATAATGAGGTAAGGCATTCTTTTGCCAAAACGGGTATTCGTACGGTCACTTCGGTTACCGATCCATGGCTGCAAAAACATCGCAAAGTAGTTGTCGATTGTCATCATGAAGCCTATTAAAGTGATGCTCGTCAAAAACTTCTCTAGGAAAAACGGGACAAATGCATTGTACAGTGCCCATGTGATGCTGATGCTGAAAAAACCAAAGCCGAGCAACCACGTTTTTTTCATTCCGCAGGTGCTCCTCTCTTTTTAAGCACCTCAACCAGTCGATCTGGATAATCAGTAATAATGCCAGCTGCACCGGCGTCGATTAATTTTTCCATTTCAGCCACTTCATTCACTGTAAATGGATGATAGGCGATACCATTTGCGGCAGCTTCCGCTGTCCATTCCGGTGTAACGGCAAATTTGTATGCGTGAAGCGCATCCGCTTGCAGCTGCTTGGCGTAGTCCCATGGACGATAAAGGCCTTCCATATACAAGATGCCAGTTCTAATTTCTGGAGCAAGCTGTTTACATAACACAAGGGAGTAATGGTTAAAGCTAGATATAATAACACGGTCGGTCATCTGATACTCACGTACCATATCGATAACCAGCTGCTCCAAGCCTTGGTAAGGGAAATAGCCATTTTTAAGCTCAATATTTAACTGGAGATCTGTAGGCTGGAGCAGCTCCATCAGCTGCTGTAGTGTCGGGATACGTTCGTTATTAAATTGCGGATCATACCAGCTGCCGGCATCCAGGTTCAAAAGTTCGTCAGAATGAGTATCTTTTATAAGTTGTTTTAGCCCGGTAGTGCGTGATAATGACTCATCATGAATGATAACGATTTTACCATCTTTAGTTAATTGTACATCGGTTTCGATGCCGCTTGCTCCTAGCTCTATAGCTTTTGCGAATGCTGCGATCGTATTTTCTGGACAGTAGCCGCTTGCACCTCGATGTGCGAAATTAATTAGTTGTTTCATGATGATCCATCCTCTCGATTATTGTTAAATTGAGCGATACAAATACCATTCGATCTACACCTGAATACGTGAATCGTAGCACATAAGTTTCCAGATGAATAGTACTTTCACAGTAACAAAATAATGATAATTTGTCTCTTGAATACCCCTTAGGGGTATGTTATTATGTGATTAGCAGCATATACCCCGAGGAGGTATGTTAGATGGAACATTCTGAAACCAATAGCTGTACTTCAAAGCATGGAGAAGCAGCGGATACCTCCTGTGATTTTAACGCATCGCGCAAGAGCCATCATTCCGCTCAGACGAAAGGGAATCTAACTGCACGCCTCAATCGTATTGAAGGACAAATTAGAGGTGTGAAGGCGATGATCGAGAAAGATACGTATTGCGATGATGTGCTGACCCAAATAGCCGCTGCGCAGTCGGCGCTGAATAGCGTTGGAAGACTGCTGCTTGAAGGCCATATGAAAAGCTGTGTTGTTGATCGGATTCAGGCAGGCGAGAGTGAAGTTATTGATGAATTGCTTATTACAGTAAATAAATTAATGAAATAGGCTGAGAGGGGATAGAACAATGGCAATTGCAACTTTGAAGGTAGAGGGTATGACTTGTGGACATTGCGTTAGCTCAGTGGAGAAGGCGCTCGTAAATGCAGGTGCTAGCGGTACCGTAGATTTGGCGACTAAGAAGGTTTCTGTGCAGTATGATGAAACGAAAGTAACGCTCGATACGATTAAGGCAGCGATTGAAGACCAAGGCTACGACGTTGTTTAATAGTATTTTAACTACTGATATTGAATGGAGGCTGAATGAAGCCTCCATTTTTTTTGTGCTTCGACATATCCAGTAGAGGTATGTTGAAGGGCTTGTCATGAGCTTTGGGATTCGATAGAGGTAATTGGGTAACAATTGCTAATAGGGACTTGAATTCGAATGGAAAGAATGAAAGGATGAGTGGAGTACATATGTTAAGGAGTTATAATTGGCAAAAAGTAATGTACAAACGATACGCAACTGCTGCTGTTATAATTGTGCTGTCTGGGATAATAGCAGGCTGCGGAAGCGCTGGCGGCAACAACCATAACCAGCATAATATGAAAAATGATACAAAGGCCGTAAATGGCGCCATTGATGATCATGCAAGCAAGGTGAAAGCAGGAGGAAATGAAAGTGCAGACAAACACGCTGGACATAGCAGTGAGTCGTCAGAGGGCATGCCGGCTGACGACTTGAAGCTGGAGTGGCGTTATTCGCCTGAACGCCCAAAGCCGGGAGAGAAGACAAGGGTCGAGCTGTTTTTATATAATAAATCGGGTAAGCCCATTGAAAATTTCGAAAATAATCATGAGAAGCTGATGCATCTTATTGTTGTTAGAGATGATTTAACCGAGTTTAACCACATTCATCCCGAGTACAGGGGAAAAGGGAAGTTTGAAGTGGAAACGGAGTTTGCTACAGGCGGAACTTACAAGCTATTCGCTGACTTCATTCCTAAAGGCGCTGCCCAGACAACGGTAACGTCACGAGTGAAGGTTGCTGGAGAGAAGCGTGCTGAGCAGCCATTGTCTAAGGATTCTTCATTGAAGAAAGTAGAGAACGAAATAGAAGCATCGCTTTCCATTTCATCGTTAAAGGCAGGTGCGGAGGCTGCACTGACGTTCTCTTTCAAAGATGCGAAAACGACGGAGCCGATTACAGATCTACAGCCGTATTTGGGTGCGATTGGCCATGTCGTTATTTTAAACGAGGATTTGAATCGTTATTTGCATGTGCATCCGGCGGATAATAATGGGAGCGGGCCAACAGCTGATTTCTCAACGACCTTCCCGGATCCGGGACTCTACAAAATATGGGGCCAATTTCAGCGAAAAGATGAAACCTTTATTATTGACTATACGGTTTCCGTTGATTAATGCACATGAGTGAGAAGGACAGCTTCGGCTAACGAAGGAGGAACACGAGTGGAATTAAACCATAACGATAAAATCGTTCTTATAACAGGCGCCGGTGCAGGAATAGGCCGCGCGCTTGCTATAGCTTATGCGGAGCGTGGCGCGCTTCCCGTAATTGTCGACAAAAACGAGGATGGATTGGAGGTAACGGCCGAACTTTTGCAAGATCAAGGGTATGACTCATTATCGTTTGTGACGGATATGAGCAAGCCAGAAGATATTGTGCAGCTGCTGCAGGATGTTGAAATCATGTTGGGCCGACTGGACATTGTAATAAACAATGCAGGGTTTGGAGTTTGGAAGTCTCCATATGAACTGTCGATTGAGGAATGGGACGATGTTGTGAATACGAATTTGCGAGGTACCTTTGTATGCTCTCGGGAGGCTGCGAAGATTATGAAGACAAGCGGCGGAGGGGCGATTGTAAATATTTCCTCAACGCGCGCGATAATGTCAGAGCCAAACTCAGAAGCTTATGCGGCCTCCAAAGGTGGAATTTTATCACTTACACATGCGATGGCTGTTTCCTTGGGAGAGGATCGTATAACGGTTAATGCCATTTGCCCAGGTTGGATAGAAAATGGGGATTATGGCAAGCTGCGTCCAGTGGATCATGAACAGCATCCATCTAAGCGAGTCGGCAGACCAGAGGATATTGCTCGTGCTTGTTTATACTTGACTGCCCCAGGAAACGAGTTTGTTACAGGCACTCACATCACAATTGATGGTGGAATGACGAGGAAGATGATCTATGAGGAATAATTTGGTTAGCGAGTAACGCTGTCTAGGTAATATTCACGGGTTGACATAGAGTCTTTATTTGTTATAAAGTGTATCCAATGAAACCAATGAACTGAATACAAAGCAATGAAGGGAATTAGTAGCGTTCATCTCGAGATTCCAGAGAGTCGGCGGTTGGTGCAAGCCGGTACAGAATGAGCGTGAATTACATCCTGGAGCATCTTTATCCGAAACTGCGCGAATGCAGAAGGGTGAGACGGGTGTCGGCCGTTATCCGATTCGAGCGGAAAATACTTACGCGGTATTTTCAATTAGGGTGGTACCACGATGACTCGTCCCTGTCTATGACAGGGGCGGGTCTTTTTTTGATATATAAGCATTTTATGTTTTCATTTATAAATATGCTTATATATCTCCGAGGCAGCCGTTTACGCTTGTGTTAAAAATCCAAATGACGGAGGTAATTAGAATGGGGCAAGATATCGCAATAAAAAATGCTAATGAGTTTCTAGAGGATTTGGAATACCGCGGGCTTATTTATCAAATGACGGATCGTGAAGGCTTGCTGAAAAAGCTGCAAAACGATCGTGTCGTTCTATATAGCGGCTTCGATCCAACGGCTGACAGTCTTCATATCGGTCATCTACTGCCGATTCTTTGCTTGAGCCGCTTCCAAAAGGCTGGCCATATACCGCTTGCGCTTGTTGGCGGTGGGACAGGATTAATCGGCGATCCGAGCGGTCGCTCAACAGAACGTTCACTCAACACAGCTGATACGGTAGGGGAATGGACGAACAGCTTAGGGCGTCAGTTATCCAAGTTTCTTGATTTTGATGCAAGTAATAATGCTGCCAAGCTAGTAAGCAATTATGATTGGCTCGGGTCTATAGATGTCATAACATTTCTCCGAGACGTTGGAAAGTATTTCACAGTTAATTACATGCTGGCAAAGGATTCGGTCGATTCACGTCTAGCTAATGGCATCTCCTTCACCGAATTCAGCTACATGATTTTGCAAGCATACGATTTTTACATGCTGCAGCAAAAGCATGGCTGTGCTTTGCAGGTTGGAGGAAGCGACCAATGGGGCAACATTATCGCAGGGCTTGATCTAATCGGAAAATTGGGAGGAGACGAAGCTTTCGGCCTGACAATGCCTCTCGTGACGAAGAGTGACGGCAAGAAGTTTGGCAAATCAGAATCAGGCGCAGTATGGCTGGATCGCAGTAAAACCTCTGTGTACCAGTTCTATCAGTTCTGGATCAACACTTTCGATAACGATGTGATCAAGTTCTTGAAATATTTCACTTTCTTAACTCGCGCCGAAATTGAAGCGTTAGAGATTGAGCTTGAGCAGCATCCAGAGAAACGTGCGGCTCAGCGGGAATTAGCTCGCGAAGTGACACGTTTAGTCCATGGCGAAGAGGCTGTCATCAGTGCTGAGAAGATTACACATGCTTTATTCTCGGGCGATGTGACAAGTTTGAGTGAAGAAGAGCTTGTGGAAGCATTAATGGATATGCCGACTACAGAGCTTGCTGATCAAGAATCAAGCCATATTATGGATTTGCTTATTGAAGTAGGAGCGGTTCCATCTAAAAGACAAGCGAAGCAGGATATTGAAAGCGGAGCGGTATATGTCAATGGTGTGAGACGTACAGAAACGGATGCGATAATTACGAAGGAAGAAAGACTTCATGGTAAATATATTGTGCTGCGCCGAGGAAAGAAAAACTATTTCCTGGCACGTTTCTCTTAAGTCAATTATCGAATAAATTGGATAGGGCTGTCCCTCGAGCAATGGTATTGCTCATGGGACAGCCCTTGTTTGTATCTTATATTTAACCGAACCTCTTCGAAATGAAAGGTCGTATGGAATCCCCTTGTTAACAACAAACTGCATGTGTACTAAGTTGTCTATTACCTCGCATCCTAAAACAACGAAAGCCCTACCTCTCTCTCGTCCTTGCGGCTCCGATGACCGCGCCAGTGTGAATCAGAAATACAGCACGAAACATGATTGGGAATTAACAGCAAAGAAATCAAAATCTGAGGAAAACATTGAATCTTACTGGGGATTTGCAGGGGTTAAATATAATACATTATTTCTATAATACTATAATTGAAATGAGAATGCAACATCTTATTTTTCTCTTTTTTGATAAACCGAATGACTTTGGATAATCTGGACATTATAGGGAGGTAAAGGGGGAGCAAAATGCCGGATTGGTTAGAAATTGTTCTACGAACGATATTAGCGATTGTTGTTTTATTTGGTTTCACAAAAATTTTAGGTAAGCGCCAAATCTCTCAGTTATCTCTGTTTGAGTACATAACAGGAATTTCAATCGGCAATATAGCCGCTTATGTGTCACTCGATCTTGATAATTTATGGTTTTTGGGCATAGTATCGATGTCAGTGTGGGTAGCCATGTCAATTGGATTGGAATTTTTAACGATGAAAAGCAAAGCTGCTAGAGATTTTGTAGACGGTAAAGGAACCGTTTTAATTAAAGACGGGCAATTGCTTAAGCATGAATTGCACAAAGAACGTCTGACACTGGATGAATTGCTCGGGCAGCTTCGGATGAAGGATGTGTACCGTGTAGCGGATGTGGAGTTTGCGGTTATGGAGGCAACAGGTGAAATTAACGTGTTGCTTAAGAAGGAATATCAACCTCTCACATCAGATTTGATGGGCTGGAGAGTCGGCAAAGAGCATGAGGCTCAGACCATCATTATGGATGGTGTAATTCTGAATGACGCATTGGAAAACGCAGGTTTTAATAGGGAATGGCTAGATCATGAAATCAAACGAAAAAAATTGGAACAGAAAGATATATTTCTCGCTCAAATCGATAGTAATGGTAAATTGTCGATCCAGACGGGTGAAGAAAGCAAGCAGGAGAAAAATGACCAGACGAAGCCGAAGGAGCGAGTCGGCTATTTAATGGAGCAGTATGAAGCGGAGCTGCGCCGTCTTGAGCAGCAATCTCGAAATGAGAGTGACCGGCGCATCTATCAGAATGCGTTGGACAGATTCCAAGCAAGCTTCCATTCCATGCCGGATCAACTGTCAAAAGAGCTGCCAAGACATTAGCTCAAAGCTATGTCCATCTAGCCGACCATAGCTTCATTTCTTTCAAGATATGATGAAGATCCTCGCCCTTAGGCGTTAGTGTATATTCAACGGTTACTGGTACGGTGGGAAATACTTTGCGTTCAAGCACGCCCTTATCCTCAAGATGACGGAGCGTGCTTGTTAGCGCGCGAGGACTTACCGCCGGTATAAGCTTATGTAATTCTCCGAATCTTTTCGTACCGCAGAACAGCTCTCTCAGTACGAGAAATGCCCATTTGCCACCAATGACATCTAATGTTTTTTCAATATTGCATGCGATAACTTCTGGTTCTTTCGGAACATAATTAGTAGAACTCAATGATTACTACCCCTCTCAGCTGATTGTTGCAATAAGTATAGTATAAAGACTTGGCATTATAAAATGAAATAAATTTTCTTGGGATAAACGAAAGAGCTCCTCACATAGAAGAGCCCATTTTTATTTTTCTATTTAATAGGAAACGATTCGTTTTTCGAGCCGTTAGAAGCATCAATTGGGCGATTTGTTTTAAGCTGGCTTGAGGGTACGGGCATCACTTTTCCACCTGCAAAATGGTATTGAACAACGGTGTTAAAATCATCGATCCAAGGCATTAAAGAGCGACCGCCCCATGCTTCCTTAGCAAATTCATTAAAGTAATTAACCAGTTCCTTATTAGCCGAGATGTGTACTTCCTGAACATTTGGAGCGAGCTTGCGTACTTTAAGCGCGACTGTATTTTTCAATTCATCGGAGAGATTATTGATATCATTGACTGAGAAATAGGATTGAGAGGGCCAGGCAAGCATGCCGTCTTCCCGATAAGGGTTCCCGGTATCACTATTTTTAAGACCCTTTGTAGAGGGGGTGTTATTTTGCTCTTCTGTACCACCCGAATTACGAGTACCGACCGCCGTCCAATCCAGCATAATTCCAACATAAGCATTTTTATCGGTTAGCATGACATTAGCGGAAGCTATGCCGTTAATATTCGACACTTTCTGAGATATGTTGGAGCTGTATTCAAAAAAAGTGTTATGATGCTGGTTCGGATTTGTCGACAAGGAACCAAACGTTTTGCCGTGGATCATCTTTGGATCATTCGCTTTGCGGCTTCCGTAATCGGTGTCGCTTTTCTGGACGAGCTCCTGATAATTACAACCAGCTGCGGCTGTTAATACAGCGGCAGACAGCAACAGCGCAGCCATTCGTTTAATCATAAAGAACGGACCCCCATTCAGTTAATAATAACTTTAG
This sequence comes from Paenibacillus sp. J31R122, assembly GCF_056269185.1. NCBI lineage: Bacteria > Bacillati > Bacillota > Bacilli > Caryophanales > Paenibacillaceae > Paenibacillus > Paenibacillus sp. J31R122. Next base: position 165,223 of record NZ_JBWDNM010000012.1, read on the forward strand.
GGTTTGTCAGATCGAAATAATTATACGTTTTATGCATCATACATAATTGACCATGGGTTTGGTGCACAATGTAGGATAGAGATGGAGCCGTTTGGATAGGCTTCTCATTACTGCGGTAAAAGCTAAAAATCCTTGTAGTGATGCGATTTTTGACAGCTTTGAGAACAATTTGTGAACTCTCTGTGGAACATTGACAAAAAGGGGCTTCAACTTTATATTTAATAAAGTGATTTAAGTTGCAGGGTTTTAATAACATCTGTGATATACGCAGTTGGCCGCTTGCCACGTGAAATCAGGCAGCTGTGAAAAAGTCAAAAGTGGGGTTGATTAATAATGAAACGGTGGCAATTTGTAGAACGGCTTGCGCCGCTAATGGCCATGATGGTATTGGTGCTATCTGCTTGCGGACGGGAAGATTTATCTACGCTTAATCCTCAGGGACCTGTAGCGGAAGAACAATTCGGACTGATGAAGCTGGCGATAATTCTCATGTCGATCGTGATTATTGTCGTATTTGCGATTTCTTTGTTTGTAATTATTCGTTTCCGCAGACGCAAGGGAGACAAGACGATTCCAAAGCAAGTTGAAGGAAACCATAAGCTTGAGATTATTTGGACAGTTATTCCAATTATCATGCTAATTATTCTTGGTGTTCCTACGGTACAATCTGTATTTAATTTGGCTAAAGATTACAGTAAGGATCCAGACGCTGTACAAGTTATCGTAACTTCACATCAATACTGGTGGGAGTTTGAATACCCGCAATATGGAATTAAGACGTCTCAGGAACTTATTATTCCGAAAGGAAAAACAATCGCGATTGAAGCGAAGTCAGCAGACGTGCTTCACTCGTTCTGGGTTCCATCACTTGCAGGTAAAATCGATACAAACCCTAACTCTAACGTAAATAAGATGCACTTCTCAGCACCAAAAGAAGGCGTTTACCAAGGTAAATGCGCCGAGTTATGTGGAGATTCTCACGGTTTAATGGACTTTAAAGTTAAATCGGTAGATCAATCTTCATTTGATCGCTGGGTTGCGGCTATACAAGAGCCGGTAGCTCTACCAAGTGATCCCGCTATTGCAGCGGCATTTGAGAGCAAATGTCTAACTTGTCATGCTGTCGGCGATATGGGTGGACCAGCATTCCCTAACTTGACAGGTATCGGCAGTCGTCAATCTGTCGGAGGTATACTTATCAACACCGATGATCCGAAATATTCAAACGAGGGTTCTACTTATGAGAATTTAAAACGTTGGATCGAAGATCCGGAGAAAGTAAAACCGGGTAACCAAATGACTGGCGCATATAATTTAACTGAACAAGAACTCGATGGTATTGCAAAATATTTATCGGAATTGAAACTTGACTACGAACAATAATTTATCGGTGATTGAAGGAGGTACCTACTTTGGCGCATGCGCATACGCATAAGGTCAAACGTTACAGCGGCATTATGGACTGGCTGACAACGGTTGACCATAAGAAAATCGGAATTTTGTATTTGATAACAGGAGGATTTTTCTTCCTAGTCGGCGGTTTAGAAGCGCTTTTAATTCGGATTCAGCTGTGGAAACCGTTGAATGAATTTGTAAGTGCAGGTACATTCAATGAGCTGCTTACGATGCACGGAACAACAATGATATTCCTAGCAGCAATGCCTATGATATTTGCTTTAATGAATGCAGTCATTCCGCTCCAAATCGGAGCACGTGACGTAGCTTTCCCTTTCCTTAACGCTCTTGGGTTCTGGACCTTCTTATTCGGCGGAGTATTGCTGAATGTCAGCTGGTTCGCCGGTGGCGCGCCTGATGCGGGTTGGACGGCATATGCTCCGCTTGCCGGAACAACCTACAATGGTGATCACGGTATTGACTATTATGTAATCGGCTTGCAGATTGCGGGTATTGGTACGTTAATCGGAGGAATTAACTTCCTTGTAACCATTATTAATATGCGTGCACCAGGCATGACATTCATGCGTATGCCGATGTTTACATGGGCTTCATTCACTACGTCGGCGCTTATCTTGTTCGCTTTCCCGGCGCTTACGGTTGGACTAGTCGCGCTTATGTTTGATCGACTGTTTGACGCTAACTTCTTTGATCCTTCAGGTGGCGGTAACGCAGTACTGTGGGAGCATATTTTCTGGATATTTGGGCATCCTGAGGTTTATATCCTCATCTTGCCGGCCTTCGGTATTATATCTGAGGTTGTTAGTACATTTTCACGTAAGCGGTTATTCGGTTACAGCTCGATGGTATTCGCTACAATCCTAATCGGCTTCTTGGGCTTCATGGTTTGGGCGCATCATATGTTTACGACAGGTCTTGGACCGATTGCGAACGCGCTGTTCTCGATAGCAACGATGCTTATTGCAATACCAACAGGTATTAAAATTTTCAACTGGTTGTTTACGATGTGGGGCGGTTCAATTAAATTTACGTCAGCAAATTTATTTGCTGTCGGATTTATACCGACCTTCGTTATGGGTGGAGTTACCGGCGTAATGCTAGCAGCAGCACCTGCTGACTTCCAGTATCACGATTCGTATTTCGTAGTCGCGCATTTCCACTACGTTATCGTCGGTGGTTTGATTCTTGGTATTTTCTCAGGTCTTCACTACTGGTGGCCAAAAATGTTCGGAAGAGTACTTAACGAAACACTCGGTAAGTTAACGTTCTGGACATTCTTCATAGGCTTCCATATGACATTCTTCATTCAGCATTTCCTTGGTTTGCTCGGTATGCCGCGTCGTATTTGGACGTATCTCGACGGACTAGGATTTAATGAAATGAACATGATTAGTACGGTAGGCGCGTTCCTTATGGGACTTGGCACCATTTTCTTCTTGCTGAACGTTACAGTAACGGCATTCAAGCCGAAAAATGCGCCAGCAGATCCTTGGGAAGATGGTCGTACGCTGGAGTGGACGATTCCGTCCCCGCCTCCTGAGTATAACTTCATCCAAACACCGCTTGTTCGCGGTTATGATGCTTATTGGAAAGAAAAGATGGATGGTCATAGTGAAATGACACCTGCTGAACCGCTTGGTCCAATTCATATGCCATCAGCTTCTATCTTGCCATTCCTTATGTCCTTAGGTTTATTCATTGCAGGCTTCGGCTTCATGTATGCACCGGACTGGGGTAAATTAGGTTCACTTAATGCGGGTTATGTACTTGGCGGGATTGGCTTGCTAATTACATTCGGTTGTATGATCACTCGTTCTGTGAAGCCTGATCATGGTTTCCATATTGAAGTAGAAGAGCTTCTGCATGATAAGGGGGGGAAAGCATGAGTGCGCATTCGCATGTAGAAGGGCAATTGCCTCATGAGCCCGAGAAGGCGACCCTCGAGGGACGCAATAAGATACTAGGGTTTTGGTTATTCCTAGGCGGGGAAACCGTATTGTTCGGTACACTATTCGCCGTATTTTTAGCCCTTCGCGACCAGGTGCTTGGTGGTCCGACTGCTAATGAGTTGTTCCAGCTGCCGCTGGTAGCAGCAGCAACAGCTATATTGTTAACATCAAGCTTGACGAGCGTGTTCGCTATTCATGCTCTTCACACTCACAGAGTGAAAGCTTTAATTAATTGGCTAATTGTTACAGTCGTACTTGGACTAGGATTTCTTGGTCTTGAAATTTATGAGTTTTACCACTATGTGCATGAAGGCCACGGTTTTACAACGAGCGCATTCAGCTCGTCGTTCTACACGCTTGTCGGCTTCCATGGTGCCCACGTTGCCCTAGGTATCGTGTGGATCTCGTTAATTATCGGCCAGTTGATGAAAAACGGCTTGAACACCACTACTGCACCAAAAGTGTATGTAGCTGGTATGTACTGGCACTTTATCGACGTAGTCTGGGTATTCATTTTTACCGTCGTTTATTTGATGGGGAAGGTGGGCTAATCAATGGCGAACAATCATTCTGCCACAGAGGAAAGCACCAAGCGTCATAAGGTTGAAGGACCTAAGAAACATGTAATTTCTTACTTGTTCTCTATCTTGCTCACGTTAATTGCATTTGCAACCGTAATGAGTGGAGAACTAAACAAAGACTTCATTTACATCGTTTTAGTTGGAACAGCGCTGCTACAGGTATTCGTACAGATGGCTTTCTGGATGCATATGAAGGATCGCGGTCATATCTTCCCGATTATTGGGATTCTATTCGGAGTCTTTATCGTTTTCACATGTGTCATCATGGCCGAATATTGGGCTTGGTGGTAATTCCATCGTTTTAAAATAGAAAAGAGGAGGGTCCCAAGGTTGGGTCCCTCCTCTTTTGTAAAAATGAGCTTATTGCAAGTGAAAGGAGATCCGACAATGCTTGGCTTACAATATTTCGGATTTGAAGAAATGTGGACCCCGATGTTCTTATTCGCAACTGCTGCGATTATTATTCTATATTTCTATTTGATAGGTCCATGGCGGGAGAAGCATGCTCCACATGCACCTGCTGCAACATGGCTGCAAAAAACTATGTTTGTGTCCGGAGCTTTTTTGTTTTACTTTGTTCAGGGCGGCCCATCAAATTTATTAGGACATATGATGTTTACCTTTCATATGATCAATATGTCAGTCTCTTATTTAATTGTCCCGCCGCTCATTTTGCTTGGTATCCCTGAGTTTTTATGGCGGAAAATGTTTTCTGCAAGCTTTTGGAAGAAGCTAAGACTATTTATGAATCCTATTGTTTCTTTAGTACTGTTTAATATGTTATTTTCCATCTACCATATACCTATGGTTCATGATTATGTAATGACACATTTTACGATGCACCGTATTTATTACACTATTTTATTGCTAACCTCCTTTTTGATGTGGTGGCAAATTGCAACTCCTGTCAAAGGATGGAGTCGTCTAACTGATCTTAAGAAAATGGGGTATGTGTTCGCAAATGGTATGTTGCTTACGCCTGCGTGTGCCTTAATTATATTTTCCGACTCTTCCTTGTACGCGATTTACAGTGATCCTAACGTTTGGGCAACAGCGATGGGTTATTGTATACCAGGGGATACGAGCTGGTTGTTACAAGAATTTAGCGGTCCGCAATTTTTTAATATGATGGACGTTGTTGAGGATCAGCAGCTAGGCGGTATCGTGATGAAGCTTGTTCAGGAGCTTATGTATGGTATTATACTCGCTTACATTTTCAAAATATGGTTTAAGCGTGAGCATACGGAAGATGAGCTGCCGAATACCGGAACGGCTAAGTAATAATAATTTCTTTTACAATAGGTGGGGAAAACTTGAATAGTTATAATATTATGCCGACAATAAGTACATTCTTTATCGTGTTAAGCGCAGTTCTAGTAGCTATTGGTTGGAGACTGGCCATTAAGCGTCAACTTGAGCAGCATAAAAAGGTCATGTTTTTTGCTGCAGTAGCTGCGATTATCTTTTTTATCGTTTACGTTTCTAGATCCATCTTCGTGGGCAATACAGTATGGGGCGGGCCGGATAGCTTAAAACCATATTATATTACTTTCTTACTGTTCCATATCGTGCTTGCTACAGTAGCTGCTGTATTTGGAATTACGACGCTAACGCTTGGATACCGTAAGAAGTATACTAAGCACCGTAAGTGGGGCAGGGTAACATCAATTATTTGGTTTATTACAGCAATAACGGGTACTTTCGTGTATGTATTGCTTTATCTAATGTATCCGGGTGGTCATACTGAGCCTCCGATAAACGCTATTTTTGGACTATGATATCGTGTTTGAATTAAGAACTAGGAATGAATTAAAAGCCGTAAGCTAGGAAAGAGTATCTCTTTCAAGCTTACGGTTATTTTTTATTTATGGTAAGTGTTGACAATGGATCAGGGTGTGGTTATACTGTGTATAAGGATATACACAGTATAACCACAAAACGAAATGGAAGGAGCAAATCATTTGAATGACTGGAAGGCCGCATGGTTTCTCGCTAAGCATGAGTTAGTTAAGGATCGTTGGAAATCACTATTTTCATTAATCTTTATAGCGTATATATTGCTTTTCAGTGTTCCATCATTTGAACAGAGCTTACGTGGAGATAGAGATGTAATGACAAGTTGGGCTACGGACTTCATTTATATACTTATCCTTCCGTTATTAGGCTTTGTAATGAATCAATCGATGTTTAGTTACTGGAAGTATAACTCTTATACAAAGAAAATGGCACAATGGCGTACGATGCCTATTTCCTCCAAACAGATTGCGATAGGTCGATTAATTCAAATGACGATCGTATTATTTATAGCTCAACTCATATTTTTTAGTGCTCAATACGGTTTGGTAAGCGCAATGGGCAGTGAAATATTGCTTTCGGATTTTGGACTATATGCTCTGTTATGGTTCGGTTATTCACTAGTGGTCGCAGTCTTTTATGTTTACTGGGAGATTGGGTATTCAGGGAAAATGTATTTCATGATAAGCATGTTATTCAGTGCTGTGATTTTGATTCTAACAATCGGTTTGGGAGCTTTGAAGCTTGGAAATTTAGTCTTTAACTCATTGGAATTCATACAGCAAGGTCATTGGTGGATATCATTTGTTGGTCTGGCTATTGGCATTGGAGCACTGTTGGTCGGAGTAAAACAATTAGTAAAGCGTCTTGATAAACGGAGTTATACGATTTAAACAGGGTTGAAGGAAAGAGGGTGTAGTCGTGCGGCTCCCAATTCAAATTAATGAACAAAGCGCGGAACCGCTCTATCATCAGATCGAAGTGCAGCTGCGCGCATTGATCGTCAGTGGGCAATTAACAGAAGGTACGCTCCTTCCATCGATTCGAGAGCTTGCTCAGACTGTAAAATGCAGTGTTATAACGGTCAAACGAGTGTATAACGATTTGGAAGCAGAAGGCTTGCTTCGAACTCGTCAAGGAACAGGCACATTTGTTGCCAAAGTTGAGGAGCAAGAGCGTGATCGGCATCGACTAGCAGCAATTATTGAAGCTCTTGAGGCTGCTGTTATAGCTGGCAAGATGGTGCAATGTACGGAGAAAGAGCTGGAACAAATGTTTAAAGAAGCAATGAAAAAACACTTTGAATGAAGGAAGTGGAATCATGCTGGAAGAGACGATGGCGATTCAGTTGAAAGGGGTCGTGCAAAACCGTCCGAATTTCAGATTAGGGCCGCTGCATATGAACATACCAAAAGGTTACATTACAGCAATTGTCGGCCCGAACGGCAGCGGCAAGAGCTCAACCTTTCGTCTCATGCTTGATTTGGAGAAAGCGGATGAAGGAACGATAGAACTGTTGGGACATAAAGTGGGAAATGGAGTAGATGCAGAGTTGAAGAGTAGAATCGGATATCTGCATGATCAGTCATCTCCGCATGAGGATAAAATGAAGGCGAGAGAGAAAGCTGAATTCCATCGGTTTTGGTACAAAGACTGGAATATTAATCGGTATAAAGAGCTTTTGCAGCTTTTAGAGGTTGATGATAACCAAACACTTGCTAAAATGTCGAAGGGGATGCGCCGTAAATTTGAGTTTGCATTGTCTCTGACACATAGTCCTGAACTACTTATGCTAGATGAGCCGTCATCTGGGCTCGATCCGCTTGCTTGGAAAACGATGATTGAAATTTTGCATCATTTTATGGACCAAGGCGATCGAACCATTCTAATGACTTCCCATATTATTGAAGAAGTAAAACGTCTTGCCGATTATATTGTTTTTATGGCCCAGGGTCGGGTGCTTGGCATGTACGAGAAGGATGAGTTATTCAGCAGCTGGTTTACCTTATTTATTAGCGGAGAAGTATTGACAGCAAAAAAAGCAGCGAATATTCCTGGCCAATGCGGTGTGGAGCATGCTGGAGGAACGACCTATCGTATTACTACCAATAAAGCGGCAGAAGCCGAACGATGGTGTGCAGCAGAAGACTTGAAGATCGTTAGTCGGCAAGCTCTTGAGCTTGATGAAATTATGAGTGCGTTATTGCTGCAGGACAGATTGAGTATCAGAGCTAACGAAATGAAGGGAGCAACAAAATGAATCCATTAATAGTAGAAAAAATCGTCAAACAGTATGGAGATAAGAGAGCAGTAAACGGTATTAGCTTTGAAGTAAGTGAAGGGGAAATATACGGATTACTCGGCGCTAACGGTGCTGGAAAAACAACAACGATGCGGATGGTGCTCGGTCTCATCTATCCCGACGAAGGCAAAGTATTGTATCAAGGAAAGCCTTACAGCAATAATGAGCTTCGTAATCTCGGTTATTTGCCAGAGGAAAGAGGTCTATATCCTAAGGTGCGTGTAAGTGACCAACTCATCTATTTGGGTCAGCTGCGGGGGATGACCAAGAAGGACGCGGATCAAAATTTGAAGCGCTGGCTTGATCGATTCGAGGTTCCGGAATATTACAGTAAGAAGGTTGAAGAGCTATCCAAAGGTAATCAGCAAAAAATTCAATTTATAGCAAGCATCATTCATTCTCCGAAAATTGTTATTCTTGATGAGGCTTTCAGCGGACTTGATCCAGTAAACGTGGAGCTCTTGAAATCTACGGTTAAGGAGCTTCGGGATTCTGGAACAAGTATACTATTCTCGACCCACCGTATGGAGCATGTAGAGGAATTATGCCGCAACATTACCATTTTACATCGCTCTAATGCCGTTTTAAAGGGAAGCTTGAAAGATATCAAGAAGCAATTTCCGAAGGAACGTGTCATTTTAAGCACTGAAAACGAAGTAACAGGACTTAAGGATATTAAAGGTGTTACAAAAGTAACTCGCCATGAGTATGGCTATGAAATCGGAATTGCAAACGAAGCGGTTGGCGGCGATATTTTGCGTCATGCGATGGGGCAGTCAACGATTCAGCGGTTTGAGATCAAAGAGCCAACATTGAATGAAATATTTATAAAAACGGTAGGTGATAGCCATGAATAGTTTTTGGACGGTCGTCGGTTTTACAATAAAGAACAAATTCAGAGGCAAAGCGTTTCTGATTACTACTTTAATTATTGCGGTCATTATAACGATTGGTATGAATCTTCCTTATATCTTTTCTCAATTCAGCAATGGCGATAAAATAACAAATGTCGGTTATGTTCAATCTAGTGATATCAAGGTCGGTGATCAGCTAAAAACGTATTACGAATCGCAGGAGAAGCCAGGCATTAAGCTTGTTGCATTCGAGGATAAAGGCTCTGAGGCTGCTAATGAAGCAGAGCTTAAGAAGGCTATAACAAATAAAGAGATTAAAGGATATCTGCAATTCGGAGAAATGACGGAGAACGGCTTCCCGCAAATGACGTATAAATCGGAGAAGCTTATGGAGTTTGGAGTAACGGAGGATCTGGAAAGCGGTCTGCAGGTTATTCGTCAGCAAACCATACTTCAAGATGCTGGCTTGACGGAAGAACAAAAAGCACTTTTATTTTCAGCTATAAGTATTGATACCGTTCAAATTTCTGCAACTGAAGGCGCAGGCAGTATTGGCAATGGAAAAACGCCAGAGCAGCAAGGAATGAATATGGTGCTCGTATATGCTATCGTTATTCTTCTCTTTATGGCTATTATGATTACAGGTCAATTGATAGCTTCCGAAATAACAGCAGAGAAGAGTTCACGTGTTATGGAGCTGCTCATTACAAGTGTTTCTCCACTTAAGCAAATGTTCGGTAAAATACTAGGTATGTTTTTCGTGGGTCTCATCCAGATTTCAGCTTACGTTCTCGTTATTATCGCGAATGTTTCATTACCGCATAATATCAAAATACTAAAAGATATGAACATCGATCTTGGACAAATCGACATAGCATTATTACTTTACGCGGTTCTATTCTATCTAACTGGTTACTTCCTATTCGCGACACTGTTCGCAGCAGTAGGATCGATCGTCAGCCGTACTGAAGACTTAGGTCAGGCTGTATTACCAATAACGATGGTTTCACTAGCTGGTTTCTACATCACGATCTTCAGCATTAGCAGCCCGGATAGCATGCTAGTAAAAGTAACTTCGTTTATTCCTATATTTTCGCCTTACGTTATGCTGCTGAGACTCGGATTATCCGACCCAGCACCATGGGAGGTACTGGTGTCAATCGCTCTTCTGCTCGTCACTATCTATGCTGCTGTATGGATATCCGCCAAAATCTATCGTACTGGCGTACTTATGTATGGCAAGCGCCCTAGCTTTAAAGAGATTCGTAAGGCTATGAAGGCTTATAAGATTTAATCGTTCGCAAATAGTTTATTTTTTGGTTTATTGACGGGAATGGTTGCAAACTTCATGTAAGAAAAAGAACAAGAGATATGCACGCCGACTTGTATAAATATAAGAAAATGTTTTGGGAGAAAGGAATTTTACATTATGATGATGTGTTAGCTTTGTCTTGGGAAATATTACACAATCATCCCGAAACTTTGAGAGTCATTCGTTCTAAATTTCCTTATATTTTCGTGGATGAATTTCAAGATACCAGTCCGATTCAAGCAGAAATCCTGAAATTAATCGCTGAGAAAGAGACTATTATGGGTGTGATTGGGGATAGTGCGCAGTCCATTTATAGTTTTCAAGGAGCGGATGTTGAGCAGTTTAACAGTTTTCAGTTGTTGAATATGATGCTTATCAAATGAAAGATAATCACAGAAGCACTCAAGAAATCCTAAATCTATTGAACAAGATTCGGAGGGATATCACACAAGAAAGCCCCGAAACAAAGAAAGGGGAAAAGCCACTTATCATTGTAGGAGAGCCTTTTTCAGTTGTTAATCACATTCGAAGTTTAATAAGCACGGATAATTTATACACGCTCTCCTTTTCTAACGTCTCAGCGAATTCTATGAGAGATAAAGTGGAATATGAGGATAATGTTCCATCGACAACTATTGATGCAATTCTTTTCGAGAACGATTCCAATAGAGAGCGAAGAAAAGTAATAGTTTCTATGATAAAGGCTGTTGAATTTGCAAGACAAAAAAGCTATAAGGAAGCACTTCATGAGTTAAGCAAGTATTTGAACATAGAGGACAGCCGGAGGCAAGCCATCTTGATCATCCATCAAATGTTGAGTGCATATACGGAATATAGCAGTAAATCAATTATGGATTTTTATGAAAAAATAAAGACAACAACTTCCTTTAAATTACCCAAGTTTCAAATGAGAAGTGGTAGCTAAACACCTGCTGAGTCTTTTTACAGAAGTACTAATTACTCTGAACTTGCTTTACTCATTAAAAATCAAGAAAAAGTTGGATTTGATCGAACTATTCACCAAGCAAAGGGTAGCGAGTTCAAAAATGTTTTAGTCATCGTCAAGCCTAAGCCTAACCAAAAATATGATGAAAAAAGAGATTTTAGTTTTCTGTTGAGTCCAGATATACGAAACGAAAACCATAGAGTTTATTATGTAGCCGCAAGTCGAGCTCAAAAAAATCTTTATATTTGTGTTCCAAGCTTATCAGCAGTTGCAGCAAGCAAATTAAACGGGGTTTGTGATATTAATTATTTATAACAGAACTTCGTTTACTTTGGAGCTACTTTGCTAATATATATTGGAATGAACAACCTCCCCCTATGCAAGGAGTTAATTTCGTTTGGTAGATGTGCTCTCGCATGACGTATTGTGAAGGTGAATGAAATCTCATTTATAACTGTAAATAGTGCCTTTTTCTTTATCTAAAAGTCTCAACTATAACTGTTACTCACAAGTGATGTGAGTAACGGCTGACGTCGTTCGTACGTTTGCCATTACATTCGCGAGGATTCAAATGTACTTCAACGCGAGGATCTCCGTCAGAAGTTCCAGTTGTATTAATCTGAAACGGATAAACTTATTATTCAAATTGGTTTAATGGATAAGAAAAAAAGCACCAACCATAATGGTTGGTGCTTTTTAGCATGGGGCCACTTAAGGATAATGTAACAGTCTAGTATCCGCATTATTGTTTATAATCGATCCGTTGAAACTTTGTTATTGTCATTGACGAATCATGGGGTTGTCCATTATTGTGAAGTAAGTTTTAGTTAAATCGGTGGTTGATTCACCTAGCAACATTGCTCACCTATCAATAACTATTATTTCAAGAGGACGGATGCTTAGATGAATTTATGGAACAAAGAGCGCTGGAATAACCGATTTCGCTCCATATCTACGAAGATGATTGTGTCATATTCCATACTACTGGTCGTCGCTTTAAGCACATTAGGTTACGTTGCCTATGTGAAATCCTCCAACTCCATGGAAGCGGATATGAGAACCCACTCGTCCAAAGTATTGGAACAAACGATGCTGTTAATGGATGAATATTTCTCTAATATTGAGAATTCAATACAGTCCGTAGCTGTTAATCGAGATGTTATTGAAGCCTTAAAGAATTACAACGGGAACTCCGATTATTCAAATTATATGAATAAGCAGCGGGTTGTTAGTTTGTTGAAAGATGTCCAAGTAATAAAGCCAGATATTTATAACATCATGATCTATAATCAAGAGTTCCATATGAGCTCGATGATTCCTTCTATTAATTTTAACTCCCCTTTTTTGCAGCAAGTATGGAAAGATACTCATAACATGAAACAATTGGAAATAACGTATTATGGTAATCATTTAACCAACTATTATTATATCCCGTACATTCAGGACCGAATATCTCTAACCTATCCGATCCGAGATTTGAATAGTTTTAGCACGTCTAATCTAGCTGTATTTTTAGTAGATGTAAATTTCACTAAAGTTTCTAACATTATTGACCAATCCGTTCTGGAACAGGGAGATTTGGTGCTGCTTGTCGATCATAATAATAGTCCGCTCTATACAACTTCAGCTGATACGACACAAGGGATTGAGCTGGTTAATCAAGAGAAATATCGGAACATGATTATGGAGAAGCAGAATGGGGACTTCATCACTGAAGTGAATGGGAAGAAGGTACTGCTCAATTTCAAGAGCTCTGAGCTAAATGGATGGAGGTTAATATATATTAGCGAGTTGATTACCGTGAAGAAGAATATTCATGAAATGGCTAAATTTACTTTATATCTCCTTCTATTATGTTTGGTCGTCAGTGTCTTTATTGCTAGTCTCTTATCCCGATTCAATACACGGCCGATTATCAATCTTGTTTCTTATATGCGTGAGGCTGGTAGAGGTCGGTTTCATCTAAGAATTCCGAAGAAACCAACATCTTATGAATTTCGCGTACTTAACGATGGATTTAATTCGATGCTGGATCGGATAGAAAAGCTGATGGGTGATTTGTATTTAGAGGAAATTCGAAAGAAGGAAGCTGAGTTCAAGGAGTTGCAGGCAAAGATCAATCCGCATTTTCTCTATAATACACTGCAGACGATTCACTCTCTTGCTGTGATGGAACGAAGTCGGGACGTAGAGCGAGTTACAGTGGCCTTTGGAAACTTACTTCATTATACGATATACGAGAAGAACGATATGGTATACCTGTTCAAAGAAATTGAATATATTAAGAGCTACTTAGAAATTCAGAATATTCGTTACAATGGAACCATTGATACTGTCATCGAGTTAGACGAGCAGGTTGAGCGCTCACAGATCATGAAGTTATTACTTCAACCAATTGTTGAGAATGCTGTATTTCATGGATTAGAGAACAAGAAAGACAGAAGGCTCATAAGTATTATTAGCATAATCAAGGAAAAGGTGCTCATTCTCGAAGTAAGCGATAACGGAGTCGGAATGTCCGAAGAGAAGCTCACCGAGCTTAAAGCTGATTTGGAGTCCTATTCAGAATCGAATATTGTGAGGGAAGGAAGACAAGGAATAGGCTTTCTTAATGTTCATGAGCGAATTAGATTAAAGTACGGGGAGCCTTATGGAATTAAGATTCTGAGTCGCCGTTACGAAGGGACCAAAGTGCAAATTCACATACCTTGGGAGGATTAACATGAAACGTGCAATTATTATCGATGATGAGATGTTAATCGTTCAGTCTATTAAAAAATTAATCGAACGCAATCAACTTGATATTATTATTGTCGGTGAGGCATTTGACGGCTTGCAGGCGTTAGAGATTATTAAATTGGAACGACCAGATTTTATCATTATGGATATTAGAATGCCTCAAATGGATGGATTGGATGTGATGCGTGAGCTCAAGGAACAAAATATTCATCTCAAAGTTATTGTTCTGTCCGCATTCCGAGAATTTGAATACGCTCGCCAAGCAATTGATTATGGAGCGAGCGGATATCTTGTTAAACCAGTCGATGAGGTGAAGCTTGTTGAAACTATAGGCGTTGTAGTACGTGAGTTGGATGAAGAAACAGAGAACGATCAGTTGAAGCAGTCAGTCGTACAATTGGAGCCGATGATTCGGGAAAATTTGTTGCGTTATTTAATTGTGGATTATGAACTGTATCTAGACATGAATCAAACAATAGGCTACCGCCATCATTTCAATGAAGAAAAATGCCAACTCGCTATTATTATGTTTAAGCATCATATTACAGTATCCCGTAATGAAATTGGAAAAATATTAGAGGGCAAACAAGATAATCGTTGCTCTCTGACGAGTGGAGTCGTCTTCTTCAATCATAACGATGAACTCGTTGTCATATACGAGCAAGAAGAATATTTGAACCGAATCGAAGCAGCGCTGCATAAAGAATTCGCAGATGAGTTCATCATCGGGATTAGCCGTGCGAACTATGCGCTCAAGCAGCTAGTAACGGCTTACAAGGAAGCCAAAATGGCTTTGGAAATGCGGTTTTATAACGATCAAGTAAAACGGTTTGAGTATGCAGTTGAGGCAAGCTGGGATAATAATTTTTACAATGATTCGGGGAGGATTGCGCAGTTCTTCGAGCAAGTGTCACAAGGCATGCGTGAAGAGGTTCTTCAGTACTTAATTGATACGGAGAAACAATTGACGAGTAGCAAGAACAGACGACCAGAAGAAGTGTACCAGTTCTATTATGAGCATGTGGTAGCTTTGAAGAAAGTAATTCAGCAATCAAGCCTATTGACGGATAAGGACGGAAAATTACCGCAACTGATCCAAGCTATCGGCATAGAAGAGCTGAAGACATATGCGACGTTATCTGTACTGGCCTCTTCGATCTATGAATTGACGGTACAGTTATTTGATCTAATGGATAGGAATCGCATGGATGCAGATGGGCGGGTTATTACGAAGGTATTAAAGTATTGTGAGGAAGGTTATGCTCAAGAGATCACGCTTGAGAGTATTTCAGAGCAGGTTAATATGAGCAAAAATTATTTCAGTGCCTTCTTCAAGCGAAAGACTGGGGATAATTTTTGGGATTATCTCACTGCAGTGCGTATGGACAAGGCGAAAGAGTTGTTACGTACGACCGAGTGGAGTGCAGGTACAATAGCAACGAAGGTTGGTTACAAAAATCAGAGCCATTTTGGTAGGGTTTTCCGAGAGGGCACGGGGATTACTCCGAATGAATTCCGGCAAAGGATGAAGTGAGGAATATTAGAACAAGATTCGGAATATCTGATTATGTCAAAGGAATTGTATGCGTTTTATAATAAAAGTGCAGGGAAATAAATAATCACTTTGGGGGTAAGACAGATGAAAAAAATACCTTTATTAATTGTAATGATGTTGATTGTTGGGCTGTTGGCTGCGTGTGGGACGAGTAATAAAGAAGAGAAAGCCGGCTCATCACCATCGCAAAATGTAGGGGGAGATGACCAGGCAGCGGATACCAACAAGAAATTTACATTGAAAATTGTGTCATCAGGCAATGAAGATGATGGTTTGGACATCGCAACTGAAATTTATAAAAGAACATATCCGAATGCAACAATCGAGGTAATTACTTCACCGTGGGGCGATGGCGGACAAGAGATGCGGAATAAAGAATTGATTCTGCTGAGCAGTGGACAAGCTCCTGATATCGGCAAGATGGTATGGGGGAAGGAGTTTTTCAAATCCGGCGTGCTTGAAGATATTACGGATGAAGTAAAGACATGGGAAAACTATTCCAAGCTATCCGAAGGACAGAAGCAAAGGATTACCTACGACGATAAGATTTTCGGAATAACAGCGAGCAATAATTCGGTATTCCTTTTATACAACAAAGATATTTTAAACAAAATAGGCGTTACTGAACCTCCGAAAACAATTGAAGAGTTAACGGCAATTGCTGAGCTAATTAAAGCCCAAGATTTGAAGACGGATGATGGCAAGACGATTTATGCGACTAACTTCGAGGGTGGCAATTGGGCAACAGATTATTGGTTATGGTCCAATGGCGGTCAACAAATGAATGAAGATTACACGAAAACGTTGATCGACTCTCCGGAATCTATTGCAGCCTTCCAAGTAATGAGTGATTTCGTTAAAAATGGTTGGGCTCCAAAAGTTGATGGTACTTACGACCAAATGTGGTTGAATGGACAAATTGCATTCTTCCCAACAGGAGACTGGGCCGTCGCTTCAACGGTAGATGCGGGAATCGATGTTGGTTATACTTTATTGCCAATAGGTAAAAGTGGACAGAGCATTACAAGTCTAGGCGGCGTTGAATGGGGCGTATTCAAAAATTCCAACAACAAAAAAGAAGCATTGGATTTCTTGAAGGTCATGGTATCAGAAGAATTCCAAATGAAGTTCTCTCGCGGAGTTAGCGATCTGAGCTTATATGATAATGAAGAAAGGCAAGCAGCGTGGAAAGAAGAAGGTACTTTGGAAGCAAAGCTTGCGCTTCGTGATCAAATGAAGGATTCACAATATAACTTCCTTGAGGCTCCTTACTTGTACCCGGACGGGGCGAAGGTGTACAAACAAGCATTAGAGCGTGTTCTAATTGGTTTGGAAGATCCAGAGAAAGTAATGAAGGAAGCGGCTATTCAAATTAATAAAGGGATCGAAGAGGCCCTTCAGGCCGAATAATCTAATAAAAAAAATGATCTAGCCGGTTGTATTTCTGGCTAGATCGATTTTTGAAGTCAGGAGAGAGAATATGGCGACCCTCACAGTCAAACAGAGGATGAAGAAACAGGGATTTGTCTATGCAGCGCTTATCCCAGCAATGATCTTTTTCGGAGTTTTTTTCTATTTTCCATTCATAAAAAATATATATTGGATGTTCACCGATTACAATTTTCTAAATGAAGGAAAATTCGTGGGTATGAAAAACATCACGAAGTTCTTCCATGATACGCAGGCGCATATGGCGTTGAAAAATACATTACTGATCACAGTAATTAGCACACCAATTACATTAATCATCTCGCTTTTCGTAGCTATGGGCGTATTCTATCTAAAGATTGGTAAAGCATTTATTCGCAGTGCAATCTTTACGACATACATCATCTCGATTATTGTCGCGGCAGTAGTCTTCAAAGTATGGTTTGGAGTGGAGCTTGGATTTGTCAACGGCGTGTTGTCGGTCTTTGGAATTTCTAAAGTACCTTGGTTAACTGATCCTACTTGGGCCATGGTGAGTATTATTATTCTTAGTGTTTGGCTACTTGTTGGATATTTCATGGTCATCTTCATGGCGGGCATATCGAATATTGATTCACAATTGTATGAAGCATCTAAGATTGATGGTGCCAATCGAACAGCTACCTTCTTTCACATTACATTGCCACAACTGAATCCAGTCATAGTCTTCTCCTCCATTATTGCGATTATGACCTTTCTGAAAATATATCCGCAGGTGATGATTTTAACTGCTGGAGGTCCTTATGGTTCAACAGAAACAATACTGATGTATTTATTCGATCAGGGCTTTACGTCTAGAAATGTTGGTTATGCATCCGTAATCGGATTCGTTATATTCCTAATCACACTACTCATTACCTTAGTTCAAATGAAGGTAACGAAGTTCTTTTCCGAATAAGGAGATCTTGCCATGCTGCATAAAGAAACTTTAAAATTCAAATCTGTTATTGCCTTTATCTTCATGTTAATATTTGCCTTACTTATGCTTTCCCCCGTTCTATGGTTGGTTTCGGCTTCACTCCAGGGGAAAGGAGAAATTTTCAAGGTGCCATTTCAATGGATTCCGTCTAATCCGTCCTTTGAGAATTATGTCTCTGCTTGGATAGCAGGGAATATAGATGCAGCCTTGTTTAATAGTGCTTTGGCATCGGTAATTATGTTACTCTTTCACGTTCTATTATGCTCAATGACGGGTTATGTTATTGTGAAATACAATTTCCGTTTCAAGAAAAGTATCATTGTTTTGATCATGGCGACAATGATGCTACCGCAAGAGATTACGTTCCTTCCGATTTATCCGGTCATCCAAAAATTGGGCTTGATCGATACCCATCTAGGCTTAGCTCTCCCGTTCTTCTATAGCGGATTTGGCGTTTTTCTGATGATGCAATTTTCCCGTTATATGCCAAATGAAATGATGGAATCTGCCCGTCTAGATGGCTGTAGTGAACCGATGATCTTCTTTCGGATCGCCATGCCGATGTTGAAGTCTTCGATGACGGCATTAGCTATACTAGCGTTTTCATTCATGTGGAATGAATTTGCTTGGGCACGAATCGTAATTACTGAGGATGGTATGAGAACTTTGCCTCTTGTGCTATCACAAATGTCTTTATCATCGGATAATTCGAAGAACATTCCTTCGTTACTGGCTGCAAGTGTCATTACGGCGGCACCAGTTGTACTTGTTTTCCTAATGTTCCAGAAGCAATTTATTGAAAGCGTTGCTAGTTCAGGATTGAAAGGCTAGGAAAATATTATTCTGATGATAGAGAGTGAGGGGTATGGCAATGATTGAGAAAGTTCATGTGATCTTCAAGACACATTTGGATATTGGCTTTACTGAAATGGCTGCTCAAGTACGGGAGGAATATATACAATCATATATTCCTAAAGCAATTCAATTAGCGAAGCAGCTAGAGGCAGAAGGTGGTCAAGCTAGATTTATCTGGACGACAGGTTCATGGTTGATCCATGAATATATGAAGAGCGGAGAATCATGCGCAAGTGAGATGGAAGAGGCGATTGAAAAAGGATATATTCGCTGGCATGGGCTTCCGTTCACCACACATACGGAGCTACTAGATGATAGCTTATTCAGCTATAGCCTAACTCTTTCTGAGAAGCTTGACCGAAAATTCGGTATGAACACCATTTCAGCGAAAATGACGGATGTGCCTGGGCATTCTCGTTCGATTATTGCTCATATGTCTAGGCACGGTATTCAATATTTACATCTGGGGGTTAATCCAGCCTCAAAAGTTCCGGCGGTTCCAGCGTTATTCGTCTGGAAAGGAGCGGATGGGTCTGATCTCATCGTTAACTATGCGGATAATTACGGCAATGTCTTAGAATTAGACGGGTTAAAAGATGCGATGGTATTTGCTCACACTGGAGATAATTGTGGCCCCCCTTCTGCGGAAGAGATCAAGCAGGAATTTGCAAGGCTTGCCGAGCGATTCCCAGGTGCGGAGATCGTGGCATCTACGATGGATGCTTTCGCAGAGAAGCTTCAACCATTAAAGTATCTGCTGCCTGTCGTTCATGAGGAAATTGGAGATACTTGGATTCATGGTGCGGCGACTGATCCAAAGAAGATTGCCCAGTTTCGCGAGCTGATGCGCCTTCGCCGGAAGTGGCTGGCAGAAGGAAGAATGGATGAGAATAGTCTTGAGCATGGGGATTTTTCTAAAAATCTACTGCTTATTGCAGAACATACTTGGGGTCTGGATGAGAAGAAGTTTCTGTTAGATTTCAAAAATTACTCGTTATCTGAGTTTCAAGCAGCTAGAACAGCTAATATTGTGCCTGAGGATGCGATTACAACTAAGTATGCTTATATAGGCGCATTTGCAATGAACGAGTTTGACCAACTATCTCAAGAGCTTTACAAGGATAAGGAGAAATTCATACGCACATATTCCATGTTTGAGAGCTCGTGGTCAGAGCAGAGAGCGTACTTGACGAAAGCGACTGACGCATTATCGGCTGAGCTTAGACAAGAGGCACGGGATGCAATCGCAGTATTGGAGCCGCAGCAGCTTGACATACCTACAGATGCAATCGAGATTCCTCTCTTCACATCTGTTCGATTGGGGCAGTTCAACGTACAGTTCGGAGAAGATGGTTCGATCGTTCAGTTATGTGATAATCAAGGGAAATCGTGGGCCGATGATCAGCACCGTCTTGGTCAATTTGTATATGAGACGTTCGGCCCGGAAAATTATCATCATTGGTTCGAGCGATATATGGAGAACATTGGTGTTACGCACAGCTGGGCTGATGCGGACTTTGGTAAGCCCGGCTTCGAGAATTTACTACCGGTTCCGCGACATGCATTGTATGCTCCACGTGTTGTAACGCTTGTGAAGTGCGAAGGGGATAAAGCGGACAAAGTATTCGTGCACCTGAAGCTTCCAGCTATAACGTTAGAATCGTTCGGGGTTCCGTCGGATGTGTATCTGGAATATATTTTCTCGAAGCAGAGCAAGAGTATCGAAGTAACTTTGAGTTGGTTCGGTAAGCAGGCGAACCGGCTCCCTGAGGCCTTTTGGTTTTCCTTCGCTCCGATGGTGAATAATTCGAACTTGTGGAAGTTAGACAAGATGGGGGATTGGATATCGCCATTTGAAGTCGTTAAGGATGGAAATCGAAATTTGCATGGCGTTCAGATGGGAATTGTCTATGATGGCGCGGACGGGAAGATGATGATCGAGACGTTAGACACACCATTAGTGGCACCTGGCAGGAGACGTTTGCTACAGTTCGATAATACGTTCGCCCCATTGGAAGAAGGCTTTCATTACCTACTTTATAACAATGTTTGGGGGACAAACTTCCCGATGTGGTATGAAGAAGATTCGAAGTTCAGGTTCAAGATCAACTTGAGTTAAATAGAAAACTAAATTGATAGTTTAGTAGCAATCGGGATCATGTGCGGTCTTACCAATAGGATTGGTTTTTATTATAATTGCCCTTTTTAAATTTCCATAACAGATAAAGAAATTGTGGTCAGAGTGGATATCAATATTGCACCCACAGATAACATCTTTACTGTTTTTTTTTTTTTTTTTGCCCTAATTCAGAAATTAATTTCAAATAATTAGCAATGTAACTGTCTTTATTTCACTTATGGTCATTGTCGTAGTTGTATTTACAATTAATCATATTAAACATTACCGAGATCACAGTGTGCAGTTAAGTAACGGGTAATTAGGAGGAGATACAATCATGCAAGAGTCTATATATTTAAATGAAAGCTTCAGCTTTGAAGAAAGAGCACAAGATCTTGTTTCTCGTATGACATTAAAACAAAAGGTCTCCCAAATGCTTCATACAGCCAAAGAAATCCCTGAGCTTGGTGTTCCCGCTTACAATTGGTGGAATGAAGCGTTGCATGGCGTTGCCAGAGCTGGTGTTGCAACTATGTTTCCGCAAGCAATCGGTATGGCTGCTACATTCGATTCTGAGTTGATTGGCCAAGTAGCAGAGGTAACTTCAACAGAAGGGCGAGCAAAGTATCATGAGTTTCAGCGTAAAGGTGATCGTGGCATTTATAAAGGCTTAACGTTCTGGTCGCCGAATGTAAATATTTTTCGGGATCCCAGATGGGGAAGAGGGCATGAAACTTATGGTGAAGATCCCTATTTGGCAGGCCGTCTTGGAGTCGCTTTTATCAAGGGGCTTCAAGGTGATGATTCCCGCTATCTTAAAGCAGCGGCATGTGCTAAGCACTTTGCTGTACATAGCGGACCAGAGGCAGAGCGTCATGAGTTTAATGCGATTGTATCTAAGAAGGAT
Source organism: Paenibacillus sp. J31R122 (assembly GCF_056269185.1). NCBI lineage: Bacteria > Bacillati > Bacillota > Bacilli > Caryophanales > Paenibacillaceae > Paenibacillus > Paenibacillus sp. J31R122. The sequence goes on from NZ_JBWDNM010000012.1 coordinate 186,938, forward strand.
TTGTACGAGACTTATTTGCCGGCATTTCGTGACTGTGTGAAGGAAGCGAAGGTAGAAGCAATAATGGGCGCCTATAACCGTGTCAATGGTGAGCCTAGTTGTGGAAGCGAAACTTTGCTTAATCAGATACTACGGAATGATTGGGGATTTGAAGGTCATGTTGTATCCGATTGCGAAGCTATCAAAGATTTTCATGAGTTCCATAAGGTGACGAGTACGCCTGTGGAATCAGCCGCATATGCCGTTAACCATGGCTGTGATCTGAATTGTGGCAACATGTTCATTAATCTGGTTCGTGCGGTAGAACAAGGATTAATTACCGAAGAAACGATTGATCAGGCTGTAACAAGGCTTATCATCAGCCGTATGAGATTAGGAATGTTCGATAACCCCGAACATGTTCCATACACACAAATCCCTTATGAACTGAATGATAGCATGGAGCATCGTGCTTTTGCGGTTGAGGTTGCGAAGAAAACGATGGTCTTGCTTAAGAATCAGCAAGATATTCTTCCACTTGATCGCGATAAACTGGGTACAATTGCGGTTATCGGTCCGAACGCAGACAACCGTGCTGCTTTGAAAGGCAATTATGCAGGCACTGCTTCTGAATATGTAACTGTGCTTGATGGAATCAAGCGAGCAGTCGCTAATCATACACGTGTGTTATATGCTGAAGGTTGTCATCTGGCAAATGAAAGCGTTGAAGGCTTGGCAGAGCCGAAAGATCGTTTCTCAGAAGCTGTATCTGTAGCAGAGCGTGCTGATGCGATCATCATGTGCTTAGGTTTGGATCCGAATCTGGAAGGTGAGCAGGGCGACGCGTATAACATGGATGGGAGCGGTGATAAGCCCAACCTTCGTCTTCCAGGATATCAGCAGGAATTACTGGAGACAATTACGGCGATTGGCAAGCCTGTCATTCTTATCGTGTTGGCTGGAAGTGCGCTAGATCTTGCATGGGCAGATGAGCATGTTACTGCTGTTGTACAGGCTTGGTATCCAGGCGCTGAGGGGGGGAAGGCTGTCGCATCTCTATTATTTGGTGATTATAGTCCATCCGGCCGCTTGCCAATTACACTATATCGTTCAACAGAGGAATTACCTGACTTCCGCGATTATGCTATGGCAGGACGGACTTATCGATATATGAAGCAAGACGCACTTTATCCATTTGGATACGGGCTGAGTTATACACAATTTCAATATAAAGAAATGCCATTAGATGCTAGTCGGATTACAGCTGGTGACTCGCTAGAGGTTAAAGTTCAGGTTACCAATACTGGGATCTGGGATGGTAAAGAAACGGTACAACTGTACATTAAAGATGTTGAAGCTTCAGTTGAGGTTCCCCATTGGCAACTCAAGGGAATTATTAAAGTGTTCCTTAAAGCAGGAGATCAGCGAGTTGTTTCTTTTAACATAGCGCCTCGGGATCTATCTCTTATTGATGAAGAAGGAAAACGGATGCTTGAGACTGGTCGCTTCGAGCTGTATGTTGGGGGAAGCCAGCCGGATCGCAGAAGTCTGGAGCTAACTGGAAATCCGGCTATTAAATACGATCTTGAAGTTATTGGTGATAATGTAGAATTGGAATATTGATTATTCCTTCTGATATTGAGAATGCTGTTTCGATACTCATAAGATTAATTGAATATGGTATGAAGAAGATTCGAAGTTCAGGTCTGCGATTAAGTTGAATTAAATAGAAAAAAATTAAAAACATTATCTTATCGAGTTAGTGTTTATAAGGGTCATAATTCAAAGGAGATGTAAATCATGAGGAAAAGTAAATATGTAGCAGTCTTGTGTATTGTAACTATTGTCTTCTCCATGTTCATTAATATTGGTGGTACAAAGGTTGCTTCTGCGGATACCATTAATACAAGAATCACGAATACTCAGACTAGTGGAGTAGATATGGCTTCTGTGCAAAAACAAACGACAGATTTATCTAATTATATCAATTATGCATTAGGTAGTACAGCAAGTATGGACAAACCTGCATATTCAGGACATCCTGCTTCTCATGCTGTAGATGGAAGTTTAAGCACATATGCACAAGCAAATAACGGAGATCCATTTAACCTTACGCTGCAATTAAAATCAGAGCAAACCCTCGATAGTGCGGTATTAAAAAATTCGGGAAGAGAGGATGAGAAAATAGGAGAATTTCGTATCTTGTATTCAAGCGATGGTGCGGACTGGAAAGAAGTAGCCCACCATGTAGTAACACCGGCTGAAAAAACTTCACGAGCAGATATAGTGGTTTCATTTGCACCTGTAACAGCTACCTATGTTAAATTTGAAATGGTGAATCAAACCGCTGCATCCTGGCCTGCTATATTTGACCTTCAGTTATATTATTTAGGGAAAGTTCCGAAAGTTCTAAGCTCAGTACCTTCAGGAACTATATTCTTAAAGGGTGATCAAGTACAGCTTTCAGCTATTGCAGGAAGTACTATTTATTATACTATTGACGGTAGTGACCCAACGAGTAGCTTATCTAAATTAACTTATACCGGTCCAATTATAGTAAATAGTGATATGAAGATTAAAGCCTACGCTGTAAATAGTGGGCAGGTTGATTCAGACGTATTGGAATTATATTATCCGATACGAAAAATTGATACTGATGTACTTCCTGGCATTGTTATAAGCGGTACTGAGGTATCTCTTACGAATAATATGGTAGATTCTACTATTTATTACACTATTGATGGAAGTGATCCAAAAATATCATCTACTAGAGTGCTTTACTCTGCTCCTATTCTAATAACAGGCTATACAATGATTCAGGCCTATAGTTCAGGAGAAAACAAATCATCAGATGTATATCGATTTGTATATGCTATAGAAAATTTAGCTACAGGCAAAACATATACAGCATCTTCAACTCTGGCGGGCAGCAGCGTAAACAAAGCATTTGATAATGACCCGAATACGTATTGGCAACCAAACACCAATAATGCCGGTGAGTGGTTGAAGATTGATTTTGGTACGAGCATTGATCTTTCTAACATTAGTATTCATTGGACTGATGATAGTGCAAACTATAAATATATCATTCAAACATCACCTGATGGTACTTCTTGGTATAACTATTTTACAAACCCAACCGGCTATATGTCATCAAAGGATCATGTCATTCCTAATCTTGAAACGCATCGCCAATACATGAGAATCAAAACAATTGGTTTAAATGCTGGTAAAAAATTCGGAATTAGTGAAATAGAAGTCATTGGCAGCCCGAGTGATTCAGTTCCGGTCGTTCCGATGTATAAAGACCCTGCAACAAATATATACGATCGTGTCGTTGTTAATCCATTACCAACAACTGTGACAGATGTTTCTGACCCAATCATTTCTTTGAATGGGGAGTGGGAATTTACGATGTTTCCACAAAACGCTTTTTGGCAAGATGCTGCCGATCTTTCTGCTTGGAGTAGTGCAAAAGTGCCAGGTGACTTAGATGCTCAGGGATTTCCCGTGTATGCTCCTAATTATAACCCTGATTGGTACGGAAATTATGGTACTGCTTTATTTCAACCAGGAGATAACTTGGAAATGGCTTATAAAAAGCAGGTAACTGTGCCTGACAATTTTTCGGATAAAAAAATATTTTTACGCATTGACAAGGCCTTCAACTACTCACGCGTATGGGTAAATGGAAAGTACGTCCGCGAACACGCTGGTGGTTTTAATACTTGGGATGCCGATATTACAGATTATGTAATTCCTGGTGAAGACAATTGGATTACGATATCCGTAACAGCACAAGGCGAAGATAGCCTAAAGTTTCTTGAGCTTCGTCATATGAGAGGGATACTTGGTGAAGTAATGATGTATGCCAAACCTCAGAACTTCCTCAACAGAGTGCAGGCGGACACAGAATTTGATTCCGCTTACAATGATGCGACACTTAAGCTTAGCATGAATGCATTCGTCGAGACGGGGGTCAAAGCTTCCGTAGATGTAACGCTTAAGGATATGGACGGAAATGATGTGCCGCTTGGTGCTGCGTCATCTATTCCTATAAACGCTTCATTTACAGATTATAATATCTCTGCTGCGATTTCTAGCCCAGCAAAATGGGATGCGGAACACCCTAATCTATATACGCTTACGACTAACTTAAAAGTGGACGGGCAAATCGTTGAAACAGTAGTGAAAAAAATAGGGTTCAGGCAAGTCGACATCAAGAAGATTGATGGTAATGATGTGTTTGAAGTAAATGGTATCCCTACAAAATTACGAGGTGTAAACTATCTAACCGTTTATGGCCAAGATGGAATGTCATATAGTCTTGAAGTAGAAAGAATGCTGCTAGAAAAATTAAAGGAAAATAATATTAACTATATCCGTGCAGCACACTACCCACTATCTAATAAAACATTAGAAATGTGCGATGAACTAGGCATTTTTGTAGAACAGGAGAATTCTATCACATTTCGAGGATACGATTTTGAAAAAAGTCCTTTATACACGAAACCCATGTTGAACACGGTAAGTGAAATGATTGAAAAGGATCGCAGTCATCCGTCTATCATTATTTGGTCACTCACTAACGAATCAGCCTGGGGACCGAATGTTGAAACATTAGCCAAGTATGTTAAGGCTGTGCATCCGTATGTTCCAACGAAAGCTTCTTGGGGCGGTAATGTACCTGCTAACTTTAAGGAGATAGACATTCACAGTAATCACTATCAGATGGACGGTAACAGAGGAAGTAGACCTCAAATATGGGATGAATATGCTCACGGATATGGAAGCGGGCTAAAAAACATGCCTTTTGATCCGGGTTACAGAGAAAATTATTACAATGTGATCAAAACAAATTGGGAAAAAATATATTCCACACCGTATATGATGGGTGGTGCAATCTGGAATTCAATGGATAATGCCTATGAGGGTGACAACCAAGTAGTTGGTAACACCAATTGGGGGCAGTTAGATGTTTGGGGAAGAGATAAGCCTGAAATCTGGGCTACTAAAAACGTCTATTCACCAGTCCAATATAAAGGTGCTAAAGCGGTTAATTATCCAGGTATGAATAGTCCCTTGCAGCTGCAGTATGAAAACAGATATGAAACCGTTAACTTTGGAGACGATGATTTTGAAATACAATATACGATCCATGCAAAAGATGGCAGTATCGTAAGTAATGGAACAATTGAAAGCAATATTGCACCTAAACAAATGGGTAAAATTTCAGTGCCTGCACCTGCAGCTGGCTGGAAAATTGGCGACCAAATCACATTGGATTTCTATAAAACAACGACTGGTTTGGAAATGCAAGATGTGAAAAGAAATGTAATGACGAATGCCATCACGATCGGTGAGCCAAATTATCTTTTTGTTGATGGCTATGGCAATGCACCTGCTGTGACAGAGGATGACAACGAGATATCCGTTTCAGGCGATAATTATGAGCTCACTTTCAGTAAAGCTACTGGTAAAATTACGGATGGAATCTATAACGGGAAATCTGTATTAGTTGGTGGTCCTGAACTAAATTTAGGTGAAACATCTGTGGGAGCTTGGACCTTAACTAATATAACTCAACAGATAGAAGACAATGCCGTTATCGTTACTATTAATGGTAAATATAGCAGTATAGGCGATACTACATTTACATTGAAAATATATTCAAACGGTAGAATTGAAACTAAGTACGCAATGGGGAACAAATCAGCAATAACTGTAAATTATGAAGTTGGAGTATCGTACCAATTAACATCGGATACCAATTCAATTTCTTGGGAACGTCAAGGATATTTAAGCCATTATCCTGAGCATCAGATAGGTAGACTCGCAGGTACTGCGCCGAAAGAGATTGAATGGAAGCGCGAATATGGAGTTAAACCTGAACCTGAAATGGAATGGAAAGATGATGATAAAGAATTTTTCTATTCGCTCTATGAAAATGGCATTCCTGACCCAGGTGGAAAAGGAACCAATGATTTTAGATCTTCAAAGACAGGTTTCTATTACGCAGAAATGGGATTTAAGGATCCTGATACATTGCTTTCAATACATGGTGATGGGAAAGGGTCTGTTCGTGCCACTATAAACAAGGATAAGACGATTACTATTAATGTAAATAATGACTGGGGATATCCCGCAGATGGATTGTCTGGGATCTCTTCAAAATCTGTATCTATTCCGGCAAACTACACCAATACTGTAGTGATGGATTTATCTAATACTAAAAATAATTATTATAAATCCTACACGTCTCCATCTCATTCAATTACTGTTACGACTGATGACGGCAGTTCTTCAACAATGTTAGGAGGGGCATCATTACAATTGAAGTCCTCAGACAGTAATGTTGAATGGAGTGTTGTGAATCAGGATGGAAGTCCAAGCACTATCGCTTCCATTAGTAATACCGGTGTTTTGACGCCCCTAGCAGAGGGTGTTGTGGTAGTAAGGGCGATTTCGCAGACCGGAGACGGATCTGAGGGAAATATGATTATTTCAATAGTTCCATATATTGATGGAAGGACATTATTAAGCATTACCTCACCTGCAGCCATTACAGGATGGGCCCTCGGACAAGCAAAGACGGCAGAAGCGCTTGGATTGCCTTCAACGCTACAATTGGTTACCGATGCAGGAAGCGTAAGAGCCAATGTGACATGGAATGTAGAAGATTCAATCTATAATCCAGCTGTTGAGGCGGGACAGAACTTTACTGTAGATGGAACTGTAACTCTACCTACAGGAGTGGAAAATCCGAACGATGGAGTATCATTGGCAACGAGCATCGATGTGACTCTAGTGCCTGCACCGCCCTCGGCATTGTCCATTCAGATCGAAGCAGAAAGCTTTGATTCCATGTCAGGGGACATTAAAACCGAAAATAACACCCCGGATATAGGCGGCGGCCAGAATATGGGGAGTATTAGGAACGGTGATTATTTAGTATATAAAAATCTTAACTTTGCGAGTGGCGCTTCGGAATTTAGTGCAAGAGTATCTGTAGAGCAACAACGAGGGGGTACGATTGAAGTAAGGCTAGACAGCCCAACAGGTACATTAGCGGGAACGCTTACTGTGAGTGATACGGGCGGATGGTCGAACTATAAGACGCTAACTACCCCAATTACACGTGTTACAGGTATTCATGACGTATACCTTGTGTTTAAGACTTCTAAAGCTTATGTAAGTAACCTAAATTGGTTTATGTTCAATGCGGGTAGCAAAGTCGTGACTAGTATTACAGTACCTGCGGCTGTTACAGGATTGACAAATGGAACCGCAAAAACAGCGGAAGCTCTTAGGTTACCAGCAACAGTGCAATTGGTTACCGATGCAGGCAACGTAAATGCCGATGTAACATGGAATGTAGGCGATTCAAGCTATGATGCAGATGTTGAGGCGGAACAACTCTTTACTGTAGATGGAACTGTAACCCTGCCTACAGGAGTGGTAAATCCAAACAACGTAGCATTGGCAACGAGCATCAGCGTGACTGTGCTAGCGGCAACAACGATTCCTGAAGAGATAGCAGCTACTGGAGTTACATTGAACAAAACAGCGGCTTCGTTAAGCGTAGGGGCATCCGATCAATTGGTGGCAACCGTGACACCAACGAATGCAAGCAATAAAACAGTAACGTTCACGGTAGACAATGACCAAGTAGTTGAATTGTCCGATGTAGTCTTCAATGCTGACGGAACGACAAGTGCAACGGTGAAGGCGCTGTCCGCAGGTACAGCGAAGATTACGGCAACGACAGCTGACGGCGGCCACCAGGCTGTGTACGAGGTAACGGTTAACGAAGCTGAAGTTCCTGAAGAAGGGGTTACACTCAATAAGTCCTCCTCGACTCTAATTGTTGGAGCTAAAGATAACTTGATCGCAACGGTTAGTCCAGCTGATGCAACCGATAAAACAGTAACCTTTACGGTAGAAGGAAGCGCAGTGACCATTTCAAGTGCTGTATACGATGAGGTAAACGGAACGACAAACGTTACGGTAACGGCGGTATCCGAAGGGGACGCGAAAATTATAGCTACAATGGCAGGTGGACTAACTGCTGAATATAAAGTAACGGTAATTGCAATAACAGTACCGACAACGGGAGTTACACTGAACAAAACGTCCGCTGTACTGAATATTGGCGCAGCGGATAGCTTAACTGCAGAGGTCAGTCCGGCCGACGCAACGGATAAAACGGTGACCTATGCTGTGGAAGGAAGCGCAGTGACCATTTCAAATGCAGTGTATGATGCGGGAAGTGGTACGACAAGCGTTACAGTAACAGCAGTATCCGCAGGGAAAGCTACAATTACCGCAATGACAGCTGACGGCGGACACAAGGCTGTGTACAAGGTAACTGTCAAAGATTGGGATTATCCGAACGCAGGAAATACAGAAAGTGAGGGCGTTTTAGAAGGGATTAACGTCGATTCTAACGGCTATTCACTGGAAGTAGGTCAGACACACGCGATTGATGTCACGGCAAAATATAGTGGTGGAACCAAGGCGAACGTAACGGATAAAGCGTCCTATACATCGTCGGATCCAAGTGTAATCACAGTAAGTGCGAATGGTGTCGTAACAGCAGTCAAAAAGGGAAGTGCAAACGTAACGGTAAGCTATTTAGGGAAATCAACAGTAGTTGCAGTTACGGTAATCCTTAAGGACTCTGGGGGCGATGGCGACGGTTCATCTCCGGATCCAGATCCGAGCACTCCGATCTTTGGAGATATCGACAATTATGGATGGGCTAAGTTAGCGATTGAGACATTAGCCAAACAAGGTATCATTAAAGGCACTTCGGCAACGACGTTTAAGCCTGGTAAAGAGATAACAAGGGCTGATTTCGCGACGTTGCTTGTCAGAGCACTAGGCTTAAAAGCTGACATTAGCGACAACTTCCAGGATGTCGCGCAAGACGATTACTACTATGAAGCGCTCGGCATTATGAAGGTGCTAGGAATCGCGAAAGGAACTGGAGATGGGATGTTCAATCCGCAGGAGAAAATATCTAGACAGGATATGATGGTGCTAGTGGCAAGAGCACTACAGGCTAGCGGTCAATGGGAATCTCATGGAACGGCATCTGATCTGAAACGCTTTACTGACGCCTCTGACATTGCAGCGTATGCGGTAGATGCTGTGGCGACACTAGTCAAGGATGGCATTATATCAGGTAGAGGAGCAGATTTACTTAGCCCGAATGCTACGACGACAAGAGCAGAAGTCGCAGTCATTATGTACAGATTGATAAACAAATATTCCGGTTCCACAGATCCGGAACAACCTTAATGAATTAAGGGGTATGGCCTTTGGGCTATGCCCCTTTAACATTGCATGGCGAACGACATACCATGCCGTAACATAAAGTAAATCAATCCACCATAAAGATGATTTTTTAATTATAAATTGTGATATTTAACGACTATTATCGACAGTCAATTATATACAATATCTGGTATAATATTACTGAAATCGTACTTGGGGGTATTCTAGTTGAAAGTAGTTATGCCTACAAAAGCTCAGATGCAAGCACTATTATCAGGTAGATCTTCGAGCATGAATGTTAGATTGGAACTTCAATCGCAGGAAATTCGTCTCCAAAAAGGATTTGATCGTTTATTATGTCTTTCGGAAATAGAAATAGAACCATGTCCATGGCAAACTGATGCAGCATTGAAATTATTGCGTGATATGCAAGGAAGCGCGATATTAGCTGACTAAGTTGGTCTTAATTAAACACCTCCAAGTTGTACGACTATTTTAAAATAATCGTACAACTTGGAGGTGTTTTTGGTTCGGCATCTTTCAGAAGGAAAAGCCCGATCATCTCATTGTAGGTATCATGCATATTGATACGGTGAGCTGCAAGAATTGATGACAGCTGAAATGCTAGCGGTGATGAAAGAAAGCTCAAACCTTTGTCCGGCATTTTGCAGAGTACTCCCTTGGTCTAACACCGTAATATTTGAAAAACTGTAAGGCGAAATTATTATAGTCTTGAAACCCGACTTCAAAGGCAATCTCGGTTGCGGTTCGACTAGAATGTTCAAGCAATAGCGCTGCCTGACGGAGCCGCATTTCAGTTAAGACCTGTATAATGGATTGACCGGTCTGCTGTTTGAATAGATGGGAAAGACGCGAGGCCGATAGGCCAATAGCTAGGGCCAATTCCTCGATTCGAACTTGTTCTTTCATTCTTATAGTGAGCAGATGAAGGAGTTTATCCACTCGGGGGTCCAATGTTTTGTTATGCTGCTCGGCTAATAATAGTAGCAATTCCCCTATGAGTGTCATGCACAGTTCTTTCCAAAGTAGCGTGCGCTCGCGGAAATGTAGGATAATGTTTTTAAAGGCGCGATACACTTGTTTACGACGATGATCCGCATCGATCGGGCAAACCAGCAGGGAAATATCAGAGAAAAAAGAGTTCTGAGGAATATGGTTATAGTGAACCCAGACGAATCGCCAATGGTGCCCGGGAGCTGCGTGATACCCATGAGGTATACCGGAGCGCAATAGTACCATATCTCCGGCTTTGCATCGTCTCTCCCCGGTTTGCTCTGAATGAAATAACCCCTCTCCATCCAGCGTATAACAAAGCAACCATTCCCATTCCTTATACCCCTCAGGTCGTTCAATCCCGAATGTCCCTGTCTCGTTAAAGTGGTCTGCTATGATCATGTGCTCATCTCCTCTAGCTTAATCATAGCAGAATATGATGAGTTTTGAGCAGGAATTATCCTTCTATATGATCGGTCTTAGTCCTATGATGTTGTTTAAGAAACGTTACTTTGATGAGAAGGGGAACAATTACATGACTAAGAAAATGCTAATCTTAACGACGGAACAAAAACAACAATTCAATACGGAGGGGTACCTCATCATTCGCGAGTTGTTTTCTGAGGAAGAATTAGATGAAATTAAGCTAACCTTCGAGAAGCTTAGTCACGAAACATTTCCCGGATATTTCGAACCGTTGCTGAATCAAGAGACGGAAGATCCGCTCAAGCGCTATCCGAGATTTATCCACCCACATCGGTTCAATGACGTTGCTAAGAAGTATATGGTTCATCCTAAAGTCATGTCCATAATGGAGGACCTGTACGAAGAAGAGCCATTGGCCGTGCAGAGTATGTTTTATTACAAGCCTCCAGGCTCTCGGGGTCAAGCTTTGCATCAAGATAATTTCTATCTCATGGTGGAGCCAGGCAATTGTATTGCAGCCTGGACGGCAGTTGATCCTGCCGATGAGGAGAACGGCGGTATGCTAGTCGTGCCGAGAACGAATCAATATGAATTGGTATGTCCTGATGTAGCAGATGACAAAGAGTCATTCACGACACATCTTGTTAAACCGCCCAAAGATCAAAAGGCTGTGCCTGCGAATATGGGAGCGGGCGACGTGCTTTTCTTTAACGGGAATATGATTCATGGCTCATATCGGAATAAATCCAAAGACCGATTCCGTAGGGCATTTATATGCCATTATGCGAATGGGTCGGCAACGAAGATTGCAGATTACTATCGACCGTTGTATCGGGCAGATGGACAACCGGTAGATATTGAAGCGAATACTGAAGGAGGACCTTGCGGAATTGAAAATATTGCTCCTTATGGAGCTCATTAATTCCAGCAGTTGATAGATGAGAAATGCTTCATTGATGAACAGTTGTCGCAAACTCATGACTTTAATCGTGAGATGTTCATTAGGTGTTTTTGAATACAGAAAAAATAATTGTACATTGCCGAGAAATGCGAGTTATGCTACCTTGTCTTTAGGTCGAACAGTTAATTCTGAATGATTGAATGATTTCCCATTAGCCGGTTCTGGGCAATAAAGTTAGACAAAACCGAATAATATGTTGAGTTGTTTAACATGAAAAAGTAATATGTCACAGATTGGTAGTTTGGAAATGGGCAATAGCAAGGAAAGAGAGAAAAATACCGAGCATAAGAGCTTGGACTAAACATGATCCTAGCGAACTTTTTATTGGTCCTACAGTCGAAGGTGAGGACAACATCTTAGTGGTCACGGTGATAGGCAAAAACCTTCATTCGCATGGAGAATGTGTGCCAGTAGGATAACACAATAAATATAACAAGACAGTTGATAATCAAATCATCAACTGTTTTTGTTATTTTCTAATAGCAGAGAATGTAACGATTACTAGACATAAATTCTGTTTTTATTCCGAACGTTGGAGTACGCAGGACAAGTTTTCCATTTTAGTTGAGATCGCTGCGCTTAGAGAAATAGAACTGGCAAAATATTGCCGTAGTAAAGGATTGTATGTGGAACAAAGAAAATCCTGGCGTGATGCCTGTATGCAAGCCAATGGCGGTGTTGCAGAACATGCCAATCAACTACAAAAGAATAATCGCGAGAAAGAACGCCAAATCAAAAAGCTGAGTCAAGAGCTTCGAAGTAAGGAAGTAGCTCTTGTAGAAACGGCTGCCGCTAATTAATTCCCTATAAAAGCAGACAGCATTTATGTTATTACTTTAGAAGAAATTGAAAGTCTCATTTAGACATATAATAACTACGAAAAGTCTCATTTTATGATATAAAAAGTCTCAGTTATAAGTATAATTTGGGTGCTTTTCTTATGGTTTTAGTCTCATTTATAACTATTACGCACATGATCTAAATGATTGCTGATTGATATAAATCTAATCCACAAGGGTTCGTCGTTCATCGACGGGCCTTTGTTTGTGTGCTGTGCAAGTCGATTAATTAGGCAGTGAAAAGTCAGGAGGAGTTAGGTTTGCTCAAACGGTATACACGGCGGCTGCATTTCTCGAAAACTAATTTCTCTCCATATTCGATCTACGTGTATTCCATACAAAGAATGTAAGCGATTACTTATAATCTAATTACCCACTTGAGAACAGAGGGGTATAGAATAATACTTCAACGACACAATTAATTCTTTTGTTGCATTTACATTGAAAATATATTTTGAAGGGAGAGCATGCGCAAGTTTTGGTTTGAAAACTATATTCTTAGGGTTCATGTGGAATTCCATATGCCCGGATTTCCGAAAGAAACTGTAAGGGGATTTAATGTAAAAAGATTGTAAGTGAGTTGGCACGGGCACACGTAAATGTAGAAGAATCCGGACAGTTTGAGTGTTATCTGACTGTCCGGATTAGTCATCGGTATAGCTATAAAATAGTATGGAGGAAAATCAGAATGTCTAATAATGCAGCTTGGATGAAAGAATCGAAACATTTTGGTGTAATGGTACATTATTTAAGTAATACACAGCCTAGAACAGGAGAACATGAGCAAGATTTTGACCGAATGATTGATCGTTTTGATATAGAAAAGTTTATGGAACAACTGAAATATACGGGCGCCGATTGGTTGATTTTCACGTTGGGTCAAAATTCAGGCCACTACTGTTCTTATAATAAGTATCTTGAAAGCTTGGTGCCTGGCTGTTTTTCAAGACGTGATCTTGGTCTAGAAATAGCTGTTCGGGTGAAGGAAGAGGGTATTAAGTTTATAGCGTATCTTCCTGCCGACTTTGAACAAAATGACAATGTGAAAGGCCCAATGGGCTGGGATATACATCCGTATGATAAGAGCGTTTTCATGGAAAGATACATGGAATTTATTAAGGATTATGCGAAAAAATTTGGTCTTTTGCTTGATGGCTGGTGGTTTGATGGTTGCTATGATACGCCTACTAAGTTCCCAGAAAGCGGTATGCAATGGGATAACACCCGATTTGATCGTGAGTTATGGTTTGCAGCTACTCGTTCTGGGAACCCCAATGCTGCTGTCGCCATGTGTCCAGGCGCCAACGATATGAAGTATGTTTTTGATACGGAGGATTATTTGGCTGGCGAGGCGTTCTTTGGAATTTATCCGCCTGACGATCTTCCTCCTGGGATGCAGCCTCATGCGCTGTTTTGGATCGATTGTGCTTGGGGGCATTGGGAGGCGCCTGGTGAGATTGTACCGCCTAAAATGTCGGAAGATGAATTGTATGAATTTATTGTGGAGTGCAAGAAGAGAGGCGCTGCTGCTACTATAAACATCGGGATTTATGAAGACGGCAGTTTGGCTGAACAATCTGTTGAACTATTGCATCGTGTAGCAAAGCGTTTGGATGCTAATAACTTTTAAAATAGGTGGAACAGCAGCTCAAATATTAAGGTTTTAATATTTGAGCTACAACTGTACAGGTACGTTGGCTTCTGCCGATTAAGTTTTGATTATGGACGTAGCCTCACTGTTTGAGGTAATAAATTTGTTGGAAAAATATTGGAGGATAGCATGTGCAAAGATTGGTTTGAAGACTATATTTGTCAGGTTCATGTGGATTTCCATATGCCCGAATTCCCGAAAGAAGCTGTAAAGGATTTTAATGCGAAACAATTTGTAAGCGAGTTGGTACGGGCACATATAAACGTGGCTGGCATTTTCACAAAGTGTCATTTCGGAAACGCTTTCTACCCGACTGAAGTAGGACACAAGCATAGAGGAGGCTGAATCAACATTACTTGTAACTCATCCGGGGACTATCGAGCCGGAAGGAAGATGGGTATGGTTGCGGAATATTACTGTAACAGAAGGATCTATAGAAACTCCTTACCACAAATGCAGCTTTGATCCGATTACAGGACGTATTACTAGTCTATACGATAAACAACGCGATTGGGAAGTGCTTGACTTATCAAGCCCTTGGACATTGTTTCAATATGTACAGGAAACGATTGATCCTATCTACAACTTGAATTACCGCACAACTATCTTTCCAAGGGATGGGGATAAAGGAAATGATGGAATAAGTGTATGGAATCATAGTTGGAAGGCGGAGCGACAATCGTACACAGAAATCAAATTGTGCAGTGTAGAGCGAAGCGCGCATCATGCTACTCTTATTATTCGTGCTACAGCTCCTGGCGTAGAGAATTTGGAACAAAGATATACTTTCTTCGACTACCAGCCTGAAATAGAAATGAAGGTTTTTTATAATAAACTAGATATTAAGACGCCTGAAAGCATTTATTTCGCAATTCCAATCAATGTCGAGGCATGGCGTTATCATTATGATACGGCAGGTCAATTTGTTGAATTGGACGCTCAACAGTTGCCAGATGTTTGTAGAGATTACATTACAGTTGACAAAAGTGTATCTGTTTATGATCACAATCATGGGGTTACATTGATTTGTCCCGATGCCCCGTTAGTACAGGTAGGCGATTTCAACTTTGGCAAAGAGCAGCAAACTATTATTAAGCAAGCGAATCCGCTCTTATTGGCATGGCCGATGAATAATTACTGGGATACCAATTTCCGTGCATCTCAACCCGGAGCAGTTTCTTTTACGTATCTATTGTTAACATTCCAAACTTTTAATCCGGTGTCAGTAATGAAAGCGTCGGTAAAAGCAACTGCACCAATATTAATTGTACCGGCAATCATATGCAAGGAAGAAGAGTCAGGAAAATTTATACATGTAAGCGGAGATGGTGTACAAGTATACGATGTATTACCTTCGGAAGAAGGTTCGTGCATTGTTGTGCGCTTGAGAAATTGCAACAATCAACAAGTAAATGCTGACATTAGTTTTCCAAAAAAGAAAATCCGTAATGCTTTTACCACAAATGTGCTGGAGGAAGTTTTAGAGGAAATCGCGGATATAGAAAAGGATATTATTAAGTTAAAACTTGAAGCCAATCAAATGGTTCATCTCTTGGTAAGCTTTGAAAATTAATGTAGAAGGTGAAGATGAATAATGAATATTATTGAAAACATGCTGCCTGCACCTCGAAATGGCGGTTTTAAAATGGATGGCTATTGGATATGGTGCGGATCCGTTATAAAGGCTGAAGACGGTCGATTTCATATGTTTGCTTCAAGATGGAGCAAAGATTTTTCTATGCATCCGGGCTGGCTTGCTGCTTCAGAAATTGTACGTGCAGTATCAGATACTCCCGAAGGGCCCTATCAATTTGAAGAGGTTGTTTTGCCAAGCAGAGGGGCGGAATACTGGGATGGAAGAAGTACGCATAACCCGCAAATATTTAAGCATCAGGATACCTATATTTTATATTATATGGGATCGACTCATCCGTTTAAGGATGTAGAGGCGGATGAACCATTTGATATGGATGATCCGAGATGCATTGTAGCGCGTTCAAATAAAAGAATCGGAATTGCGACTTCGAAGAGTATTAATGGTCCATGGGAAAGATTGGTTACCCCCATTTTGCACCCTAGACCTGATAAGTTTGATAACTTTTTCACTTCTAATCCGGCGCCATGTATTCACGAGGATGGTTCCGTATTATTAGTCTATAAAACAAGAACTTATAAATCGCGGCCATACCCGACATTTTTGCATAGTTTTCAAATGTCATTTGGAGTTGCGCGCGCTAATCATTATTTGGGTCCTTATACAGCAGTATCGGATGAAAATATATTCCCTTCGGAAAAGTATAATTTAGAAGATCCATTTATTTACCAAGTACCTGGCGGTTATGAGATGGTTGCGAAAGATATGACTGGGGATATTTGCGGTGAATTACATGGTGGGGTTGTGGCAAAATCATCGGATGGAACAAAGTGGGACTTTATAGAAGGGGAAAAATCATATTCGCGTAAGATCGAGTGGGATGATGGGACGGAACAAGTAATGGGAAGCTTAGAAAGACCGTTTATCCTATTTCAAGATAACAAGCGAACCCACATGTTTTTTGCGACAGCAGACGGACCAGGAGAGTTTACAAACGCTGAGAATACTTGGAACATGGTTATCCCATTAAATTCATGATTTGTATTAGGTACTATATGGATGCTGATTGCTAGAGTTCTGATTCACAACGGTTCATCGTTTATCGATGGACCTTTTTTTGTGGTTATGCAAGGCAATTAATTAGACAGTGAAAAGTCGGTTGAAGATAATCTTGCTGTGTATCGGGCGATAAAAAACAAAACGGCTGCATTTTTCTGGAACTAATTTCTCTCCATATTCCATCTGCGTGTATTCCATACCGAATTTGTAAACGATTACCTATAATCTAACTGACTACTTAGGTACAGAGGGGCTTAGTATAGCACTTCAACGACACAACTAATTCTTATTGCAACAAATACCTTGAAAATAAAACTTGAAGGGAGGGCATGACACATAACATACGAAAAGTTTTTGGGAAAGTGTAATGATTTTTTAAGGAAACGGTCGTTTGACGGACGCTATGATGGCTTATTAATTTCAACGCGAAAGAATTTGTATTTACTGCTACTAAGGTGCATATCAATACGGTTGTTGAAATTAAATTAGGTTCTTCAAAAATAAATAATTAGTTTTGAAAGCGGTTAACTAATGTCATCTTTACGTCCAACAAAGCCAACTAAACGATCCAGATCCTGACCGTTATTACTTACAATCAATTTTTTGGAGGGATAATTATGAAGTTTGGAAAACAGTTAATGACTATGTTGCTAACTATTTTGTTAATTATGTCAGCTACGCCGATTTATGCGCAAGGCCCGGTACCTGATTCAGATAATGCCTCGCCTCCCCCAATATATATTGATCCCAACTTTGTCGATATTAATTTTACAAACCATGCGCTTCAACGAACTGAGAACAGAGTTACTGTAGACAACCGATTTTTGGGATACGCTGAAGTGACACCAGATGCTAATAGTATGGATTTAGTAGGACACGATCTTGAAAAAGCACTACAATTGGAAGCAACTACCAAAGAAGTAGGTACTTATAGATTTAATGTTAATCGAACTGACAGATTGGGCATTCAAACCAGGGTTAAGTTTAATAATACCGATTCGACTAGAGATTTCTTCGAAGTAAAGAGTATGAATCCGCCGTCTGGCAGTCCAGCATGGCCGCTATTGCTTCAATTTGATAATACTGGAAAAATAAAAGATTCGGGAAAAAATGAAATAGGAGTGTATGAAGCAGAGAAATGGTACGATCTTCTAATCGACCTTGACATCCCTAACCATCGCTACAGCGTTTGGATTAATGGAGAAATAAAGGTTGATAAATTGGATCTAGGGAGCAATTATGTAGGAATACTTCAAAATAAGATTACGCAAAAAAAGCATAGAGAAGATAAGCTCAGCAGTGTAATGATTGCTTACATGAAAGCGGGCGATATTCTACCTCCTTTAGAAGAGATTCACGTCTCAGATCGGGTTATGACTGAGGGGAAAAGTACTGTTTTGAGCTATCAGAAAGTTCCTGAACGTGCTTATATTGGAAAGTTGGATCTAGAATCTTCCAATGCTGAGATTGTGGAAGTAGTCGGCAATGAATTGCTAGGGGTGAAACCGGGAGTAGCTGTCATCACTGTGACAGAACAGTTGTCTGGAGTGAGTACCACTTTTAAAGTTACTGTGGAAGTAGCTGATCCAGGTACTGTGGCGTCTTCTCTAATTTATATTGATCCTAATCTGGTGAATATTAATTTTACCAACTACGAGCCTCAACGAGCTGGAAACAGAGTTACAATAGATTCTCGATATTTAGGATACACTGATGTGACACCGGATGCCAATAGTGTGAGTTTAGTAGAATATGATCTCGGAAAAGCGCTGCAAATGGAGGCGGTTACCAAGCAAGTTGGTACTTATAGATTTGGTATTAATAAAACTGACAGATTCGGGATTCAAACCCGGGTTAAGTTTAATAATACCGAATCGAATAGAAATTTTTTCGAGGTAAAGAGTATTAATCCGCCAACTGGCAGTCCAGCATGGCCGCTATTGCTTCAATTCAGCAATAACGGAAAAATATTGGATTGGAAGAAGAATGAAATTGGAGTATACGAAGCAGAGAAATGGTATGATCTCCTGATTGACTTCGACATCCCTAATCATCGCTACAGTGTTTGGATTAATGGGGAACTAAAGGTCGACAATTTGGATCTGGGAAACAACTATGTAGGAATACTCCAAAATAAGGTTGAGCAACATAAACATAGTGAAGATGTGCCAAGCAGCATGATGATTGCTTATATGAGAGCGGGCGATATTGTACCCCTAATAGAAGAAATCCAAGTTTCGGATATGGTTATCGCTAAAGGGTCGGGAGCCGTTTTCAGCTATCAGAAAATTCCAGAAAGGTCTTATATTGAAAAAGTAGAGGTACAATCTCTCAATCCCGAAACTGTAAAAGTAGTGGGCAATGGATTGCTAGCATTGGAAACAGGTGAAGCTTTCATTACTGTGACAGAGCAATTGTCGGGAGTAAGCAGCACATTTAAGGTCACTGTGGAAGCAGCATCGAATGAATGGCAATCTCAAGCCATTCATAAAGATGATATGAAGAAGGGAATGGGAGTTTCAGATGCTGTCTCTTTAGATTATAGTAAAGAGCAAATTGTAAATTTGTATCCTGATTTTGTTAAGTACATGGACATGGATGAAGCTACGCTAGTTGAAGAAGTAAGGGCAGCATCGGGATCAATTACTGCTCCAAATCAACAAACAAAATTCCAAGGGTATGCATCATTTTTTGCCCAGATCTATCAAGAAACTAAAGAAGTCAGTTATGCTAGAAAGGCAGCGCTTATTCTTTATACCCAGGCACTGGATTATTCCCGTATTGTAACAAGCAAGTATCAGATAGTTTTTTTTGATTCAGGTTTAGTAGTTCCAATACGTGCAATTAATGCTTACAATATTTTACTTAACTCAGATGTATGGGGTGATATTAACTCGTCTTATTCTGGTGAAGAGATGAAGCAGATTGTTGAGGAGTTTTGGATTAGACCCGCTGTTAATGAGGCATTAAGAATTATGAATGATACTAATACTAAAAAGAACAATATAACGCCTTTTGGGGCGCGGGCAGTTGCTGCAACAGCTTTGATTCTTAATGACCCAACTTATGTTCGCGAAATCATTGGTATTTTTGATGACCTTCTAAGCACAGAATATTATATGTTTGACGGAACATGGAATGAACAAGCTAGCTCATATGCGGATCAAGTATCTAACGCCGTGACAGCACATTCATTGCAATTAATTAAAAAATTTACGGATCCTGAAGGCTTTCACGATGAAAGATTCGGATTAAACCTTGATCGAACTGATTTGAGCTCAAGATGGCCACTACTTGAACTTACAAAAAAGGCTGCTTCGGAGAAGCTTATCTATCCGGATGGTACAACAATTCCGCTAGGAGATTCTTATGGCAGAACAGGGGATCCACAACCTTTGCCACTGACTGAAAACGGCATGAAGAATATTACTTTGCCGGGCTTAGGGTATTATGGATTACATCAAGGTGATCTGAATGATGCCATGCATGTAGGATTGTTGACCCAGCCATTAGATTTGGGATTGAGTGGCGGTCATACCCACTTTAATTTACTGTCTCTTAATTTATGGGGCGGAGGAATCGAGATGTTCCCGTACACAGGCTATATTAACAGAACTAGCTATGGGGATGGAAGTGGCGGTACATTACGATATCATTCGATGGGGCCTATATGGAGAAATATGCCGTGGGTATCCCGAGCGGATGGAAAAAATATCAAATCAGACGGATCTTGGCAAAGATCTGCCTTATTAGCATACGATTCTGGGA
Organism: Paenibacillus sp. J31R122; assembly: GCF_056269185.1. Taxonomy (NCBI): domain Bacteria; kingdom Bacillati; phylum Bacillota; class Bacilli; order Caryophanales; family Paenibacillaceae; genus Paenibacillus; species Paenibacillus sp. J31R122. Next base: position 207,508 of record NZ_JBWDNM010000012.1, read on the forward strand.
CAACGAACGGAAATCAAATACAGTTAGTTGAAGCATCTAATCCCGGCCCAGTGGAGATAGGTGCAGAAATGAATCGAAGATTGGTTATGCTTGTAAATCTAGGAGGAAATCGAAACTTTGCATTTGATTTGACCCGTATGAAGGGTGGCCAAGCGCATGAGATTTTCCAGCGTGGGACAGAATTAGAAAATATGAACGTTCAATTTGATGATAGTGAAATGCTGGAGGATACAGGGAAAACCAATCTTAAAGAATATTTAACGAGTATTAATAGCTTAGAAGGCTACCCGAATAGTAGAGATGTTCTGCAGAATCCAAAAGCCGGATCTGGAGCGAGCGATTTTTCCTTTGAATGGACAGGGGAAGAGACGGGATCAAAAGTTCGAACGTTCATGAACGGGGTAGAGGGATCGGATGTATTTCTGACGCAAATGCCAACAGCTAGAAGAACTACAACAAAAGCAGACGAAACTAAGTACACTACACCCCATATTACGAGAAGAAATATCGTCTCTGATAGTAGCGAAATAACGCAGTATGGCGCTGTGTACGAAACGCTTAAAAAAGATCGAACTGGAGAGATTGAAAGTGTTAAGTGGGTCAAACCAGACGATGCAGATCCGATGACAAATATTGCTGTTGTAACGAGCAAAAACTATGTAGACATTATTTATACAAGCAATGATTTAATTGAGCGTCAATATAATTCGCTCACTTTTTCGGGGCATGTCGCTTTTGCGAGAATAGATAAAGCAACTAATGAGCTTGTATACAGTTACATTTACGGAGATGGTGCGGTAAAAGATAAAAATAGCAGTTTGGCTGGTTTTGAATCGCAACAATTGGAAATTACCAGTACAACTACAGCTTCAATCAATCTTGCATTAGATCCAGAGGTTAGAGAAAATACGATTACTGTTCGTGGGAAAATTGCGAATCAGGAGCAACTAAAAGGGGCGTGGCTATCAACTAAGTTCGGTGATGGTTCCGGATACGGCGTAAAGGTGAAGGGTTTTACAGAGACAGATGATTCTACGATTATTGCTATAGAACAGTTCACTCCTTTCCGCTTAACGGATGACGGTGTAGAAACGTTATTTTACCCGAAAGTAGCTATATCAGGAAAAGCGTATGTTGTAATAAATGAACCTAATTATCTTGATAAAATAGCTCCAGTATGGCCGCAAGATGCAACACTATCAGCTACCAATATTGGCACTACGAGCCTTACGCTGACATGGCTAGCATTAACGGGTGATGCCGGTGCAACCAGCTATAAAATTTATCAAAATGGCAACGAAATAGCGACCGTCGAGGGTGATATTACCAGTTATAATGTGAGCGGGCTAACTGCTAACAGCAGTTACACCTTTATAGTAGAAGCAAGTGATGCTGCAGGGAACTTGAGCTCTAATGGTCCAAGTATAAAAGTAACTACTAAGTCAGGCTCTTCAAACGGTGGATGGATACCGCCGCAAAACCCTGAACCAACACCTGAACCAACACCTGAACCAACGCCAGAACCAACACCAGAACCTGAAACGCCTGAAATAGATTTTGCCGATATTGGCGGGCATTGGGCTAGTGAGGCGGTTGAAAAAGCAGTTGGGCTTGGAATTGTAAAAGGGTTTGGGGATGGAACATTCAGGCCTAATAGCATGGTAACACGAGGTGAATTTGCAACGATGCTCGCTAGGGCATTGAAGTTAAAGTCTGTAGATGCTGATATGGATTATGCCGACAAGGATCAAACACCAAAGTGGGCTCTGCCAGCTATTCAGGCACTTATGGAAGCAGGATTAATGTCAGGTTATGACGATGGGACAATCCGCGCGAATAATAAGGTATCACGCATTGAATTTACAGCAATGATTGTTCGTGCGCTAGGGCTTTCCATTGATTCAACATCAACATTAGCATTTTTAGATGCGGATCAAATACCTGCATGGGCGAAGCCTTATGTCGCAGCAGCTGCAGAAGCGGGCATTGTTAAAGGATATCCAAACGGGAAATTTATCCCTGCTGCATCTGCAACTAGAGCGGAGGCTGTTACACTGATTCTATCACTACTGAATTATAACAAGTAGGTATGGTAATGTTATAGAAATAGAAGTGTTTCACTAGTTTAGGTGAAAATCCGACACTGTTTATATAGGTGTCGGATTTTTTTGAATACAAAGATTTCTGCGAGTCCAATGTGATGTTGTAATGGGACAGTGAAAAGTCGGGTGGAGTTAATTTTTGCTATGTGTCGAGCGATAAAAACACAACGGCTGCATTTCTCGAAAACTAATTTCTCTCCATATTCCATCTGCGTGTATTCCATACAAAGATTGTAAGCGATTACTTATAATTAAATTAATTACTTGAGAACAGAGAGGTATACATATGGAAGCGATGCCAACAGAGGTTCGGAAAGAACAAATAATAGAGCGAAAAGCTTCGAAAAAGTTGCTGAAACGAATGTGGGATGCCAAATATTTGTATATACTTGTCCTCCCGATTATGCTGTACTTTATCTTATTTCATTATGTACCGATGTACGGGATTATTCTAGCTTTCAAAGAATACAAAATTAGAGCGGGTATCTCGGGAAGCCCGTGGATTGGACTTCAAAATTTTGAAACTATGTTCCAACTCCGTGAGTTTTGGAAAGTGTTTCAAAACACGCTTGTAATTGCTTTTGGTAGGTTGCTTATTGAATTTCCGGTTCCGATTATTATGGCTTTGTTAATTAATGAAGTTACATCGAAAAAATTGAAAAGAGTGTATCAGACGGTTTACACATTCCCACACTTTCTGTCGTGGGTAATCGTTTCGGGAATCATGCTTAATTTTCTAAGCGATATGGGGGTATTAAATCAAATATTTCAGGCCATCGGCTTGGAGAAGCAAAGCTGGCTGCTAGATGCAGGAAAGTTTAAAGGTTTATTATTCGGAACCAGTATTTGGAAGGAAATGGGCTGGGGAACAATTATTTATCTCGCTGCAATAGCTGGAATTAATCCTGAATTGTACGAGGCTGCCAGTATGGATGGTGCGAATCGATGGCATCGTATGAAGGCAATTACATGGCCTTCTATGCAGAGTACAGTGCTTATCCTCCTTATCTTAGCGCTTGGCAATATTATGGGCGGGGCAGGTTTCGACCAAATTTTCAATATGGATAACGCCGCAGTTCGTAGTAGTTCAGAAGTACTTGATACTTATATTTACCGAGCTTCATTCTTCCTTGGACTTAGCTTCTCGTTTACAACTGCAGTCGGGTTATTCAAATCAATTATTAATGCTATCTTGCTGCTGCTTGCTAATTATATTGTGAAGTCCAGAGGGAATGGGGGAATTTTCTAATGCGGCATAAAAATAATTGGGCGGACTATACAATCCATGCTTTCTTGATGGTGGTGGCACTGATTACAGTTATACCATTCTATAATGTCGTGCTTCAATCATTTGCGACGCCTGCTGCGATTGCGAAGCAGCCGATCTATTTAATTCCAACGACAATCGATTTCACCTCATTTAAGCTTATCTTTGAGAATAAAAACAGTTGGTCTGCATTTCGCGTTTCATTTATCGTTACGATCGCGGGAACAGCGATCAACATGCTACTTACGGTTTGCGGTGCCTATGCTTTAACGAAAAAACGTATGCCTGGACAGACGCTGTTCGTCGCTTTGATAGTGTTCCAAATGCTGTTTCATGGTGGTCTAATTCCAACGTACTTAACGATGAAAAGTTACGGTCTTTTGGATAATATATTTGCCATGATATTACCGGTCGCAGTTAATACATTTTATCTCATCATTATGATGAATTATTTTAGGTCGGTTCCAGAAGCATTGGAAGAATCGGCGAAAATTGATGGGGCCAACGATATTCAAATCTTATTTCGAGTTATCCTCCCGATCTCCTTGCCCATAGTGGCTACGATTGGCTTATTCTATTCGGTGGATCGATGGAACGAATGGTATAACGGCATGATTTATTTGCAAGATACAAATAAATATCCGCTACAATTGTTTTTAAGGGAATTGTTAGCCGATGTAGGTAGAATCGCAGGATCTGAACTTGCTGCCTCGGAATTAACGGATCGGGCCAATGTATATACGAATGGTCTGAAAATGGCTATGGTTGTCGTAACCACATTGCCTATCTTACTTGTTTATCCTTGGGTTCAGCGTTATTTTACTGCCGGCGCAATGATCGGCTCGGTTAAAGGATAATACTATTGGTTTTGAGACAATTGTCTTAAAATAAAAACATAATCGTTAGAGGGGGATTATTAAATGAAACAGAATCAGAAGAAAGTAGTTAAGAAGATTACAACGGCTGTATCTGTCATGATGCTTTCAGCTTCGCTCTTAGCTGCATGCGGCAGCGGAAGCAATAACCCAGCTTCACCATCTCCAAGTCCGTCCGAACAAGGGACGGCAACCCCAACTGGTACAACGGCAGAACCAAAAAAGCACCAAGAAATAACGGTTTCTTTTTTCGACATTGACAAATCTTTAGCAGAGCCGGAAAAGGACGCGCTTCTTCAAAAGGTTCAAACTGAATTAGATATTACGATAAAGCCAATAGGGGTTACATGGGATAATTACAACGAAAAGTTTAAGCTATGGGCAGCATCCGATCAGTTGCCGGAAATGCTAGTGTATGAAATGCCAAACGGTCCTACGGCTTCCCAATGGATCGAGCAAGAATTAGTAAGAGAAATACCAGAAGAAATGTATAGTAAATATCCTAACCTAAATAAAATTATGAATTTACCAGATGTCCAAGCAACGAAAGTAGATGGCAAGTTTTACGCACTTCCTCGTCTCTCGAAAAATTCAATGGATGAATGGGCACTTGAACGCGGTTATATCGTTCGTAAGGATTGGATGGAAAAGCTTGAAATTAAGGTCCCAGAAACATTTGAGGAATACTTGGCAATGTTCAAAGCATTCGCCGAAAATGATCCAGATGGTAACAATAAGCAGGATACAATCGGTCTAACGACGAACTTCTTAGATGTTTTGACCACGACGGTTAAATTAGGCAGCCCTGTACCGAACCTTGGTGGATGGATGAAGGAAAATGGTCAATGGATCCCAGCGTTTGCATCTGAAGGAATGGGTGAATATTTGACAAAATATCGGACCCTTTATGCTGAAGGAGCTTTGGACAAAGATTTCGCACTGCTCAAAGTAGGTGACGGCGGGGACAAATTCGCTCAAGGAATAGTTGGAGCGTTGAACGTTCAAATGAGTGATGGCATGATGAATGGTATAAAAAATAAGTGGGATAACTTCTCCCATGATAATGCATTTGAAGATTCAATTATGCTTCTTCCGGGTTGGCCAGCACCGGATGGAAACAGTTACAGGTTTAACGGAAGTACGTTTTATACCGGAGTATATGTAAACAGTAATGTTGAAGATGATAAGTTGGATGCGATTTTGAGGTTGATAGATTTTAATTTATCAGATGAAGGTAAAGATTTGTTCACATATGGCATAGAAGGGATAAATTACAAGAGAGAGAACGAACAAATTACCATTCTTCAAAAAATGGAATACCCAAGTTCAAGCGCATTTTTCTACATGAATGGTCTTGGCTGGGGCATGGAAACAGCGAAGGAAGTCAAAAAAGTTACAATCCCGGAAAAGCTGATTGATCTAGCAAATGAAATGCACATTGACCTCCTTAAAAACTCCACGCCGGTGCCGATTAACTTCGATATAGAAGGTCTAAATACTCCGGCAAAAGTAAATGTTGCTGGAATCAAGTGGGCTGATGCTGTTGTAAATGTGGTGCTAGGCAAGGATGATCCAGTTAAAATGTGGCAGGATGCTTATGCCCAATTTGATCAAAAAGTAATTAATGATGCTATTAAAGAAGTAAACGATGCCGCTGCAGAGCTAGGCATTGAATAAAATAAAAAAAGAGACGCCTATGCCCATCTTTTGATGGGCATAGGTTTATTCGTACCACAGTAGTTGGTATAATGAGCATAGGGGGCGGTAAGGATGTACCAGATGCTTAAGAGTAAAGGGGTAAAAATACAATTGTTGGTATTAATTGCCGTACCCACAATGTTCATGTTTTTGACACAATCGATTAACTATAAGCAAATGTCAGAAACGATTTTAAATAAAAATGACGAGTATTTGAATGAGCTTATGAATAGTGTCGCTGGCACAATAAATGACAATTTCAAAGCTGTAAACCGTATTTTATTATCGACAGCGTATAATGATACGGTTCAACGCTACCTGGTTGAACAAGATCCGAGGAGAAAGTTCAATTTACACCAAAGTGTGGTAACTACATTAGAAAAAAACATTAAGCCTTTAAATCGCAGCATCGTTGATTTTGTTATTGTCGGGAGTTATGGAAACGATTACAACCTTGGATATGTTCCAGCTACACGTTCGGCAATGGAGGCTATTATTGACCGGGTTTCATGGGGTTCGAATAACACGACTTATATGGGAATCAATGAACTTTATTTTGAGGGGACAAAAGCAAACTATGTAGTTGCTGCAATTCCTATTCGTAATGTTGAATCCGGAGTGCGATACGGTCTTGAAATAGGATATATGTTTATGCTAATGGATACAAAAGCGATTATTCCGGAGATTAAAGCGGATAAAACCGCGGGAAATTATTATGTACTTGATTCGGAGAGTGTTGTTGTATCTAGTAATGATAGTGCGAAAATTGGGAGTAAGTGGAGTGTAGAATGGGTTCAAAATGCAATTGTTCGCACGAAAGATATTCCGGATATTGAATTCAAACTCGTTAGTGTGATACCAAAATCAGAATTATACAGAGGGTTAAATCAGGTTCGTTTGACATCCGCAGTACTTATCACTGTAATGTTTGGTTTGATGTATGTAACTTATTTAGTAATAGGAAACAATATTATTCGGCCTATTAAGGCATTCGTGAAGTTTGTCAGTAATATTAAAGGTAACAATGAAGATATGCCAAAGGGTCATATTCAATTGGACGGATATGCTGAGATAAGAGTTGTAAGTACAAAATTCAATCAACTAATGGACGAGATTAATGAGCTTACGTTGCATTTGCTCAAAACGAATACACGTATTTACGAATTAGAAATATTGAAAAAGCAGGCTGAAATTGCATACTTGAACAGTCAAATCAACCCGCACTTCTTATATAATACGTTGGAGTGCATACAAGGGATTGCTTCGGTAAGAGGTGTTCAGGAGATTCAAAGGATGACGGCTGCTTTAAGTCAAATCTTCCGTTACAGTATTAAAGGTGATGAGACGGTTAGTCTGAGCGAAGAATTAAGTATAGTGCAACATTATATCTCCATTCAACTTGTTCGATTTGTTAATCGGTTTGACGTACACTTTGACATTCCAGATGAATTACTTAAGTTACCCGTCAAAAAAATGATTTTGCAGCCGATCGTCGAGAACGCTATTTTTCATGGACTTGAAATGAAGTCGACGAAAGGTAATTTATGGATTAAGGCTAGACGTATTGAAAATGGAGACATCATCATTCAGATAAAAGACGATGGTGTCGGGATTCAAGCACAACGATTGCAAGAACTGAAGCAAAGCTTGCATATCGAGTCGGAAGATGAATTAGATATGCTGGAAACAAACAATAACCAAAGAATTGGAATTTCGAACGTCAATCAACGTCTGAAGCTAGAGTACGGCTATCAGTATGGCATTACCGTACAAAGTGTTGAGCGAGAAGGCACCGAGGTAATTTTAAAAATGCCGCAGGAGAGTGAGGCAGATGAACGTATTCTTAGTGGATGATGAGTATTGGACCCTGCAAAGCATAAAGGCCAAAGTAGACTGGACGCACTATGGAATGACGGTAATTGGTGAATCTTATAACGGTATGGATGGTTTTCAAGAAATTATTCAAAGAAAGCCTGATCTTGTATTTACCGATATACGCATGCCTGGTTTGAATGGGTTGGAACTTATCGAGCGAGTGCGTGATGCTGGGCTTAAAACGCAATTTATTATTATTAGCGGATATTCCGAATTTACATATGTACAGAAGGCAATTCATCTAGGTGCGGAAGGTTATATACTCAAATCCTTTGATGAAGAAGAACTACGGCCTGTAATAGAAGCTGTTATTCAGCGGAAGGCTAAACTGCGAGAAGATGAATCGGCTCGATTAATGGGATTGCTTCTCAGCGGAGCATCCCACTCAGAGGAGGAGATTAATCGCATCCTAGACAACTCGGGGATAAAGAGGAATAATAGCTCATTATCGGTTGTGGTCATACGAAATAATGATAGAGATAATGTGAACATACCATTTCTATTGAATATTATGAAAGTGATTACTGGGAAAAATACCACTGCTTATTTAATGTCGTCAGACGATATACAAAGCTTTCTATCACAGATGCCGCAAGAGATGAATGGGGTTGGAGTATCTACTCCGATTACAAGTGGAAACTCCTTAACAGAAGCGATTTTAGAAGCAAGTGAGGCGTCTTGTCAATATTTTATGAAGGGCCAATTTGGACTGACTTATTCGTTATCGCATATTGATTTCCAAATCCAGGATTCTCTAATACCGCTGTTTGAGGCTATTCGCGCAAAAGATACTATCGAAATTTCAGTTTGTATAGATAGTATTAGGGATAAGGCAGAGCAAGGGGGGGTGACAATTCGGCACGCCTACCAACTCTATAATGCTATTAATGCTTTTGTGTATCATAGTGGAGAAGAAGATGATATTTATGTGCACAACTATGAAGCGCTTATGGAGATGTACCCAAATTTTAGTGAAACGCTTTCATCAATCAAAAGAAAAGTTATAGAAAATTTAGAATATGAAGGTGTATCCTTTTCAACTCTCGATTTCTGTGCTAATACCAAAAAGTTCGTGAACTATATCAAGGAACATTATTTTGAAAATTTGACCATACATCATCTTGCAGATCAATTCAATTTTAATCCAAACTATGTAAGCCAACTCTTTCAGAAAGAGTTACAAACTACTTTCACTAAATATTTGCTTCAAATCAGACTTGAACGGGTCTGTCTGTTGTTGAAAGAAACAGAGTTAACTGTAAGTGAAGTAGCAGAAAAAGTAGGTTACAGCGATTATTATTATTTTGCGAAAATTTTCAAAAAGCAATTTAACATGACGCCAACACAGTTTAGAACTAGTAATTGACGGGACAAAAACTGTGGAAACCAATACTCATATCGAAAGTTTATGAGTGATATTGACCTAATCAATTACCATAGATTATCTAACAATCGTCCATACTTGATATTGGCGATTTTGTTTATCTTAATAGTAAGCGGATACAACTTTATGAAAATGGGGTGTATTCGAATAATGCTGAAAATAAAGAAGAAAAAATCTAGAGGTGAATATAAATGTGGCATTTGGCAATCGAAGACGCAATGTCGAAAATTAAGCAGAATATTGAACGAAATCCTGGTTTACTTCCTCATATAACAGAAAATCAACGATACCGTTGGGGAGAGAATAATGATTGGATTGAGGGCTTCTATATAGGACTGATGTGGCTTTCTTACGAGTATAGCGGGGATGTAGCATTCAAAAACGCCGCAGAATCGTTCCATGAAAATTTTAAGCATAGGCTGGAGCAGCACATTGAGCTTGATCATCATGACCTTGGTTTTCTGTATTCGTTATCGGCTACTGCCGAGTGGCAAATCACGGGTAACGAACATGCCCGGCAGCTCGCTCTGCAAGCTGCAGCGAAGCTGCGCGACCGTTGGCGCCCAGCATACGAAGCTATTCAGGCTTGGGGAAAAGAGAATGATCCTATAAACGGGGGCAGAATCATTATCGACTGTTTGATGAATTTACCTCTTTTGTTCTGGGCATACGAACAAACGGGTGAACAAAGTTACTATGACATTGCGTACAAACATGCGCTCAAAAGCTGTAAATTCCTAGTAAGAGGAGATTATTCTTCATATCATACCTTTTATTTCGATCAAGAGACCGGTAACGCGATTCGTGGTGGAACCCATCAAGGCTATCAAGACGGCTCGACTTGGACACGAGGACAATCATGGGGCGTGTATGGCTTCGCTTTATGCTACCGTTACACGAAAGACCCTTTGTTCTTAGAGACAGCAAAAAAACTGGCAGTATACTTTCTTGACCACTTACCCGAAGATCATGTTGCATATTGGGATTTTGATGTGCCGATTGAGGATGGTACCCCGAGAGATAGCTCCGCTTCAGCGATCGTGGCTGCCGGACTGCTTGAGCTGCTTGGGCTGCTACCGGAAGAAGACACGGATCGAATGATACTTAGCAAGGGATTTGACCGATCAATGCAATCTCTTGTGGAGCGTTACTCTACAATGAAGTTTCCGGATGCTGAAGGCCTTTTGCAACACGGATCATACCATGTCCGTGGCTCTGCAGGTCCGGATGATTATATGATTTGGGGCGACTATTTTTACCTTGAAGCTCTTGTACGCATGGAAAAGGGGATTAAAGGTTATTGGTAAAAAACACATTATAAAAGCGGCAGTCTTAGACTTGAAGTTAAAGTCTAAGACTGCCGCTAATTTCGATTAAATGCTCGATCTAAAAATATAAAACTTAACAAACAAGCGGACATTCCCAATGGATGTCCGCTTTGTTTGTGGTATGCCAAGCATGGGCATGGGTGTCATCTCTAGCGTGAGAGTTCTAAACTGGGGCTCGCAAGCACCTTCCACAGCAAGCAAACAAAATTCAGAATTAAGTATAAGTTAGTAAAATGAAATAAACAATAAATCTCACTTATAGTTGTAAAAACAACGAAAAGTCTCAATTTACAATGTAATAAGTCTCATTTATAGATGAAATAACGCCTGTTTTCGATTGATTTTTATCTCATTTATAACCGTTACCCACAAATATGTGTAATACCTACTGTTGTCAAAGATAAGACGTAAGTTTGTCACAAAAAAATAAAATAGCTTGTCCACATTAAGACCCCCATGATCAGGTAGGAATCCTGTATGTATGGGGGTTTTGCTCTTCAACGTCAAACTTATTTGCGTGAGGACACCCTCATGGGAGCCTGTATGGAGATCGTCATTCTCCCTCAACGCGGTTAGTATGCTTCCGCCATTCACTCGGCGAGCTGCCTATTAGCTTCTTGAATACAGTCGTAAAATGCTGGCTCGTCTTGAAGCCGAGCTCCAGCGCGATGTCGGTAATCAACCTATCGGTCCTCAATAATGAGCAGGCATGATCCATTCGAATGCGTTCGATGTAAGCGAGCGGAGCTTGTCCGTAAAGCTCATAAAACAATTTGTAAAAATGTGAGACGCTCACTCCTATGGATTGGGCTATTTGTTCAATTGAAAATCTAGTTTCAGGATTTTGTGCGAACTGCAAGACGACGTTTGCAATGGATTGCTTGAGATCCGGATCGACTGGTTTGGCTTGGGGCTGCTGCAGCAGCCCCAGCAAAATGTCCAAAAGCTGATGGCGGGCGAACAGCTCTTTATTCGGTATATCGTTCTCAACGGTTGTTTTCAAACGCATGAACTGCTCCGAGGCACGTGAACCTGCACGAAAGATTCGCGGCAGTTGCTCTAATCTCTTCGTTATGAAAGCCAACTCATTGCAATCCAAGCGAAGCCAATTGCTTTCACCGGCAGGATCTTTTAAGACGAACCACCAGATCCGACTAGGCTCCAGATGATCGAAGCGCGCCCGATGGAGCTCTCCTGGCCGTGTGTAAAACCATTGCCCCGCATTGACTTGGTAGTATTCGCTGTCGATTTCCCAAGTGACGTTTCCATTCACTACGTAAACGAACTCGTAAGCTTGATCATGGGTATGAAGGGGGATCGGGTAGGCTGCTGCGAGCTTTTGGCTTCCGAGCTGCAGCAGCTCGGGAATACCGCTTAAACCGCTAACTTCATCTTCGAAGTAATACACCCACCGCATGGATGCCGAGCTAAATTTATCCAAATACTGTTACTCCTTCGTTTGTTTCTGTTGTTCTTATGTGTCTGATTTTATTTAATTAAATCAGGGAAGTCAAATCGCATGTATTCGCTTACACTTAGTTCAGAACAAATCGGAAATAGGAAGAGGAGTGTCATCGTGAGCGAGTCTAGTAAAAGGGACTATAGCATTTTAGGGCCGGAACGGGAAAAAGCGATTGCGAAAGGACTCGTATCCGCGGAGTGGTATCAATGCCAAGTTCCAAGAAAGCGTCTAAAGGAGCTTATGGTTCGACGGGATGCCCCTGCGCTTTGGGATACGTTCCTTTGGATCGTGATCCAGATCGCAGTGGGATATGTCGCTTATTTAACTTGGGGGACATGGTGGAGCATTCCGGCATTTGCCCTGTATGGGATCATATATTGCACGGCGGCAGTGTCCAAATGGCACGAATTCAGCCATGGTACCCCGTTCCGTACCGCTTGGCCCAATGAGGCAATGTACCAAATTTGTTCTTTCCTTACTTTGGAGCAAGCAACGAACTTTCGCTGGACACATACCCGTCATCATACGGATACCCTTATCGTCGGAAGTGACCCGGAAATATTCGAGCCTCGTCCTCCGAAATGGCGGAGGATGATTCATTGGGTCATTCGCGATAATGTACTGATTCCAACCGTAGTAAGACTGTTTAGCCATTCCTTTGGTCATCTTAGCAAAGTTGAGAGGGAGCTTATCCCGAAAATCGAGCACAACAAATTGTTTTGGGAAGCGCGTTTCTTCATAATCGGCTACGGCGGATTGATTGTCGCTTGCTTCTACATGAATAGCATTCTACCGCTTATGTTCGTTGGGTTGCCTGCTATTTACGGATTTTTCTTGAACGCTTTCCTGGTCGCCACGCAGCATATGGGATTATATGAGGATAAGCTCGATCATAGATTATGTGCGCGAACATTCTACACAAATCGTGTTTTAAGATTTTTCTATACGAACATGAACTATCATGTGGAGCACCATATGTTCCCTTTAGTACCGTATTATAACTTGCCTGCTCTGCATGAGGAGATCAAGCATGATTGTCCGGCCGCGGCGCCAAGCTTTCCGAGCGCCGTTCGCGAAATGTTTGCTGCCGTTAAGCGGGCGAGAAAAGACCCAACTTACGTTGTGCCGCGTTATCGCGAATTTGCCGAAAAAGTGGAAAGAGATCGGCAAGGCGGAGAGGACCCTCGTGCTGTATAACAGAACGGATCCGGGCGCGGCACAACAACTAATTGAGGAGGATTGAATCCATGAGTCTTATTATGAATTGGATTGAAATATGCGATAAAGAGGAGATAGACGAAGAAGATGTCATTCGATTCGATCATGGAGATCGGACGTTTGCCGTATATCGTTCGGCGGATAGCGAGTATTATGCAACTGACGGATACTGTACTCACGAGAAATTTCACTTAGCGAATGGATTAGTGATGGGCAAGATTATTGAATGCCCTAAGCATAACGGCAGGTTCGATTATACAAGCGGCGCTGCAAAGCGGTCTCCAGTTTGTGTGGATCTTAAAACCTATCCGGTGAAGATTGACAATGATAAAATTTTCATCCAAATCGACTAGGGAGGGCGTCATGCAAGATTTAAGAATGGTAATCGTCGGAGCAGGTGAGGCAGGAGCCCGAGCGGCTGCTGAGCTTCGAATAGAGGGTTGGAAAGGTCCGATTACGCTGATTGGAAAAGAAAAACGGCCGCCTTATGAACGACCGCCCTTATCTAAGCGCGTTCTGACAGACGGCAATGAACCTTCTCCTTCAACGATTCTTACCGAGGAGAAAATAGCAGAATTCGATATTGAATTCATAACGAATCGATCCGTTGCCCAAATTGATCGTAATGCCCATTCGATTGAATTAAACGATGGACAGCAAATTCGGTATGAACGAATGCTTTTAGCAACTGGAGCATCCTCGCGGCGATTAAGTGTCGAGGGCTCGGATACAAGCGGGCTCTTATATTTACGAACGTTTGAGGATGCAATCGAGCTTCGTTCGCGATTAAAGGCCGGTAGCAGCATCGTCGTGATCGGAGCTGGCTTCATCGGTCTGGAAGTGGCGGCGAGCGCACGGGAAATCGGATGTTCGGTTACGGTTATTGAAGTCGGTCCACGTATTCTGATGCGAGGCGTTCCTGAACAAATCGCCAATATCGTTGCTGCGCGGCACCGTGAGGCTGGCGTAGAGTTTAAGCTTGGGGTTGGCATTTTGAGTATTGTGCAAAATCGCGATGGACATTCTGTTGTACTAGCAGATGGAACAGTCATCGATGCCGATAATATCATCGTAGGTATAGGAGCCATACCGGAGACGTACTTGGCAGAAAAGTGTGGCTTAAAGATAGAAAACGGCATATATGTGGATGAAACGCTGGCGACGAGTGACCCTGACATATTTGCTGCAGGTGATTGCTGCTCCTTTCCGCATGCTCTGTACGAGGGAAGAAGAATTAGACTTGAAGCTTGGAGAAACGCGCAAGATCAGGGGATGCATGCGGCGCACAACATGCTCGGCGGTTCCAAAACTTATATGAATCTTCCTTGGTTCTGGTCCGATCAATATGACCTCACGCTTCAAGTATCCGGATTGCCGGATAGCGCTGTGCTGACGGTATGTCGTGAATTAAGTAAGTCTGACAAACTTTATTTTCATTTGTCAAACGATCATCGACTTATGGCTGCCAGTGCTATTGGAAGTAACGCCAATATCTCTAAAGAAGTTCGATTCGCTGAGATGCTTATTCATAAGCAGATGATTGTGGATCCTAATGCGTTGACAGATATAAATGTAAAATTAAAAATGCTTTTGAAAGAGTAACTCAGAAGCTAGGAGAATAAATAATACTATTTAAGGGAGCTATTCATATGATGAGAAAAATGAAAATTGCACTAATAGGAGCAGGACTTCGCGGAGTTAATTATATAAATGAAGTAAAAAATCAACAGCTGGACGCGGAAATCGTCGCCGTTGCCGATCCGAATCCCGTCCGGCGAGATAATGTGCGGAAATCGTTCGGACTGGACGAATCCGAATGCTATAAAAGCTGGGTGGATCTGCTTGCGGGACCGAAACTTGCCGATGCCGTGTTTATTTGCACGCAAGACCAGATGCATCTCGAGCCAACTCTTCGGGCGCTTGAAGCGGGTTACCATGTCATGTTGGAAAAGCCGATGTCGACCGATCCCGGAGAGTGTGTACAGATGGTCCGAGCAGCCGAAAAACATAATCGAATGCTAGTGATATGTCATGTGCTGCGGTACTCAAAGTTTTTCCAGACAATAAAGCGATTGCTTGACGAGGGCGCAATCGGACGGCTTGTCACGATCCAGCACAACGAGAATGTTGGTTACTGGCACCAGGCTCATAGCTTCGTGCGCGGCAATTGGAGCAGGAAGGCCGATTCAAGTCCGATGATCTTATCCAAGTCCAGTCACGATCTTGATATTTTATCTTGGCTAATAGGTGCGGATTGTGTAAGCCTGTCTTCATTTGGCTCATTAACATATTTCAACGCGAAGAACGCGCCAGATGGTGCTCCCAAACGATGCCTTGACGGATGTCCAGCGGCGGAAACGTGTGAATATTATGCGCCGAAACTATATTTGACAGAAAGCATTGAATGGCCGACAAATGCGATCTCTGACGACATGAGCTACGAAGGCAGAGTGAAGGCGCTTGAGGAAGGGCCATACGGACGATGCGTGTTCTACTGTGACAACGATGTCGTTGACCATCAGGTTGTCAATATGGAATTCGAAAATGATGTTACTGCCGCATTCACAATGAGCGCATTTACCCAGCAAATCAGTCGGACGCTCAAACTAATGGGCACAAAGGGCGAGATTCGAGCTGCAATGGAAAAGGAAGAGATTGAAATACTCCGGTTCGACACAGGGGAGAAGAAACCGATTTCGCTTAATAAATCGGAAGGTCTGGCAGGGCATGGCGGCGGCGATGGCGGTATTGTAGGCGATTTTATTAGACAGTTGCAGAACGGAGAGTCCAGCAACAGCCTTACTTCCGCGAAAAATTCGTTACAAAGCCATTTAATGGCTTTTGCTGCGGAAGAATCCCGGTTGACCAAGCAGGTTATTGATATGCAGGCCTACAGTCAGCGGATGGAAGAGCAGCTTCAGGTTTGAAGACGGAGGAGAGCCGGAGCAGATCGATTGAGGCTTGTCATTATCTTAAGTTTGACAACGCTTGGCAAAGGTTCTGTTCGTGCAAGCGTCAATCCAGACCAAAGCGTTCGATTGAATATAAATAATGAATGGGGTTATACAACACATGGTTTGTCAGGAATAGAAAAAAAGCAGTTCACTATTGCAGGAAACTACACGAATACTGGAGTTATCAGCCTTTCAGATAATAAAAATTATTATTACAAACTGCATGAAGACCAAAAGCAGCTCTTTACAATTACTACAACGACTAACCCGGCAGCAATAACTGAACATGGATCAACCTTACAATTGGTTGCTTCAAACAATGATGTTAGTTGGAGTGTAGAAAATCTGGACGGAACAGCAAGCGACAAAGCAACAATTAGTCATACTGGTATACTTTCTGCAAAAAGTAATGGCTTAGTGGTTGTTAAGGCTGTATCTCAAACAGGAAGTGGTGCTGAAGGTGCAATTATTGTACCGATATCAGGACAAACAAATAAAAGCATTGCTTAATCGAACAAAAAAATCGAAACGGTAACCCACAGAAATGTGGTTGTTAACTTTATCTTATAATGACCCAGACCCAGAAATCCCTAGTGGAGTCTGGGTTTTTCTATTTTATAAGCATGGAGTTATCAAATTTTAATACAGTTATCATTATTTAAACTGAAAAAGGATCATCCAAAATAATGATAAACACAAAGTGCATCTGAAAATTGAATTAATAGGATACTTAACATACGATATTGCAAAGAAGCTGGCTAACATGAAGTTGGCTAACACCAGCGATTTGAATATGTGATGATTAAAAGGAGGGAGACGTATTGGAGAAATCCGTGACAAGCAACAAAACTTTTTTCCAAAAGTGTGCTTTACAGAAATCATTAATTGCAATGATAATTCCGGGCGTTTTAATTGTATTCATCTTTAACTACATTCCCATGTACGGAGTATTAATCGCATTTCAAAAATATAACGCCGCGCTTGGCATATGGGGAAGCGAGTGGGTAGGACTCAAATACTTTAAAATGTTTATCGAAAATCCATTCGCTTTCCGGATAATCAAAAACACGTTTCTATTGGGTTTGTATTCGTTATTATGGGCATTTCCAGCACCGATCATTTTGGCACTTCTTCTAGATCAAATTTCATTTCCTAAATTTAAAAAACTAGTACAATCGATTTCCTATTTACCGCATTTTATTTCTATGGTGGTCGTCGTCGGAATACTAAAGGAATTCTTCTCGGTAGATGGAGTGGTCAACGACATATTGGTTGCTTTCGGAGGGACTGAAATCCCTTTTATGACGGAATCATCGTATTTCAGAAGCCTTTTTATTGGAAGTGGTATATGGCAGGGAATTGGCTGGGGTACAATTATATATTTAGCTGCACTATCTAATGCTGATCCACAATTACATGAGGCAGCGTTAATGGATGGTGCGAATCGCTGGCAGAGGATACGCTATATATCTTGGCCTACATTGATTCCAACTACGACCATTCTTTTTATTCTATCTATAAGCGGTATTTTGGGATCTGATTTTCAGAAAATCTTATTGATGTACAGTGAATCTACCTACGAGGTAGCAGACGGAATAAGTACTTATGTTTACCGAGAAGGGATTGCTGGCGGGCGGTTTGAATATACTACCGCTGTTGGACTCATGTTGAATATTGTGTCGTTTATTTTGCTGTTTACCGCTAACAAAGTGATCAGACGTGTAAGTGAAAACAGCCTGTGGTAAAGGAGGGAAAGTCTGAGTTGTTTCAGACTTGGAATATATGAAAATAAAAAGAACTAAAGGCGAACTGGTTTTTGACATCGCAAATACTTTGTTTATGTGTTTTATAATTGCAGCCATGCTATTCCCTATGCTTCACGTTTTTTCAGTCTCAATGAGTGATGCAAAGGAAGTCATGAAAGGCGGTATTTTCCTCTATCCCAAAGGATTTAATCTGAAAGGATATGAAACCGTATTCAAAGATTCGAGAATTTTCACAGCTTATGGTAATACAATTTTCTATGCATTAGGTAATACAATTATGGTTCTGGTTTTTACTGCTCTAACTGCGTATCCTTTGTCAGTGAAGGATTTTGTATTAAAAAAGGCAGTTACTATTTTTATAACGGTTACCATGTTTTTTGGAGGCGGTATGATACCAACTTATCTGCTAATGAAAAGCCTTCACTTGATCAATAACCCACTAGTCATGATTATACCTTTTTGTGTAGGTGCCTATAATGTTATTCTTTTCAGAACCTTTTTTCAGGGAATTCCTCCCGAGATGAGGGAAGCGGCCAAAATAGATGGTGCAGGAGAGTTTAGAATTTTCATAACGATGATTTTACCGTTATCAAAAGCAATACTTGCAACCATTGGATTGTTTACGATTGTAGGACAGTGGAACGAATGGTTTTCCGCACTGATTTACCTGAATGATGACTCGAAGTTTCCGGTGCAGATGATTTTAAGACAGTTATTATTCAACAGCACAATGCTTGCAGGTGATACAGATCCGGCTACAAAAGCTCTGTTAAGAGATCAGCAATTGGTAGCTGAAAACATTAAAATGGCGGCTATTATGATTACAACATTTCCGATTATGTGCATTTACCCATTCTTGCAAAAATATTTCGTAAAGGGTGTCTTTGTCGGAACGGTAAAAGGCTAGCAGATGTCTCTATTATCATGGTATCTATCACGAAAATCGTGATTTTTACATAAAATTAAAACAGGGGAGATTAGGACTATGAAAAAATGGAAATCAATCGTTTCATCCGCATTGATCTGTGTATTATTGGCTACAGTTCTGGCGGCTTGCAGCAGCAATTCTGGCAGCAACTCTGGCAGCAATACCGGCAGTGATAGCAGCAACTCAACCACTACGCCTGGCGAAACCAAAAAACTTTCATTCACCAAATTGGCATGGCTCTATGGTACGAATACGCCTCCCGCGACGGATACGAAAGTAGAAGAGGAGTATAAAAGGATTGTAAAAGAGAAGCTTGGATTTGAATTGGACATTAAAACTGAATATGTGCAGTTTAATGATTATGCAGAAAAGCTAAAGGTATTATTGGCAGGCGGTAGCATTCCTGATGTGGTTTCTATAGCGTGGTATCCTTTAGCGGATGTTAATAAATATGGTGAACAAGGAATGTTCGTCGAGTTGACTGAAAATGCCGATGAGCTTCCGGATTTTTTCAAAACCGCAGAGCAAGACAGCAAATTTAGAAATGCTGGTTATTCAGCAGATGGCAAGCTATATATTTTCCCTAACGCTTCCGCAACTCCGAGCGGAGAGTTTGATTTAGCATACGGCTCTGTGTTTAGAAAAGATATATTGGATAAACACAGTCTGAAGGTTCCAGAAACGCTTGATGAATTGTATACGGTTGCGAAGGCTCTAAAAGAGGCCTATCCTAACATTTATCCCATCATGACTTACGAGGAATGGGAACCGATGGAGCGCGCCATATTTGGTGCAAATCATACGGCTGGAGAGAAATATTTTAATGGGAACAAGTTTGCCTATGGGCCAATTGAAGAAGGTTACAAGGACGCCTTAATGTTAATGAACAAGTTTTATTCCGAAGGCTTGATTGCACCGGATTTTCTAACTCATACAGTAGAGCAGGGGAAATCTTCCATGTCAAAGGGAGAGGCATTTCTGATGCCTAAAGCATGGACAGGATATCCTAGCGAATGGAATATAGCATATCCCGATCAGGAATGGGTATTGGTACCCGCATTGAGAAATGACAAATACGGCGAGCCGTGGGTATTCACTAATCCGTCAAAAGATAATATGAAATATAATGTAGGCTATTCAGATGTTATATCTTCCAAGTCCAAAGTGAAAAATGAATTGATGGCTCTTATGAATTTAAACTACACAAAAGAAGTTATGGATTTGCGCACGTGGGGGATAAAAGATGAATCTTACACCGTTGAGGCCAATGGCGAGTATAAGTTAACACAAAAATATATGGAAGATAAAACTTTATGGGCAAAGCTCGGAGCAAATCCTTATAGTGATCCTAGTATTGGCGGTAAATATTTGACTGATAATAACAATATTTATTATGACGGCGAAATGTTAGGAGAAACGAATTATTACAGTTTCGTAAGAGAAAAATTTGATAAGAAACGTGAAGCTCCCCTGACACCGAGTATTGTGTTAAGCACGGATGAAAATGAATCTTATGCGAATGTGATGACCGCTGTTGATACTTACGCCAAGGAGCAGAAAGCAAAATTTATTTCTGGTAAACGTTCATTTGATGAATGGGACAAATATTTAGAAGAGATTGGTAAAATGGGTAATATAAATAATGCGTTAGATATTATGAACAGTAAGCTGTAGTACGTTCATTATTGAATTGTTCATGTTTATTGGCTATAGTTAGAGGAAAAGAGATACAATTTCGATCGTTCGTTGTTCAGTGAATTGGAAACGCAGCAATGTTTAACAAATATTGCTGCGTTATTTCATTTGGATAATATTAGGGATGTGAATGATGGCCATATCGAATAATGTTAAGAAAAAAATGGTAATAATAAATTTTTTGTTGACTGTAATATTATTGGTAGTCATGATTGTGAATTTTTTATACTTATTTTTGAATGTAAGAAAAGACAATATTGAAAGTATGCAGAATACCTCCAATATCATAGCAAAAAGCTTTGAAGATGAATATTTTCGACTAAACCAGCTGATGACACTAAGCAAAAATGACAGGGACATTGTTTTGTGTTTATCGGGATTATCCCCTGATTCAACGTTTCTGGAAAGCTGCAGGCTCACAACGGAAAAACTGATGCTTATTAAGGCATCACTTTCTTATGCGCAAAATATTTATGCATATATTAATAGTAAGGACAAGATCTTGGTTTATAAAAGCGGACTAGTTGATGTGCAATATTTTTTAGACAACATGCCGCATTTTAAAGTTGATATGACTTCATTACCCAAAGAAAGTGGTATTTATGTAATCAACAATAACTTAGTATTTCTGTGTAATATAGAAAATTACGGGACCATATTCATCGAAATTAATAAAGAAAAGTTTATGTCCTTATTAAATATTGCAAGTCTGCCGGAGAATACAAAATATACGATTTATAATAAAGAAGGAGAGGTCTTTTTAACTAGCAACAATGCTTTAGAAATGAGTCACCATGATATTGAAACCATTAAAGCGAAAAAGAAAATGGAGATGGATGGACAAACCTATTACGTAACTTACAAGGAAATGTCAGCAATTGGATACAGTAGCTTAACGTTAAATTCAGTTAAATTAATTGAATCGAATTTGAAGTCTATTATTACACTTGGTGTTGTATCCGTTTTCATTTCTGTTTTTTTTAGTGTGATCATCATACTTTACAATAGAGGGGTTTATAAGCCTATAGATGAGATAATAAAACTGATTGGCGGAGGCAATACTCAGTTAAAAAATGATTTCGATATTATTTCCGACAAGATTCAAGAGTTAATAACGAAAGATAAGAAATATAACTCCATGGATGAATTGCAACCTTCGCTAGGGTTGGATATTTCGCTCTATTACCTTTTAAATAATATAGAAGGGATTCCGGATTTAGTTGGGCAAATAGGCGATATTTATAATGGATCCTCTATTTTACTGGTTGCTTGTCAAGATAAAAATGGCAATTCGGATACAACAATCAAGGAACAACTGCTACAAACGTTTCCCGATATCACTTGTACGAACAATGATAGATATTTGACTACATATATTGTTCCGAACAAATTCAAAATCGAGGAATATTTCAGTCAATTAGAAAAAATGATTGAAAATTTCCATGATAAAAAGGTGTTTGTTGTGATAAGTGACAGAATTGATGCAAGTCACAATATCAAAGATATATTTAATCTCACCCTAAGTCGTCTAAATGGCTCACCGATTGAAGCGAATAAACCGTTGACGATAATAAGAGAAAATAAAGCTTCGAACAACGTACACATATTAAAACTCGAGGTCCAACAAGAAATTGTGAACTGCACGATAAATGGCTCCATTCATACCATTAATAAGGTGTTCGAGGAGCTTTTGAATGGAAATAGCAGCTTGCAGGAATTTCGAAATAATTATGCATTATTGTCCACTTTGTTGGAATATGTAATTAATATAATGAAGATTGATATAAAGGATGAGTTACCGCATAAAGTAGATTTTAATACACTATACAACCCGAAATATATGTTTGATTGTTTACTTGGCAATTATGCTGCAGTCAATAAACTCTGTAATGAAAAAAAACGTCATGACCTAAAAAGCAGACTGATTGAGTACATTAATTCCAGGTATCATGAACAGTTAAGTTTAGATTCAATTGCGCAGGATTTCAAAATCAGTACAGTTTATCTGTCAAGTTATTTTTCAAAAGAGGTAGGCATTAATATTTCGAATTATATTGCGAATTTGCGTATTGAAAAAGCAAAGCAAATGTTGCTCAATGATAAAAACATTAAAATTTCAGATGTTTCAGAGCAGGTTGGCATATACAGTCAAGCTACTTTTATCCGTCAATTTAAAAAGAACACGGGGATAACGCCAAATGAATATCGAAAACATACTTGGATCGATGGAGCTTGATAGGGAATGGATGGAAGTTAGAGAGGTTTTAGATAAATACCTAGTCGAATACACAGAACTTCCTAAAATTAGTAACACAACTTCACTTACACCAGACGGTCCATTAATGGGAAATGGTACAGTTCTCGCCTTTTTAGGTGGAGATAAAAACAAGCAGCAACTATTTATTTCTCGCTCTGATGCTTGGGAGGATTCACCTGCCAGCGGTATTGATCATCACAATACTGCATTTGGTAGTATTATTTATGAAAGAATAGATGCCGGTGCAGGAAATAGTCCGTTTAGATATGAGCAGAGTCTGAAGGATGGAATTGTAAAGGCCGTTTCTGAAAAGGGGTTTGAAACTAAGACATGGCTATCGGTAACAGAAAATTTGATCGTAACTGAAATTACTAATACGACTAATGCAAGTATGAGAATTGGTGCTGGGGCAGTTGCTGCCGATAAATCATACAGCAACAGTTCATATAGCTCAGCAGTAAAGGAAGAAGTTAATCTTATCACGATAACCAAACACTTAGTATCGGATAAGTATAAGGATTTTGTTGATATTTCTTTGGCATTAAAAGTGATGGGAAAAGATGCGGAACTAAGTAAGGTCAATGATAAAACAAGCATGGCTACGTTTGATTTGGCTGCCGGTGAAACGGTAACTGTTATTTCTGCAATTGAAGGAGGTAAAAGCTCCGTTACTTCATTAAACGATGCCCAAGATCATGTATTATCTATTGATTCGGAGAAGAAATTGCAAATTATTAAAGAAAAGCATATGGAATGGTGGAAAGATTTTTGGTTGAAATCCTTTATTAAGCTAGATGATAAGTCTTCGCTGTTTGAAAGAGTTTATTACGGACAGTTATATATGATGGGAACTGCGTTGGAGGCTCAAAGCGATAATAATGGCGGAGTATTTGCAGGAAATCAATTTCCTTGGACGGGTAATGTAGACTCACGCTGGCAAGGTGATTATGCGATGAATGCTGATATGCAGCGTGCACCTAACGCAGCTGTTGTAGCAAATCGGCTTGGATATATCGATACTTACACAAAATTGATTGATGAATTTTGGGAAGCAGGTCGTGAGCTCGCATCTGATCGGAAAGAACTTAATTTGGTGATCAATAACAGCAGTTGGTATCCAAACTTCACAGAGGGGATACGAGGAGTATTGTTTCCAACCCATATTGCCCCTTGGGGACGTAGAACGGAACACTTCAATAGCAGTTCTGATTACTTTGCTTCCGTAGCAAATGCGGCATTAGGACTCGTTCCAATGGTGAGATATTGGGAATATACTGGCGATGATAACTATTTACAAGAGAACTTATACAATAAACTTGTTGATCTAACGGAATTTTTTGAAGATTACGCATTCCTAGATGAGACTACTGGGAAATATATGATTGGCGGGGCAAGTGTTGAAGCGCATCATCTTCAAAAAAATTCATTCCTTGATTTGGCATCTGCATATTTTGCATTCGAGAAAGCGATTAAAGCAAGTGAAGTGTTAGGAGTAGATGATGATAAGAGAGTAGAGTGGAAAAAGTTCCACGAGAAATTGTCTCCGCTTCCAACAGCAGTAATTCCAAAGGGACGAGCTGGTGCTGGAAAAATAACCTTCACGGCCGCGGATGGGCTCACACCCGATGGTATGCCTTTTCCTATCATTCATACAGGCTATTTGTATGATTTAGTAGGAATGGCAACGGATTCACAATTGTTAGAATATACGAAAAATTACGTTGATTATGTAATACCGTGGCAATTTGATAACGATAAGGAAGACCGCTCTGCTATGATCGCAACAAATGTTGGTTATGACATAAAAAAAATTACTGATTTTATGGAAAAAGGGATTATTGATCGGCCTGTAGGAGATTGGACTGGTATTCGCAACAATAATACTGTGGGCGGCAGCGTCCAGTCATCCTTGATTTATAATGTAGTGACACATTCACTATTGCAAAGCAATCAAGATTTTATCCATGTTTTTGCGAACTGGCATAAAGATCAAAAGGCTGAATTCACGCGTTTAAGAGCTAAAGGTGGATTTTTGGTAGATGCTAATCAAAATGAGTTTGGTCAAACGACAAATGTACGTATTTTGAGTGAAAAAGGAAAAAAATGCGCTGTTCTCAATCCATGGCAAGGTCAAGACATGGAGGTATATGAGGATGGAATACAGATTGAAGCAACGAAGAGTGTGAATTCTTTAGGTGAAGTATACACGTTTGCAACCAAAGAAAACGCTTCCTATGAATTGAAGCCTAAGATGGATTAATAGTTAATAGGCAACACATCTCTTCATGACCTATTATTTTATGACAGTATAGAGTTAAAGTACGCACTCTGGCTGCGTATGCGTTTCCGGTATTGATTGGGCGATTCGCTTAGGTGCTTAGAAAATTGCCTCGAAAAATAATGCACAGACGAAAAGCCGAGTTTATCAGCAATGAGTGTAACGGACTGGTTCGTCTCGCGGAGCTCGGTTTTTGCTTGTTCAAGTCGAAGGTTCATAAAGTACCGCTGGGGGCTGTCGTTGGTTTCTTTACGGAATAGCTCGTAAAGATACGCTTCACTTATCTTAAAGGTTTTCGCCCAAACAGCCAGCTTGAAATCTTCCGTCAGATTCGTTTGCATCCATTCCATGATCTTACGAATTCGAGGATCGCTCGTTTCAAAGGGATGAGCCGAGAAATGTACAAAATCTACCAAAAACGTTTCAAACAACGAGCGCAGCCGGATGGCCGTCGTAAAGTCTGAAGAGTCAAAATGCCGAATGACGGATAAATAGGCTTCAAGCCAATCGACATGAGAAGGAACAGTTGTTTTGACATTTGGTGGCCAATGGGCGGAGGGCTGCGAATGGGCAATAAAATCAACCCGATCTGCGCTCAGTGTAGCATCATATGCCTCCAGTCGGTGCTCGTTGAGATTTTCGTCTCCTTTCAATTTAGGAGATGTGTTCCAGAGCAAATCGACGTACACAGAAGCGTGGACCATTGGATCATCGCTGTCTGCAGCGTAACTATGCACAATGCCCGGCTCGATATAAAAAAAATCGTGCTGCTCCGCTCGATATTCCGTTTCGCCAATCGTTACGGTACCCTTACCGCTCTTGATATAAGTAAAAGTATGTGCATAAGGAAGTCGAGGAAATACTTTCTCTCTGGGTCGAAAGGGATACACATCTGCTCCTACTATGCGTGACCTGATGTCTTGAAAGGTTATTCTCTGAGTCTGATCAGCCATTTCTGTTAATTCCCCTCTCGCTATGTATCTTATTATCCTAGAATTATGCAAAAAGTATAGCATATACTAAAGCCAATTTCCCCGTATTTTTAGTAAGATGTATGACAAGGTCGGCTCTGCCTGGATGGTCTTGAAACATTTACTAGTCATATAGGGAGGATTGGGCAATGAAAGGCAACAAATTTGATGTGAAGCAAGCGGATTGGTCTGTAAGGCTGATGAGGGAACAAGAGGTTGCTCATGAACATGTTGAATTGCAAACACAATGGAACAATGATACCTGCGATTCGAAGCTGATCAATCATGGTGACATAGGATATAACATTAAAGAGATCGTTCTGTTTCAGAGAGATTTACCATTTGATGTGTGCACTCCGGTCTACGGTGAAGGGTATAGTAAGCTTTCGCAGTATGTCGGAACGATTGATAGTATTAGTAGCATTACTGGTTATAGTGATGGCGGTCATTACAAAATTCCACAAGCCGAAGGATTCAATACATATTGACGGATGATGAATATCTATTTCATGCGACCCATATTTATTGCTCCAGTGGAATGGTTCTGTCAGGAGATAACTTGATGGAGCAATCCGAGAATACAAAAGCAATACTGCGGAAACTACTCAAGCCTACAAATGTGCCGGCAAAATTTGATGATAGCAGCTTCAAAGTAGGTAGAATCAATTTAGGTAACAAGCAATTGATCGCTGTGTTTAATTATGAGGATGTATCTACTACCCTGGAAGTAACACTGCCTCACTCTTGTTTGATTCACGATTTCTGGACAGATGAGGAGCTCAGTTATCAATCTGAGCAAATAGCAGTTGAGCTTCGTCCACATCATGCGAGACTTTTCTTATGTACAACTAATGATATCCCGATGGATTAGTTTAAAAAGAAAATGGAGGGCAGTTATATGAATATAAATCCAATACCAACAAAACAGCAAGAGGAATGGGCAAATTGTGAATTAGGCGTGATCATTCATTACAATTTGGAAACCTTTCATCCAGATCTTCCAACGAATGAATGGAAAACTTCTCCGCATGTCATGACAGCAGAAACCTTTACCCCAAAAAAGGTCGATACGGATCAGTGGATGGAAGCAGCGAAAGCTATGGGTGCAAAGTATGCTGTTTTTGTTGCAAAGCATGTAACTGGTTTTTCTATGTGGCCAACAAAACAAAACAAATACTCAGTTGAGGGTTCCCCTTACTTAGATGGAAAAGCAGATATAGTAAAAGATTTTATTGATTCATGTAAAAAGTATGATATTAAACCCGGTCTCTATTATTCGACAGGCTGCAACGGCTACTACGGGATAAACGACGATGTGCTTAATGATAAGCAATCAGAGCAATACAAAGAGTATGTCAAAGTGGTAGATAAACAGTTGGAAGAACTTTGGGGGAATTATGGGGAACTGTTTGAAATATGGTTTGATGGCGGAGTCATACCACGCAGTCAAGGTGGTCCTAATGTTTTGGAATTAATTGAAAAATACCAGCCTGATGCAGTATGTTTCCAAGGCTTGCAGGAGCAAATACATAATTTAAGATGGGTAGGCAACGAGAGGGGAGAGGCACCAGTTAACTGCTGGTCAACCGACCATAGAAACAGCAATTCATTCGGTGGAACCGAAGAGGAACCAGAATTCGGCAAGGGGAACACCAAGGGCAAGTATTGGATACCTGCGGAATCTGATATGGGAAACAGGTCACAGCATGCAATGGGTGGCGGATGGGTCTGGAAAGAGGGAGAAGACCATTTCGTCTACTCACCAGAACACCTGCTTAACTGCTATTATAATAGCGTTGGACGAAATTCCAACTTGTTAATGGGAATGGCGATCCATCGTGACGGTTATTTTCCTGATGTGCAGCAATTTGAAGATTTCGGCGCACTTGTAAGGGAGATATATGCAAATCCTGTCAAGTCAACGAGAGGGATTGGAAACAATCATGAGATAGCGCTGACAGAACTAACCCATGTCAAAAACATATCCATTATGGAGGATATCCATTATGGTGAAAGAGTCCGTGACTTTTCAGTTACAGTTGAAACTGAAAATGGAACGGAGGAAATATTTAATGCGGAATGTATTGGGCATAAACGATTAATTAAACTGGATAAGAAAATCAAAAAGGTCAATCTTGTTATTAATAGCAGTGTGGATACTGTAATCATAAAGGATTTTACTTTATACGCATAGCGGATGACAGAATAGTGCAGGGGGAAATCTTAGATGTTGAATGTAGATTATGAAAGTCTGGTTTCGCGGGCGGATCTTTTTTTTGATAAACAAGTTGCAGCCAGCTATCTTGGAATGCCGATCGGCAACGGTCGTGTTGGTGGCTTAATATGGACAGAACCGACAAAGTTAAAAACACAATTGAATCGGGTTGATGTTTTCGGTCATAACGGAGCTTCATCTGCAACCAGCTTGATGGGCGACTACTACGGCGCGGTTGGAAATGTAAGCGTTGACTTCGGGGGAATTGTTTTCCCATCGGATAACGTACCTCAATCTCTTTCCCTATTCAATGCGATAGAAAGTATACAAGGCAGCAGCTTGACGGCCAGTGTGCTGGCATGGAGTGAGCAGGATGTGATCATCATTCATGTAAACGATACAAGAGCCGTTCCTGAAGTGATTCACATCGATTTGGCAATGACGCGATCTGGCCCATTGGAAACGAAAAACAACTATACAGCGGTATCGGCCTTCAGCCAAAGCAACAGTCGAATTATTTTAACGCAAACTTATGAGGAGTCTGCAGATACGGGCATTACGATTAATGATTTTTACAACAGGAGCGCGGTTGCTATTGATATTTCGGGCAGAGCGGCTACGGCCAGTCAACTGAACGAAACAACAATGAGACTTACCGTTCCAGCGGGAACCGGCAGCTTTACCATCTGCATCGGCAGCGCCGCAAGCATGACAAAAACAGAAAATGTTGCGGAAACAGCATTAGCGGCGGCAGAAGCCGCGATGAATGCAGGGTATGAAGAGATCTATCAGTCTCATACAGCTTGGTGGCACAATTACTGGTCCAAGTCATTCGTTTATTTCCCTGAGGTACAGGGACAAAGCTACGAAAAAGACTACGGTGCCCATTTTGTGAATTTCTACTATATCGCGGCTTCATGCTTCAGAGGGACATATCCGGCAAAATTCAATGGATTATTGTTTAATACGGACAACGGCTATGCTGCTTGGGGAACGGAGTATTGGTACTTTAACGATAACCGGGCCTACTACGCATTGGAAACGGGGAACCATCCGGAGCTGCTTGATCCGTTTGTGAATATGTTTTCCAGAAATTTGCCTAAATATAGGGAGGCTGCCCGGCAACAATGGGGAAGCCAAGGGATCTATTTCCCGGAGACGTCACCCTTTGACGGTCCGGAGGTATTGCCTGACAACATTGCGGCCTCGCTGCAAAACAGCTTGCTGAACGGTCTTGATCTCACACAAGAGGTAATAGACTTTAAGAATAATAGGATCGCTGGGGCAGATTCGCGGTGGACGATCGATGGATGCGGTGGACAAATGAAAGCAGGGTGGCATTCACACCTTCTATACGATGCCGCTGATGTCGCGAATATGTTCTGGGATCGGTATTTATATAAGCTGGATATCAATTATTTAAGAAATACCGCGTATCCAGTTATTAAGGGAGCCGCTGAGTTTTACCGTACTTTCCCTAATCTAAAGAAAGGACCGGACAATAAATATCACATTTACAAGACAGGGTTTGCGGAGACGATCTGGGGAGCGGATGATGTATTAAACGACTTGAACTATATGAGGGGCTTGTTTCCTACAGCGATCAAAGCCGCACAATTGCTGCAGCTGGATGCGGATTTGATTCCTCTTTGGCAAGACATAGTCGATCATTTGGCGCCGAATCCGCTCAGCAGCGACACCGATGCAGCTTTGCCAAGGACTAGAGACGACGGTAAGCCAACCTATGCGCTGGCGCGAAATCCGATGATCTTCTTATTGCAAGAAAAACCAACGGCTTGGGATG
Source organism: Paenibacillus sp. J31R122 (assembly GCF_056269185.1). Lineage (NCBI taxonomy): Bacteria > Bacillati > Bacillota > Bacilli > Caryophanales > Paenibacillaceae > Paenibacillus > Paenibacillus sp. J31R122. The sequence continues at coordinate 237,585 of NZ_JBWDNM010000012.1, forward strand.
AGTATCAGGTGGAATTGATCTCTTTTGACCAAGTAAACCTGGAATCGAAGGCTAGTGGAGTTAATTTGGAAGCTTGGGATTTGAATATGAACACATTGGAAACGCAGGAAGCTTATCATCAATATCTAATTGGAGAAACTGCCGGTTTTATCGACAGATCGTGGTCGAGATTTATGACCGATTTGGCTCGTATGGGTCGCAGTGACATGGTGAAGTTGGGTCTCGCTTCGCATTTAAAACAATGGGAAGCGTTTATGGTCTCTAACCCTAACCGTCTGCCGTCTACCAATAATGGAACGCAAACGATGTCCATTCAGGAGGACGGCGTGTTCGTCGAAGGAATGCAGAACGCGTTGCTTCAATCGTTAGCCAAAGGACCGGGTGAGAACCCCGTCATCCATGTGTTTGGTGCATGGCCTAAGGATATTGACGCTGCATTCCAGCTGCGGGCTAAAAAAGGTTTTATCGTTACCTCTTCATTGAGATCGGAAAATATAGAATTTGTCGAGATTAATTCCAGTCTCGGAGAAATATGTGATGTAAATAATCCTTGGAGTGCGGAACAAAGCGTTGATTTGTATCGCAATGGCCTTAAAGCTGAAACGATCTCAGGCAGGCTCCTTAGTTTCCAAACCTCAGTCGAGGAAAAAGTGGTCATTGTGGGGTCAGGCACTACGCCAGAACAATATATGAGGACGATTTCTTGAACTAAACCAGAAAAACATAAGTGTATATCGGAGGGGTTTATATGATTAAGTATGATGACAAAAAAAAGGTTTGGGTTCTTGAAGGAGATCGCATTTCTTATGCTTTCGGATTAAGTGCAAAGGGGACGCTCAATCATATTTATTTTGGAGAAAAACTCCCACACCTTTCCGATTATCCGATTGCAGAGCCGATTACAGATTATCCCTTTTCTACGGGGAGTGAATTGAGTCAAGAGGAATATATGGGTTGGGGAAAAGCTAAATTTACAGAACCCAACTTAAAAGTGACGTTTCATGATCATGTACGAGATGTTGTTTTGGAATATGTGAATTACGAAATTATGGAAAATACACTTTTAATAGTAATGAAGGATGTGTACTATCCATTAGAGATCAAGCTATTTTATACAATCATTCCAGATTGTGACCTCATTGAAAGACGTTGCGAGATCTTTAATAAAGGTAACGATAATATGACGTTGGAGCAAGCACTTACAGGTTCAATCCATTTGCCAAGAGAGAAGGATTACAGATTCACTTATCTTACTGGAAGCTGGGCGGCGGAAACTCAACTTAATCAGGTGATGCTGCCAGATACGAAACAGGTTCTTGAAAGTAGAAGAGGCATAACCAGTCATAATGCAAATCCATTCTTTATGTTTGATCAAGACGGGAAAGCAGATGAAATCCAAGGTGAGGTATACTTTGGTGCGTTGGCATTTAGCGGGAACTGGAAAATTGTTGTTGAAAAAGATAAGTTTCATAATGTGAAAATTAGTGCGGGGATCAATGATTTCGATTTTGCCTGGAATCTCAAGCCGGGTAGTGTTTTTGAAACGCCTAAGTTTGTAGTCGGGTATGTGAGTCAAGGATTTGGAGCAGCCAGTCGAAACCTTCATAACTATCAACGCAACTATGTACTGCCAATCGAAAACAGAACAAAACTAAGAAAAGTGCTCTACAATTCATGGGAAGCAACGAGTTTTGATGTGAACGAACAACAACAAGCACAATTAGCTGGAGTTGCAGCATCGATCGGTGCAGAACTATTCGTGATGGATGATGGTTGGTTTGGCGCACGAAATTCAGATCAAGCTGGGCTGGGCGACTGGACTGTTAATCGAGAAAAATTTCCTAATGGACTTCAAGGATTGATTCAACAAGTAAATGATTTAGGGATGGAATTTGGTCTTTGGCTGGAGCCTGAAATGGTAAATCCTGATAGCGATCTTTATCGTGCACATCCTGATTGGGTGTATCATTTTGAAACAAGAGAGCGCACGTTGTCTCGAAATCAGCTTATCTTAAATCTCGCTAGAAGTGACGTGAGACAATATCTATTCGAAAGCATCGATCGACTTCTAACGCACAATCCTATTATGTTCATCAAGTGGGATATGAATCGAAACATGAGTGAGCCTGGATTTCCATCAGCACCTACGGAAGAACAAAAGGAAATTTGGGTAAGGCATGCTTGGGGAGTATATGAAATTGTTAGTAGGCTTAAAGAAAAACATCCGAATGTAATCTTTCAATCCTGCGCAGGGGGAGGGGGAAGAGTTGATTTAGGCATTTTACAGTATTTTGACCAAGTGTGGACGAGTGACAATACCGATGCGTTTGACCGATTAAAGATTCAAGAAGGGTTCTCTTATGCATACTGTGCCAAGATCATGGAATCATGGGTTACCGCTGAAGTGAATTGGGTAAACGGTAGAAAGCTTCCTCTGGCGTATCGTTTTCACAGTGCCATGATGGGGAATTTGGGGATTGGCGAGAATTTATTAAAATGGAATGACGAAGAAAAGGCAGAAGCCAAGGAACTCATTCTTTTGTATAAAGAAATAAGATCAGTGGTCCAGCATGGAAACCAATATAGACTCAAATCAGTGCGTGATAGTCATGTAGCATCGGTTATGTATGTTAGTAATGACCAGAAAGAAGCCGTTGTATTTGCTTTTTTACAATCTAATAATTTTGCAAATCATCTCCCTAAGATTCGTTTGCAAGGACTGAATGAAGAGGCTTTATATACCGTGGAAGGCTTGGATCACCCGCTTAGTGGAAAAGCTTTAATGAAAATGGGTATAAAGATCGATCTCAGAGGGGATTTTCAAAGTAAAGTCATTCGAATTTATAGAGTGGAGTGATGGTGATGAATTCTAGTATTGCGGGGAGCAACAGTGCTTCATTTGCATTGATTGCGACAATTGAAAACCTTTCTCCGAAACTCGGTACAGAACCGCATGTAAAAGGCATATTGAAAGTAAGGTATACTTTTACAGATGCTGATCATGATGCAAAGGGAGAAACAAAATATCAGTGGTATATTTCCGACACAGTCGACGGAGAATACTCGAAGCTGCAAGGGATTAATACGCAGACTATTATTTTGTTGGATAAATATGTTGGGAAATACTTAAAGTGCGATGTGAGAACTGTTGATATTCATAGTAATATGGGAGCGATTCTAGCTATAAGCGATGCGGCTGGACCGGTGCTTGCAACAGAGGGGAATCCGCTTACCGATTGGTTCCTTGAGGCACAATACGGCGTTTCACATCATCTTCTATCCGAATTTGTAAATCAGGATTTCGTTTCTACTGAGCCAGGTGAAAAATGGGATATGAATCATCAGACCTGGAATGAGTTTATAGGGGAATTTGACGCGGAAAAATATGCAGAGCAAATCAGTCAAACCGGGGTAAAATATATTATTGTAACTTTGGGTCAAAACGCTGCGGAATACAGTGCGCCAAACGAAGTTTACGATCAATATTTGCGTGAAGCAGGCCTTTTAGGAGAGGAAGAAGCAAATCCCAAAACGGTTTCGGTGGAAAATGATCTGCCTATGAAGATCGCGGACGCAGTAGCGCCCTATGGTATCAAGGTAATGCTTTATCTGCCTTCCAATCCTCCACACAGCGCTCACTGGAATTCCGAAGATTATCGTGTGACGGAGGTTGCTCTTAAGGGAATACGCGGCTCCAATGGTCCCGTCAGTCAGGCAGCGAAAAAAATCCATTGTGAAATGGTTGAATGGTGGTCAGAACATTACGGGGATAAAATCGCTGGATGGTGGTTTGACGGAATGTATGCGGGTGGCGCACTGGAAAGCCAAAATGATATGTCACTGGAATATAATATTTCAACCTTAGCCAATGCCGCCAAATCTGGAAATCCCTATAGTATCATAACGACTAATCAAGGAACAGATCCATCTATCGCATTTGCTAAAACCACGGAGTACCATGATTATACGGCCGGAGAAATTAATAATTTCGATACTTTTCCGCATGATGGTCGTTGGGCAAAAGACACTACTGACGTTCAAAACTTCTTGTTTGGGCCTATTGGAACAGGCGGTTGGGGTTGGGGTGCCGCTGGCATTTCGAAAACAATAGAGTATGTCGAAAAACAAGTGAGAACAGCGAGTGAAAAATCTTATGTAATTGGTTTTGACACTAAGGTAAATCATTTTGGTGTGATTGACCCGGAACAGTTGGCACAGCTGAAAGAGTTAAAGGATAGGCTGGTAATACTGAAATAACCTGAATAGCAATTGTGAATCTAGGGATATTAAGCTATACTAGCACTAATTAAACGGGTTAATCAAAGTGAAGCACACTAATCAAGCGTAATTGCGCTTGGGGTACCAGTCGAAGAGATTCGGAAGCTAATGCGAAGAAATTGAATAATGATGTTATTGATAAAGCACAAACACTTAATGATTTCCCGCACCGAGGACGTGTAGTTCCAGAAATGGACGATCCCGAGATGCGGGAATTTTTTTTCATAGGTATATCAGGTGATTCTTCAGTTATGTGAATTTCCCGCAAATACATAAATACAAAAGATTAGGAGAGCAACATTATGATTATTTTTCAGAATAATGAAATATGTCTTAGAAGTCTTGAACCTAAAGATGCTGATTTGCTTGTGAAGTGGCTATCAAATCCAAATGTACTGGAATACTATGGAGGTCGTGATAGACCACACGATATGGAATTAGTGCTGAAACATTTTTTTGAGGATCGGGATGGAATAACTCAATGTATCATTCAGTATAAAACAAGGGACATTGGTTATATTCAATTCTACCTTATTGATGATGAAGAAATTGAACAGTATGACTTCAAAGAATACATAGGGAAGATATATGGCATGGATCAGTTTATTGGAGAAATTGAATACTGGAACCAAGGAATTGGATCTCAACTAATCAATGAAACTGTTAAATATCTTGTAGAAAGTAAAGAGGCTAATAAAATTGTAATGGATCCGCAAGCTTGGAATGAAAGAGCGCTTAGGGCATATGAGAAAAATGGATTTATAAAAAAGAAATATCTTGAAAAGCACGAATGGCATGAAGGGGAATTCAGGGATTGCTGGCTTATTGAATTTGAAGTAAAGAAGGAATGATTTTTTAGGAAATTAAATTAAGGAGATAACATGAAACCTAGAAAAGCTATTATTATTTTTATTCTAATCATTATTTTTATCACAGGGTGTGGAGCAAAAGAAATAATAGGAGTAAATTATGAAATACAAAAAATACCTAATGAAGAGTTTAGAATCACTGTTAACAATTACTTTCAAAACTTTAATGATATTAATAAATGGAAGGATTATTCAACAGAATCATTTGTAAGAAAAGCTTATTCATGGTGTACAGGAGACTATACGGATGAAGTAACAATAGATGAGATGGTAGAAATTTATTATGAAATAAATAAAGAATCCTTGAAATTAAAATCAATAGTCATAACTAATATTGAAGTAAGTGATAACGATGATGTACTCATAGAAGTAACCAGAACGTGGGAGAATGACGAAAAAGATGAATCTGTGTACACATTGGTAATAGAGAATGGGGAATGGAAATTTGATAATAAAATGTGAAGCACAAACTGGATCTGCTTCGACAGAAGCAGGGTTCAGCACGGTTAATGGCTACGATTCGCCCCATGTTTTCTCAAGTGCGGCTTCGAAACGCCGTTTACCAATATAACAGAATGGACAAGCAATGTCTGACCACACTTCCACTTGCATTTGAAACCCTCCTTCGTTATGCGATATAACTTTCTATCCCTTCGGGACGTTCCGATAGGCGGTTGGGGCGGAGCCCGTCATTTTTTTAAATAGCCTTGAGAAATAATAAGGATCGTTTATACCGATGTTTGCAGCGATTTCTTTGATGGACAGACCCGTTAAGCTGAGCATTTGGGTTGCCTTTTGGATTTTCATCCGGAGAAAGTATTCGATTGGCGGGAATCCCGTTTGTTCATTAAACATTAAAATCAAATGCTGTTTAGACAAGCCGGTATGCTTGGCCAAATCAGAGAGCTTTATGGAATCATCCAAATGTTCATTCATGTATCGGATGGCGAGTTCCAGATATTGCTCTCTTTTTTTGTCTTTGGCTGTTCCTCCCGCGCTAATACCTATGCCGCTGATCAGTTGGCGCATAGACTGGGATACGTGTGTATGGATGGGAAGCGAGTAGGTTTTATCCGATAGCAACACAAAGCACTTATCAAATACATCCCTGAACTCGGTTAGTGTGCCGAGCGGTAGATGAACGGGACCGGCATCCATCCCGTACATGCGAATGAAGGTGGTTACGTGGTCTCCCAGAAGATGAAACCAGTAAATACTCCATGGGGCATCGGTGGAAGCGCCATATCGATGTGGCGTGTTAGCAGGAATGACAGCTAGTTGATTTTGGGTCAGAGGGAACGCTTTCTGTTTATCCAATTCAATCCAACCTTCTCCATCCGAACATAAGATAAGTATATAGGAAGGGCTTCCCTCGGGGCGTTCCCGATAATGATAACGAGCATTTGGGAAAAATCCGATATCACTTACGAATAAATCTCGCGTCAGTTCTGAGCGGGATAGTTCTGTCTGCATATATTCGGGAAGGACGAACAATTTTTGTTCATCAAAGCCTTCGGAAATTCCAGCATCATTCATTCCTATTCCTCCTACGTAAATAAGAATATAATCCATCATATTAAGCATATTGTCAATTGGCGATTACCCTCTTACAGGTTAAAGTAAACAAGAAAGGGAGTGATGAGGTTGAGTGAGAAAGTTCGCGTTTGGGAAGAAGAGAAGTTAATCCCCACCTATGGTATTGGAGAGCCGGAACGCAATCCCATGTTCTTAGAAAAACGTGTTTATCAAGGAAGCACTGGTAAGGTATACCCTCATCCGGTTATTGATAAAATTGAAGATGAGAAAACAGAGCAAGCTTATCGTCTCGTGATACTAGAAAACGAATATGTTCGAATTGAGATCATGCCAGAGCTTGGCGGGCGGATTTATCGTGCATTAGACAAAACGAATAATTATGATTTCGTCTATTATAATCGTGTTATTAAACCTGCACTGGTTGGCCTAGCCGGTCCCTGGATTTCAGGCGGCATCGAGTTCAACTGGCCTCAGCATCATCGTCCAAATACATATGGACCTGTTGAATACAAACTAACCGACAATGAAGATGGAAGCGCTACAGTCTGGGTGAGTGAGATCGACCGCATGTATGGAACGAAAGTGACTGCAGGCTTCACGTTATATCCGGGCAAAGCTTATTTAGAAATTTCTGCACAGCTATATAATCGAACACCGGAGCCACAGACTTTCCTATGGTGGGCAAACCCCGCAGTGGCAGTTAACGACGATACGCAATCCGTATTTCCACCAGACGTGACGGCAGTCTTTGACCACGGAAAACGCGACGTCTCCAAGTTCCCAATTGCAACAGGCACTTATTACAAAATGGATTATTCCGCCGGAGTGGATATTTCACGTTACAAAAACATTCCGGTACCTACTTCCTATATGGCCTATAAATCGGACTATAATTTCGTCGGCGGTTATGATCATGGTGTTCAAGCAGGTTTGCTTCACGTAGCTAATCATCATATTTCGCCAGGTAAGAAGCAATGGACATGGGGGAATGATGAATTCGGGCAAGCATGGGATCGCAACTTGACCGATGAGGACGGACCTTATATAGAATTGATGACCGGCGTATACACCGATAATCAACCAGACTTTACATGGCTGCAGCCTTATGAAGAAAAATCGTTCAAACAATATTTCATGCCTTACAAAAATATTGGTGTTGTCAAAAATGCTTCTATTGATGCTGCTGTTAACTTAGAAGTGAATGCGAATACTCGTGACGCTGTCGTGTTAGCTTATGCAACCTCCTTATTCGTAGATGCAACAGTAGAATTAAAAGGGAGCCATCGTATTTATTTAAAGGAAACGGTGGAGCTATCTCCGACGCAAACGTTCAAATCGGTCATTACACTTGATGAGAATGATCAACCGCATGACCTGAAGCTGTCTGTAAGGGATGCACAAGGCAACTTACTCATAAGCTATCAACCTGCTAAACCGTCGATCGAGCAGGTACCGGATGCAGCTAAACCGCTGCAGGAGCCAGCGGAGCTCCAAACGAATGAGCAGCTTTATTTGGCTGGGTTGCATTTGGAACAGTACCGCCATGCTACGTTTGAGCCCGAGGATTACTATCTCGAAGGATTGAAGCGGGATCCGCGCGATAGTCGCATTAATGTGGCTTATGGTACACTCTTGCTGCGCAGAGGACTGTTTACAGAGGCGGAAAGTCATTTCCGTACAGCAGTAAATGCGCTCACCTGGCGGAACCCGAACCCTTATGACAGCGAAGCTCTCTATCAATTAGGTGTTACACTTAAACAGCAAGGACGTTTAGAAGAGTCTTTTGCTGCGCTATATAAATCGACTTGGTCCGCTGCGTGGCAGGATGCCGGGTACTTCTCGCTTGCACAAATCGCTTGTGAAAAGGGTGCATATGCAGAAGCGCTAGATTTAGTTGATCGTTCTCTAGTACGCAATTCGCGAAATTACAAAGCGCGTCATCTGAAAGCTGCGCTTCTTCGTAGGCTGGGTCAGATTCATGAAGCGTTATCCTATGTGCAGGAGACGCTCGCGCTTGATATTGCTGACTTTGGCTCAGCCAATGAACGGTACCTTTCGCTTTCCGCCCAAGGGGATCAAGAGCTAGCCGGCGAAGTGAAAGCCGAGCTAGTGAGACTGATGCGAGGGGATGCGCACAATTATATGAATCTGGCATCCGACTATTCCAACTGTGGCTTGTTCGAGGAAGCGATTGAAGTGGTTCATCGAATCGTGCAAGACAGCCAAACAGAAGCGTACCCGATGCTTTATTACACGCTTGGCTATTTATATGAAAAAGCAGGGGATTCAGAATCGGCACAGCTCTTCAGAAAAGCTGGAAATGCAGCTGCAGCGGATTACTGTTTTCCGAATAGTTTATTTGATTTACAAGTGTTGACGAGTGTGATTGAAGCCGATTCAAGGGATGACAAGGCTCATTATTACTTGGGTAATTGGTATTATGATAAAAAAAGACATAAGGATGCAATCACCCATTGGGAAGTCTCTCGTTCCATTCGCGACGATTTCCCAACCGTTCACCGCAATCTCTCACTTGCTTACTACAACAAACTTGGAGATGCAGCAAACGCTCTTATTGCGATGGAAAAGGCTTTTGCTTGTAAGACTGATGATGCACGTGTATTCTACGAGCTTGACCAACTGTATAAAAAGCTTGGTTATGCGCCAGACATTCGCTGTGGAAAGCTGGAGAATCATCTAGATTTGGTTAACAAACGTGACGATCTCTATGTAGAGTATATTACACTGCTGAATGCGCAAGGCTACCACGATCAAGCAGTCCAAGCGATGCGTGTACGCAAATTCCACCCATGGGAGGGTGGTGAGGGTAAAGTAACTGGTCAGCATGTATTGGCTCATATCGAATTGGCTAAGCGAGCTTTGGACGAAGAGCGATTTGCTGAGGCAGTTGTTTTATTACAGCAAGCACTGATCTATCCGGACAATTTAGGAGAAGGTAAGCTGTCGGGGGCGCAAGAGAATAATGTTTATTATTATCTTGGATTGGCGCACGAAGGGTTAAAAGAGTTCAATCAGGCGCAGCAATGTTTCATTAAGGCTTCTCAAGGATTGGAAGAACCAGCCAGCGCGCTTTACTACAACGATCAACCGCCGGATATGATTTTCTATCAGGGAATGGCTTGGCTTGCACTTGGCAATGAGAAAGAAGCTAAACGGCGTTTCTATAAGTTGATTGATTACGCAGAAAAGCACCTTTTCGATGAAGTGAAGTTTGATTATTTTGCTGTTTCCTTACCGGACTTCCTCGTGTTCGAGGACGACCTAAACGTTCGGAATGAAGTTCATTGCCGGTACATGATGGGACTCGGTCATCTAGGTCTTGGTCATTCTAAATTAGCGAGAGAGCAGTTTGAAAATGCTCTTCGTTTGGAGGCTAATCATTCTGGCGCCCACATCCATCTGGCGATGTGCCTATGAATAACGAGAGTCCGACAAACATAACAGCGAGCACGTATAAAGGCTTCTTTTCCATCCAAATTGAAAGTAGTAGTATCCGCATAGAAATCGTTCCAGAGCTTGGAGGGAAGCTGGTTTCTATTGAATACAAACCTACGGGTAAGGAATGGCTGATAGACTCGGGCAATCGCTCTTTGCAGCAGCCGAAATATGGCACGACGTTCACTGATTGGGATATGAGCGGTTGGGATGAATGTTTTCCTACTATAAATGCTTGTTCATCGGTAATAGAGGGGGACATTAAACTCCCGGATCATGGTGAGTTGTGGTCCATTCCTTGGGAGTATTCGATCGAAGAGAACGCAGTTGTTTGCTCTGTCCAGAGTCCACAGCTTCCCTATCGGTTCACGAGACGAATCTCATTTCCTTCTGTGGATCGGATCAAGCTGGAATACTGCGCTCACAATACCGGCGATCACCACTTGCCGATTTTGTGGGTACCCCACCCACAGTTTGTTATCACGGAAGCAACGCGTATTCTTCTCCCGGAGTCTATGGAGGAAATGCTGTGTGTATACAACGGTCATAGTCTGAAAACTGGAGAATCGTATGCTTGGGAAGACGTATCGCTAATTACGCCGGAGCTTACCGGAGATGCGAGAAAGTTTTATTACGATGGCCAGGTGCCAGCAGGATGGTCAGGATTATACGGCGAAGAGAGCGGCAATTTTTTGATTCTTTCGGTGCCGCAGGACAAGGTTCCATACTTAGGCATTTGGATGGACGAAGGAATGTTCAATGATCGAGTGACCTGTGCTTTGGAGCCAAGCATTGGCTATTACGATTCACTTGAAATGGCAATCGGTAATGGGACTGCTCAAGTGATCCCGGCAAATGCTTCCTTTGAATGGAAGTTAGAGATTGCCCTAGGTGAAGGGGATTGGCGGCATGGCATAAAATGAATTGAATTATCGAAAAGATCTTCCTAATCTGATTGAGGCCACTGAAAAACTTACGTTTTTAATTTGTTAAAGATTTGTTTTAAATCAAAAAGGCGATATTTCGTTCACATTGGAACGGAATATCGCCTTTCTTTTTATTCTTTTA
>NZ_JBWDNM010000011.1:0-255350 GCF_056269185.1 Paenibacillus sp. J31R122
TAAAAGAATAAAAAGAAAGGCGATATTCCGTTCCAATGTGAACGAAATATCGCCTTTTTGATTTAAAACAAATCTTTAACAAATTAAAAACGTAAGTTTTTCAGTGGCCTCCAATTAACGCCATTGCATCTTTTTTAATTTCATACAGATATAACTCTCACCACAATCAATCTAACCTCTAGCTTTTCTAGTACCGGCAGCCCTCTGCAGCAGTCTGCGCTCCCATAGCATTGCTTTAGCGTTCTTAATCCGCGCCAACTCCTTACGCTTCTCCTCATTCACGAGCAGCAACGCATTTACATTGGCTGTAACAATAAGAAGAGCAAACAACGTCCAAATGAGACCAAAGACTCTGGCAGCATTCCACGAACCTCCAAACTCAAGCTGCGGCCATCCATAAACAAGCATCGAAAGCGCGATAATCAAATACAATAAATGACGGCCTTTACCGGAAAACATTCCATTCAACTCCTCTATATCGTTGTAAACGGCTATCAACTTGTCCGTATTAACAGCCTATGAATGAAGCATATGAACTATGACTCTAATCAACAATCGATCCGTATCGCGTACTTTCTGATTCACCAAGGAATAGATGTCCTCATATGATGAGGTAATACGTCACAAAAACCTATAGGCCGTCTCTCTCTTTCATCACCTCCTGCCTGGAAGGAGCTTTATGATGCTCAAATCGAAAGTAGCTGTTCAGGTGATCAGCTCCGACATGCTGCCCATAGATACGCTAATGCTAGGCGAAGCACTGATGAAGCAATGGAAAATTCCACAAGGCCAACATATCCAACTGAAATTCGGCTCATTTCATCAGCATGTGAAGGTCATACCTGTTGCAAGGTATGACGGGATGCGGGTTAGTCAAAGCCTAGCGAGGCAAATGGGAATATGGTTTGGTACGACAATTAGACTGCAGTACAATTCGGATACTTCAACCCTTGTGCTTGGACCGCTTATTGGCGTCCTCATCAGTCAAGATTATCCTCATATACCAGACAAACCATTTGGCTCCATTACTATGTTTTGCAAGGAATTAATCGATGCCTGTGCAGCGCAAGGCGCGTATGTTTATTTTTTCACCCCGAATCAAATCGGCAGCAGCCTAAGCAGCATTGATGGCTGGATCTATTCAGACACCTGGCGACGAGTCAGTCTGCCTATTCCTGACATCATCAACAATCGCATTACATCAAGAAAATTAGAAAGCAAACCCCGAGTACAGCGTTTTTTTGAAGAAGTGAAATTAAATCATCAGACACTTGTTTTCAATGAAAAGTTTCTAGATAAAGCCGAGGTTTTTGATGCGCTGAAAAAAGATGATTCATTAATCCGCTATTTGCCTGAATCTCATTTACTACGGAACTACAACATGCTCAAAGCAATGTGTTCTCGCCATAGAAACGTTTTCTTAAAGCCTATACGCGGAAGCTTAGGGAAGGGCATCATTCGTATAACTGGCTCAGGAACGAACAGCTTTCAGGCGATGTATGCAACAGCAGCAGGTACGCGCAAGCAGGAATTTACCAGCTTGACGAAGCTTTTCTCTTCCATATCAGCAAAAATGAAAACTATTCGCTATCAAATTCAGGAGGGACTTCAGCTCATCGAAATCCAGAGCCGGCCTGTTGATTTTCGCGCGCTGGTTCAAAAGAATGTAAAAGGAAAATGGAAGATTACTTCAATCGTCGCACGTACAGCTGGAAGTCAGCATTTCGTGTCCAACCTGGCACGCGGCGGAACGTTAAGCACTGCTTTGGAAGCTATAGTGAAATCGAATTTACAATCGAATGTTAGTCGAAAAGACGCGGCAAAGAGACTGCAAGAGGCAGCCCTTCATATCGCTCATGGCATCGATGAGCAAATTCCCGCTCATTTCGGTGAGCTTGGTATTGACTTAGCATTGGATACGAGCGGACGCGTATGGCTTCTTGAAGTTAATTCGAAGCCATCCAAAAGTGATAACACGCCGCTGAAGGAGCAAAAAATTCGTCCATCCGTACCCAGAATCATTCAATATTCCCGATTTTTATCGGGCTTTTAACGGAGGCGCCTATGATAACTGGGTCAATCAAGCTTGGTATCCTCGTTGCTTCTATTGATTATCCCGTAAATGGAACGGAGATGGCTCCGGTTTTGCCTGAGCCGATATTTTACCGCGATCTGACCATGACCGCGAAACGACTCGGCATTGATGTGTTTGTATTTTCTGCTGAAGGATTTCGGGAGAGTACTGCTGAGATTAGTGGCTATCGCTTTGTTCAAAACAGCTGGAGGCGCATGCTCGTACCTTTACCGGATATCATCTATGACCGTTGCTTTTATACAAAAACGAATGTTCTCATTAACTGTCGAAAAATGCTGGAGAAATTAGCGAGCCATAAACCTTATCTCATGCTAAATGGCAATCTCCCTTCCAAGCTAGACGTTTTCAACGCTCTTTATGATGACAGCGAGCTCGCGCGTTATTTACCAGAAACCGTTCGCTTTCACTCAGCTGTACAGCTTAAACAGCTTGCTGATCGCCATCATCATGGTGTCATTCTAAAGCCGTCTGTTGGTATGCAAGGCAGAGGTGTCGTTCATATAAGACGCTGCCCTCTCGAACGCATGACATTTGTTAGAGGAAGAACTCGTCAAAACAATTCCTTCTCCATCTCTTTCTCATTTTCCGAGGATGACGCATTCTACTCATGGGTCAATCGCTTCATTAATCGATCCACTTTTATCATACAACCCTTCCTAGAGCTTAAAGATTATAATAACAAGCCTTTTGACGTAAGGATATTACTCCAAAAGGATGACAAAGGCGAATGGTCGCGCAGCGGCAGTGTGATCCGCTGCGGCCAAGCAGGCGAGATAACCTCTAACCTGCATGGCGGCGGTGATGCTCGTTCTACCTCCGAGCAGCTTGTTCCCCTTTTTGGCAAAGAAAAAACCGAACGTTTACTGGATCAAATCCATACAATAAGCAAGAAAATAGCAAAGAGACTAGAAAGCAAATTCGGCAGATTTGCCGAGTTTGGCTTCGATTACGGTATTGAGCCGGATGCCAGGCTTTGGCTTATTGAAGCAAATTCCAAGCCTGGCCGAACTTCCTTTCGAGTCATATGTGACCACGAAGCTGTACGGCAATCGATCGAAAGACCGCTCTTATACGCGCGATTGCTATCAAGACGATTAACTCCAGCCCTTATTACCAATGCAACCGCAAAAGGTCAATATCCCAATTACGCCAATACCGGCAACCAATTACGGCCTTTCAATGTTCAGGAGGTTCATTCATGAGTTTGACGACTTGTAACGTACATTTCTCCCAGCAGTCCGATAAAATTGTCTACTTGACCAGCCCGTTGCTGAAGAAGCTGAAGCTGTCCGACAAAAAGTCAGTTCACTTCAAACTCGGCAAAGAAGTTATCATTGCAGAGGTTAAACAGCTGAAGCGGCCGGGTAATCACTTGTATTTGTCAGCAGGAATCCGCCAAGCGATCAAAATTCCTAAATCAGGAAACGTCTATGCCGTCAGCACCGGTGACAATGAGGTAAAGCTTGGTCCGTTAGTCGGCATATTAACCGATAACTTTAGTCACTCGGAAAGCAATCCCTTTGGCTCAAGATCGAGCTTTATTAAGGAGATTATCCGTATCGGCGAGAAAAAAGCTTATTTATTCGGATTCACACCCAGCGATATTAATTGGCAGCAAGAAACCATTAACGCATATTTTCTAAATCCACAAGGCGGCTGGTATCGTAAGGTTGTCCCTCTACCTGATGTGATTTACAATCGATTGCCTAGCCGCAAGGCTGAATTTTCGGCGTCGATCAATGCGCTTCGTGAACGCTTCGTTAAGCGAAAAATACCTTTTTTCAACTGGAGCTTCTTAAATAAAGCCGATGTCTATAAGCTGCTCGACAATGATCCCGAGGCGCTTCAACATTTGCCTGAATCGGTATCTAAGCCAACATCAGAGAAAATAAAAGAGCTTCTCGAAAAGCATCAATTTCTTTATTTAAAACCAGCGACAGGCAGCTTTGGAATCGGTATATATCGACTGACTTACCATGCAAAACGAGGCTATTTCGCGCGCTATCGCAAAGGAAATCAAAATGTTCTGCTCAGATTCAACACCTTTCAAAGCTTAATGCGAATGCTCCAAGCCAGACATGGGAACAGCTTGAACAATTACATCATCCAGCAAGGCATTCGCTTGGTTGAAATTGACGGCTGCCCCCTTGATTTCAGATTTCATATGCATAAAAATGGAAAAAACGAATGGGTTCCAGCTGGTATCGGCGCAAAAAAAGCGGGACGCGGCAGTGTGACCACCCATGTCAAAAATGGCGGCGCGCTTATGACGCCTGAACATGCGCTTGACCATACATTCGGCAGCAAATCTACAGAGGTGCTTGAGAAAGCAAAAGTGGCTGCTGTTAAACTCTCAGAAGCAATTGAGCGGAATTACCCGCATCGCCTCGGTGAGCTCGGTCTTGATATTGGCATTGATAAGAACGGAGAAGTATGGATGTTCGAAGCCAACGCAAAGCCTGGGCGCTCCATTTTCAAACACCCTGCTCTGCGTTCAGAAGGGCGCGATTCCATTTCATATATTTTTGAGCATTGCTTGTATCTCAGCCGATTCCAAGGAGGTAATAGCTAATGGACAGCATGCTTCCGGAAGAACTAGGGCTCAAACACTTACGTGCGAGTAGGAAGGTATTCGCCATCTTGACCATCGATGACGATAATCAATTCTTCCGGGGTAATCGCAAAAACTTTGCCGACTTGATTCGAACCGGTCAATCGATGGGATTTATCGTCTACGTGCTGACGATAAACAATTTGTTATTTACAAGAAACACGCTGCGAGGCTTTATTTTCGATGAGGAATCAAATAGCTGGCAGCAGCATATCGTTCCTTTCCCAGACATTATTTATAATCGAATTCCTTTGCGGGAGGATGAAATACTGCCGGAGGTTAAACAGAAAATCGCTGCCTGCGACAATCATCCACGCGTTAAGCTGTTTAATCCTTCTTTTTTCAACAAGTGGGACTTATTCGAGTGGTTGCGACAGTCTAAGATGACCAAACCATTAATACCAACTACGCGCAAGCTTATGACGGTTAGCGGACTTAGTCGTATGATGCGACAGCACCCTTACCTGTATCTAAAGCCAGAGAGCGGCAAAGCAGGCAAAGGCATTATGACAATCAAGGTTCAAATGGAAAAGCCAATGCCGTTTCGTTTGAAAATACAAGAGGATAAGAAGAGTATGACCTATCATTGCTCAACGATCACTAAGCTTTGGAGTCGAATACAAAAGGAAAGCGGCGGTGAAGCCTATATTGCCCAGCAAGGCATTCAGCTCGCATCCTTCAATGACCGCCGATTCGACCTGAGGGTGCTCGTGCAAAAAAATAAACGCGGAAAATGGACCGTCACTGGAATTGGCGCGCGTATCGCTGGCGAGTCAAGCATTACGACACATGTACCGCGAGGCGGCAGAATTGAAGACCCGGAGAAATTGCTGGTCCACACATTTAATGAAGATCAAGCGCGTAAACTGTTGTTTAATGCAAAAAATAAAGCCTTGCTTATTGCAAAGCAAATCGAACGCGCGTCAGGACAGCTGCTCGGAGAGATGTCGATGGATTTAGGAATCGACAGTGAGGGGAATATGTGGTTTTTCGAAGCTAACTCAAAGCCTATGAAATTCGACGAGCCACATATTCGACAAAAATCGCTGGAAACTATTTTTCATTATGGAACTTATTTGACTAAACCGAAAAAAGAAAAATTGGGAGGCGCCTAATATGGAGCTTAAGCTGCTTACATCATCGGAGTGGTTATTAGAGCAAAAACGGCTGATAAGCTTCGCTGTAAGGTTCGGTGATAAGCGGCTTACTGTTTCCACCATTCATGCGCTTCGCCATTTAGACGGCTCTTTGCTTGAGAAAGATCTTAAAGATGAGTACGAAGCAGTCATCGCGGTCGCGATGCAAAATAAACGCATAGCCGGATTTGGCTTCGCTGCAGACGGAGGAGAGGCTGGATGTATGGTCGTCGTTCACCCCGAAGCAAGAAGCTTAGGCATAGGCGGAGTAATTATGCAGGCTATGATCAAAAGGCTCGGCAAGCTGACTTGTAATGTGGCTACCGACAACACAGCCAGTATGGCGCTATGCTTCCGGCTTGGCATGACTGCAGTATCCATGCACCACGGCCCGACCGGCAAGCCGACGCTGCGATTCGTCAAAGAAAATGCTAATAACCTCTTACTGCCTAAGCAGTCCGACTTTTCGATTCGATAATGACAATGATAAAAAAAAGTCAAAGAGGTCACGTTCAAGCAGCAGCACTGCGTAGATGTGACCTCTTTGACTTTTTTATAAATAAGAGCGGCTTTATTTGTCCAGTAAGGCAATTAGCTCGCGAAAATCTGAAATATGTACATCTGCTCCGTCCAACTCAGCTGCTCGTCCGTATGTAGCATAAGCGCAGCCAATTGTTTGTAGTCCGTTGCCCTTTCCAGCTTCCACGTCGGAGGAACGATCTCCAACCATCCAAGCAGATTGTATGTCATGATCCTTAAGCAACTTTGCTACTAGATCAACCTTGCTGGCTGTCGCATATTCACCCGCGCTATAAAGTCCGTCAAACAGCTCCGAAATTCCTTTATGTTGCGCTACCCCTTTAACGTAATCCTCGAGTCCATTGGAGGCAACAAACAGCTTCATCCCCCGCTCTTTCAACTGCTTCAGCGTTTGTTCCACATAAGGGTACAGCTGCCCTTCTCCCGCAGCCAAGTATTCCAGCTCATATTGGAGCAGCAGGATGTCCGCGCGCTTACGAGCAGCCTCCGAAGCATCTGGCATAATCTGGCGCCATATATCTTCAAGCAGCATGCCTAAGCAGCCCAACAGCTTATCTATAGGAGGTGTATCAAGTTCATAAAGCCCTTCCTCCCGAAGCGTCTCAAATACGCGATTATGGACAGGCACAAGCAGCGTTTCGGTTTCCAACAACGTTCCATCCATATCAAATATGACTGCTTCTGGTATCGGCAGTTTTATTTTACTCATATTCATATCCCCTTTCAAAGTCTGTCCTTATCATACTGGATGAGCCGAAAACATCGCAACCCTCGAAAGCGTATAGGGTCCCAAATAAGCTCCGCTAGCTAACAATAGGGGATTCAAAAACACATGATGCACCTCTGTCATAAAAACGGTGCCATCAGCAATCGTATCCATCACAGCCGTTGCGGCAATCACAAAAAACATAAAAAACGTCACTAATGCTATTCCATCAAATATACGACTGGCTGTTCTGCTAGCTCTGCTCCCCCAACCTATAACAAATGCTGCAATAGCAAGCGCTAGTCCAATTAAGATCATCATCATCATCAAGGTTCACCTCAACTGTATTATCGAATAGTTATTATTTGTTTAAATGCTAAAAATACTCAACCTGGTACGAGTCGAAAATTACTTACAGCCATCCGCTTGTTCTCATAAAATCAATCAAAGAACGACCGCAATCTATTGATAAATACTACCGGATATGTCACACTGATTGGTGGGTAAAATATGTTTTGTCCCTTTCAGGAAAGGATGTGACGGTACACCTGTGGTAAATTGGCTGCTTCGTTCCATGACAGAATTAAGCTCGCGCAAATGGGTATCCCGTATAACCGGAAAACTCGCACAATCAACTGCTAGCCGTCGGTTTATTTCCCGATTTGCCGCGACTTACGGCATTAATACAGAGGAAGCAGAAAAAAGCCTTACCGAATATAAAACGTTAAATGAGTTTTTCACAAGACGGCTAAAGCCTGGGCTTCGAACGATCCATGAGGCTGTAGATTCACTGGTCAGTCCTGTCGATGCACGTATAACCGGTGCTGGCCCGATTAATGCCGGAACTATTTTGAACGTTAAAGGTCAGGACTACACAATCGATGAGCTGCTTAACCGATCACCGCGCGCGGCATGCTACATGAATGGTTATTATATGGTGCTCTATTTGAGCCCGACAGACTATCATCGTATCCATACGCCCGCTAGCGGCCTTATAGTAGAGCGTGAGCATGTTGTAGGTAAAGTATATCCCGTAAACGAATTCGGGTTGCGTCATATGCGCCGCGTGCTCAGCCGTAATGAACGGCTAATTACATACATCAAGCATGAATCAGGAGAAATCGCCGTCGTTAAGGTAGGGGCGTTGAATGTAAGCAGCATTCAATATGTTAAGCCACTGCGAGACGAAATGGCAAAGGGTGATGAACTAGCATACTTTGAGTTCGGCTCTACTGTTGTGCTCTTAATGGAGGATGAGACATTTGTGCCTCGAGAGGATTTGAAGGTTGGACTTAAAGTTCAAATGGGCGAGCAGCTAGGATTAATTAACCGCCCTATCGGCTGAACGGTTAGGGTCCTCAAAGCATAGAGCGCATTTGCCTTCTCCTCTATAGAGGACAAGACGAATGCGCTCTTAACGTATCTCTGACGGACTCCGTCCGGTATATTGTTTAAATTGACGGCTGAAGAAGAAGATGTCACGGTAGCCTAAAGCATCCGCTACTTCGGTTACATTCATTCCTTGCTGCATAAGTAAATGCTGCGCTCTCTCAATTCGCGTACGTATCATGTAGGTTTGCACCGACATCCCGATAAGCTCCTTGAATTTCATTGAAAAATATCGCGGCGACAATGCCGCTCGCATCGCCAAATCCTCGACACGATGGGCTATGCTTGGATTTTGGCGAACATAGTTAGCGATCTCATGAATAGCCTCAGTCAGCTGATTGCTCCCCTTCTTCTCAATTGGCTGCTGATTATCCTCACGCAATAAATGAATCATAAGCTGCTTCAGCACGAGCTGTGCTTCCTCTTTGGCAGCATAAGTCTGAAAGAGAAATAGCCGTACGTAACGAGACAGCAGATATTCGAAATCGACCGTATCATTCAGCTTGCGATAACGGTTTGGCACCATTTCTACCGGATCTGTCGCATCAAAATGAATATAGGATAATACGAGCGGCCGCTGTGGATTATGAGTAGCGCTTGTATAATCGCCTGGACGAAATAGAAAGCAGCTGCCTTTGCCTACTTCATAGAGAGTGCCATTAACCTCCAACTCCCCCTCACCGCTCCAAATATAAAATAAATCATAATTCGGCATCGGTTTCTCTCGTTTGGCCCATCTCCAGCCAGGCTCACAAACAATTTTTGCAAAAGCAGGCATTAATACTAGTGAATCAGGCGAAATATGCAGCATAAAGCAACCTCCCGTGGTAAATATATGCCGTCATCATACAACAGTGGTAAACTTTAATGCAAGAGGAGTAATGTTACGAAAATATTTGAACCTAGAATGGCTACCAGCGTAATAAAAATGTTATAATAGCACCCGAAAACAAAAAAAGGAATAATCTCGGAAGGATGGAATGAAGTCAATGAACCCACTTGCTCAGCAGTTAAACGAGACATTGCAATCAGAAAACTCGAATGTCTACACGATGTTGTCAGCTTTAGGAAAAGCGATTTATTTCCCGAAGGAGGGCATACTCAGTCAGTCCGCCGAAGCGAAATCAAAAGCAACGAAGTTTAACGCTACTATCGGTATTGCAATAGAAAATAGTCAGCCTATGCATCTCAAGGTTATTCAAGAGACGCTTTCCGCTTACAATCCGAAAGATTTGTACGAATATGCACCGCCAGCAGGTAAGCCGGAGCTTCGTACAGCTTGGCGTTCCAAAATGATAAAAGAAAACCCATCGCTTGAAACGAAAGGATTTAGCAATCCAATCGTAACTAACGCTTTGACACACGGTCTAAGTATTGTAGCTGATTTATTCGCCGACGTTGGCGATTCTGTCATCATTCCGAATAAAAACTGGGAAAACTACGAATTAACTTTCGGTGTTCGCAGAGGCGCCGAAATAGTAGAGTATCCGCTTTATAACGATCAAATGAAATTCAACAGCGCAGGCTTGCGCGAGGCTTTGCTAGCACAGAAGGACAAAGGAAAAGCGATTGTAATACTCAACTTCCCGAATAACCCGACTGGATATACGCCTGGTCCAGAAGAAGGCGAAGAAATTGTTGCGGCGATTCGCGATGCAGCCGAAGCGGGAATTAATGTCGTTGCTGTTACTGATGATGCCTATTTCGGTCTCTTCTTCGAGGATTCCATGCATGAATCGCTATTTGGCAAGCTGTCTGACCTTCATCCTCGTGTGCTTTCTGTCAAAGTAGATGGCGCAACGAAGGAAGAATACGTATGGGGCTTCCGTGTAGGCTTTATTACTTATGGCTCTTCGTCTACAGCGATGTTAAACGCACTTGAGCAAAAAACGCTCGGTATTATTCGGGCTACCATTTCAAGCGGACCGCACCCATCGCAAACATTCGTATTGCATGCTTTACAGTCACCTGAATTCGAGCAGCAAAAAGCGGAAAAATACGATATTATGAAACGTCGTGCCAATACTGTTAAGTCACTGCTTGATAGCGGGCGCTACAACAAGGTATGGGACTACTATCCATTCAACTCCGGCTACTTTATGTGTCTTAAGCTTAACAAGGTTTCCGCGGAGTCAGTTCGTGTTCACCTGCTGAACCAATACGGTATTGGAACGATAGCTCTTGGCGAAACCGATCTTCGTGTCGCTTTCTCCTGCATTGAGGAAGCAAACCTCGAAGAGCTTTTCGATACGATCTACAAAGCGGTAACAGAACTGAGCTAATACAGGCTAGAAGCAATACGATGTTTTTAACCAAAACCCCCTTGCATGCTGTGTCTCTCGAAGACAACAACAAGCAAGGGGGTTTTGATTTCGTACGTAAAAACTCATCGAAAAGGAACTACAATCTGCTATTCCTCTTCAGCATCCGCATGCAGCTTTTTAATTAATCGTGACGGACGAATGAGTAAATAAATCAGTACAATAACAGCGGATGCAGCACTAGGCAGGTATACGTTTGACATGGCTAATGGTATCGCCGCGAAGAGCCAAAGCGGAATGATACATAGCACCATAGCCATTCGGTCCACCTTCAGATATTGCGCGACACGTTGCTTTTCCGGCAGCGGATAGACATGCTTCCATACCGAATAGCGATGAACATGACGCAAGCCTCCCAGTTGGACCGCAAGCAGCCCTATAAAAAGGAGCAATATGAATATCGATCCCCAGCCTGAAAGAGAAACCGCATCCGCAAACCAATAAATAACTAGACAGCCAAGCAGCAGCAGTCGAAGGAGGATTCCGCCAATTTCGGAACGCAGAAGAGATGCTGTATACAGATAGACAAATGTACTTTTATTCGAATAGGGCACGACACGCATCATCCAGCTTAAATAGGAACGTTTGGCGATGCTGGACGGAAGCGTAGGCACATCAATGAACATTCCAAAAAAGACATAATAGCGTTTGCGAGTTCTTGCCTCTTCTTCAATAAGCCTCTCCCAAGGCAATAAATGCCTGCTTGGAAGTCGATGCACCAATAGGAAGAGAACCCCGATAAGCACAGCGAAAGCTGCTCCTTGCCAAAGCTCGCAGGTGAGCCACACTGTCCAAATAAGCGCGGTCAACACCCAGCGCAGCAGACGCATAAGACGTCTCATACTTGGCCACGTCATTTGCCTCTCTCTCCATGCCCCCCATACGTTGCCCGTCTTAAGCGCTGCTGCTGCAAAAACGAGTGACCAGCCTCCATTAATAGCACTGCCTTGATTATAAATCGGCAGGTATAACAGTAGAGCGATCGAGCATAGAAGCAGACAGCCTCCGGTAGTATACCGAAAAGATAGGCGTAAGTAATTTGACATCTCTACCTCACGAGGCATCATAAACACGGTATCAGCAGAAGCAAGCCATGTACGAAGAGGACTCCAGCCTATTACCAACGTTAACAAAATAACACCAACTGTTGTAATAGGGAAGTTGTTCGGTAAATTTTTGATCAAGGAGATGTAGCCAAGAGTAGAGGCTATGAAAATAAGTGATAAAAAAGCGGGAAAGCCGCTTTGCCCCATATACCGTATATAGGGCAACGTTTCTGCACGAAACGCTCGCGAGCGCTGTTTCCATATCGCTTCTAGCATTTTATCCGTACCCATCAGTCCTTGCCTCCGGTTACGAGCTTATAGAAAGCATCCTCCAATGACCCATTCCGCAAATCCATTCCTGCCGCTTCCCGGACGTCTGCCAGTGTACCTTGCGCTACGATTCGACCATGATGCATCACAATAAATCGATCGCAATAAGCTTCAACCGTGGATAAAATATGAGAGCTCATCAAAATAGCAGCTCCCTTCTCCTTCACCTCGACAAGCCTCTCAAGCAAAGAACGAATGCCTAGTGGATCAAGTCCGAGAAAGGGCTCATCTATTATGAACAGCGAAGGGTCCGCGAGCAGCGCATTCATAATCATTACTTTTTGCTTCATACCCTTAGACAAATGGGATGCGAATGCCTTCCGTTTCGGCATCATTTGGAACTGCATCAGCAGCTCTTCCTCCCGCGTCTCAAAATCGGGATTTTGTACACTGTAAGCCATGCCGGTTAAGCGCAAATGCTCCTCGACCGTCAACTCGTCGAACAATACCGGCGCCTCCGGCACATAAGCAAACGCCGAGCGATAACGCTCTGTCTGCTCCTCCAAGGTTACCCCGGCAACCTTAACCTCCCCGGTCTGCGGCTTCATTAGTCCGAGAATATGCTTAATAGTCGTACTCTTTCCAGCACCATTCAAACCAATTAACCCGACCATTTCACCCGCTTTCACCTCGAATGAAATGTCGTGCAGTACAGGTCTCCTTGGGCTGTAACCGCCTGTTAAACCTTTAACCTGTAAAATATTATCCATTCGCTCACCTTCAGTACGACGATTTGATATAAACTAATTACCAGCATACCGAAATTTCCGTATAATATCAAAAAAAAGGCATCACCGCGTGCGGTGATGCCTTCTTTCATGCTTCTTATTTAACAATTTCAATTGATTTAATCGTCCCGTTCTCGCCCTTCAATAGTACAAGTTGACCAGGCTTGAGAAGTGAAGCGTCGCCAACAATGGCAACATTGGCGTCAATAGGATACTTAACCGATTGTCCGTTTTCTACGCGTGTGATTGATATAGTTGAAAGCTTCGCTTGCGAGTTGAATTCCAATGTATTCACAACGCCATATTCCGTAAAGGCTGTACTGACCGGAGCTTTTTTAATGACTTCAATAAATACCACTTTATTTTGATACGTGCGCACGAGCACTTCATCACCAGCAACCAGCGCACTGACTGGAGCTTTCTTGTCGTCTCTGAAAATAAATACATTCGGATCTAGTACGAGTGACACCTTCGAATTATCCGATTTCACAACCGTTATTTTACCATCCGCTGCACTTGCATCCAGCTTGCCTGTAATAGCTTTAGCATCATGATCAGGCATTTCTACATCGGTACGGTCAAGAAGTGCCGCAAGCTCCGCGCGAGTTACAGGTTGATTCGGGCGGAAGGTTTTGCCGTGCTTGTCATCATAGCCGGTAATAATACCTTTCTGAAGCGCGAGAGCAACATAACCAACTGATCCTGCAGGAATCTCTTTAGCATCCTTAAAGTCCAGCTTCGTATTATTGAGTGCCTTGGCCTCATCTTCGAGCTTGAGTGCTTTAATAAGAAGAATAGTTGACCATAGTCTTGTTGCATTTTGTTCCGGCTTAATTTCCATTTCCGTTTCTGAAAATAGATCATTCTCCAAAGCAACAGCTACGTAACCAACTGCCCATGGGTATTTTTTTTCTAATTTCTCGGCATCTTTGAACTGTAGATCTGTGTTCATTTCTTCTGCTGATTCTGCTTGATCGCGAAGTCCCATAAGTCTAACAGCTGCTGTTAATGTTTCAATGCGGTTAATTTTTTGACTTGGTTTAAACGTTCCATCATCATAACCATTGAAAACGCCCTTCGAAGCTAGACGCATAATGTATTCCGTTGCCCATTGCATTTCTTCTTCATCATTGAATTTCCATGTTACTTTATATTTATCATCATCGTCATCGTCATCATCATCGTCTTTGTCATACTTGTCCTCATGACGGCCTTTATCATCATCGTGATCTTTGTCATGGCCGTTTCCTTTGCCACTTGCAAATGTTGAAGTTGCTCCCCCTACGAGCATCATCAGAGCAAGTGAGGATATCACTGTCTTTCTCCACATCGTTTGTTTCAACAAAAAAGCCACTCTCCTTGTTTTCGATTGCGGACATTGCCGCTTTTTACCTTCGCCAATACATTTCGGGAAAGGCTATTCGAATTAAGAGGGTGGCTTCCAAAAAAAACATATTTTATTGTTCTTTATCCGCTTCACGTTTTGCTTTCAACCATTTCGGAGCGCCTTTATTTTTACCCTCGCGCTTCCGTTCGACCTTTTTCGCCGCTGGTTTTGTTATAGGTTTGTTCGGTATTACAGCTGAACTTGTCGTTACCTGCTTAGTTGAGTCAACCGAGCTGGAAAGTTCCTTTCTTCCCTCTGTCCGTTTCGTAGAAGTTTCTTCAGTACTGCTTCCAAGCAATGGCTTTCTAGGCTGCACCGATGCCGCCTCATGGCGTCCTTGGAATGGACGAGTTGCATCCCTAAGCTGATCCGAGGTCATTAGCTTCCCTTTGAACATCGTGCGTTCAGTAAGATCAATGCCAAGCTGCTTGCGGAACTTCTCCATAATGAACAGCTCTTGTGGCGTTACGATGGACACGACAGTTCCAGACCTGCCCATCCTGCCTGTTCTTCCTGCTCTGTGAACATAATGATCCGCATCACTTGCCGGATCCAAATGTATAACTAACGGGAGACCCTCAATGTCTAAACCCCGTGCCGCAACATCCGTAGCAAGCAGCAGCTGACAGCGGCCGTCCCGAAATCGCGTTAACGTCGCCGCGCGCCGCTGCTTATCCGCGTCTCCATATATAGCTTCAACCGAAAATCCTTCGTAGCTGAGCTTCGACTCCCAATTGGATATATTGTCCGTATCATTTAGGAACAGAAGTGCAGATGAAGGATTCAGCAAACGAATAAGCTTTCTAGCTGTGTCCGTCTTATCCCGCTTATCACTCACAATATAATAATTATCAATCGTTTCAGATACCCGGTGCTCAGGAGTTATTTGGATTCGAACAGGGTTCTTCATCCAGCGTCCTTCAAATCGAGCCATAATATCCGGATAGGTAGCAGAGAAAAATGCGATCTGTCTGCCGTTGCCCATCCCATGCAGAAGTGTCTCCACCTCACGCGTGGATCCGAGCTGGAATACTTGGTCAGCCTCATCCACAACGACACTGATAACATCATGCAGCTTAATTTTCCGAAGCTTCAACAGCTCATGCATCCGGCCAGGTGTACCGACCACCAACTGAGGATGAAGCTTTAGCTTCTCCACCTGACGCTTAAGCGCCGCACCGCCAATTAATTGCTGTACGCGAAGATTGAGCGGCTCCGCATAAACTTCCGCTACTCTTAAAATTTGCATCGCCAGCTCTTGAGTCGGTGACAAAATAACCGCTTGCAAAGCGTTCGAATTCGCGTTAAGACGCTGCAAAAGCGGCAGCAGATAGGCCAATGTTTTGCCTGTTCCTGTCTGCGACCTTGCTGATACATCGCTACCTCCTAGCAAAATTGGAATCGTCTCAGCTTGCACCGCAGTCGGTTCCACGATTCCGTTCTCCTTCAGCTTTTCTTCCAGCTTATTAACAATACCTATCTCATTCCATGTTTGCTTACTCATTCCTTAATTCCTCTCTTATTCAAACCTTTATTTTCGATTAAATAATCCGCCAAACAGCCTATCCGCTGTTCTTGGAAATAATTGATACAGCTTAATGCCTATTCCGGCCGTCTTTGGAAGATCCACCTCAGCCTTCTTACGCTCCATAACACGAATAATCATTTTGGACACATAAGCAGGCTTCATCATAAACCAGCCTACATTTTTCACATAAGAGCCCGAAGGATCAGCAAGAGAGAAGAAAGGCGTATCTATCGGACCTGGATTAACAGCCGATACCAAAATGCCCTTTGGCTTCATTTCCATTCGCAGAGCATTGGTAAATCCAAGCACAGCGTGCTTGGTTGCTGTATAGCCGGTTGACTTCGCTGAACCGATTTTCCCTGCCATAGAAGCGATATTGACAATGTGCCCGCTGCCTTGCTGCAGCATATGAGGCAGAACCGCCTTCGTACAACGGACGATACCCATGTAGTTTGTATCCATCATTTGCTCAAAGCTTTCCACCGATTCATCCATGAAATACGCAAATTTCCCATAGCCCGCGTTGTTAAGCAAAATATCTATTTTCCCGTATTTTTTAATGACAGCATCCACTGTCTGCAGCACTTGTTCGGTGTTTGTAACATCCATCTGATAATAAGCACATTTGCCCTTTATTAATTCGGCAGTCTCCCTCAGCTTATTGAGATTACGGCCAGTAAGCACTGGTATGGCACCTCGATCAGCCAGCATTTTAGCCGTTATTGCACCAATGCCGCTCGAAGCTCCAGATATGAATACAACTTTCCCGTTTAACATCCAACATCACCCATTCACAATTTTACTTGATTGGCCTTAAAGACGCAAAAAAAGCTCCCTAAGGAGCCATCTCTGTGCTAAGATGCGAATAAAACTTGAATGTCCAGTTGTCCGATACCATCCATAATGAGCGGGATCGTCAGCGCTTGTTGTGTAGAAAAACCAGCGGAGTTTGCTGAATGGATCACTTTTGGCGGGGTAATATCAACTTTCACACCGAGATTATATAACATCGTACTGGCATTTCCACTAATCATATTGCCGAGCTCAGAAATAGCACTGCTAACGATTTCATCAATTTCAGAAACAACAAATCCGCCCATCATTGCAGAAACCATTTTGAGTGCAACCTCTTCACTAAGACCGAATACAATGTCACCGTTCATTTGGCCCTTGAGTCCAATTTGAATCCAAACATAGTTTTCTACGAACTTGATATCCTTTAGACCAAGTTCACCTGTAGCAGGTCGAATTTGAATGACCTGCTCAATTACAATTTTCGCAGATTCAAGAAACGGATTAATATATTCTGCCTGCATAAAGAGGTTACGCTCCTTTTCGACAAAATTCGCTAATTGTCTATTTTGTTTATATTATACTTAAAGAATTAGGACAAGTATACTATAACGGAGATAGATGAACCAAAAGACCTAGTTCTTATTAAGGATGTTTTATGGAAAAAAGTACAAATAAACAGGCTATTAATACCTATTCATACCGCTTTAGCCGTACTGTTCCTTCGAAAGCGAAGTCGAATTAATCGAAGCCGTTCGTACAGCACCTCAACAGGCTTATTAAGCTGAGACGCTTCAGTTGATCCGTATACTTGCTGGAGTACAGGCTTCAGATATTTATCGCCCACCAATGAAAGCGCATCCCATACGAGCTGCTGCTCAGTCTCAGGGACTTCACAAAGCTCCTTTGTAATGAGCGGCTCGAAGTCATAGCCTTCTTGTTCAAGCTGCTCAATCCTGTCCAAAAGCTCGCGTCTTGTCATTTCGAGCTCTGTAACAAGCTGTTCTAATGAACCTCCTTGCTGGACAGTCGATAAAATAAGCTTTTTAGCCGTCTGACGATTCATTTGATTTTTATATTTGGTTTCCTTCTGCTTGAACAGCCATTGTTTATAAGCAGCTTGATCAAGCTGCTCCGTTACCCATTGCAATGGAAACTCGGTAATTCTGTTGGTCTCGGCTGTAATAGCCAGCACTTCCACACCATATAATGAATGCTTCATACTGCCCCATCCAGGTATTTGCTTTAATTCGTCCTCGGTATGCGGAATAAACGCGCTGATCATCCACAGCATCCGATTGGTCGCGATCAAGTAGGCCGATTTCTTCTCCGCAATCGCTTTCGCACGCCGCCACTCCCGCAACAACTGAAACAATTGCTGATTGGCATACAATTCACCGTAGCATTGCTGCATGGATAAGAAGCTTCCCGTTGTCGTACGCCGATCATCCAACATCCCATCAATAATTGGCGCGAAGCCCTCCCCCATCATTCTTGCTATTCCATGTCGGAAAGATATGATCAGCTCTTCCCATGAAGTGCCTTCGAACCAAGTTTGAGGATTGTCCACAGCCTCCTTATCTTCCATCCACAGCACAGCCCATAAGCCTTGACGCTCGCATATTGACAGCTGCGCACTTACAACCTCATGACCCTCACCTTGCTTCTCAAACGTGTTCAAAAAAACGATTTGCATACTAAGCACACTCCTTCATCCCACCAGTTTGTAGCGAGTCAATTGAACGGCGAACAACACTTCTGGTTCAGGATAAGGTGCCATGCAACAAAAAAAAGCACCCCTCCTGCCTTAGCAGAAGAGGTGCTTCCTCTCACGTTCAATGATCCGATTGCTTATATGCTATCATAATGATTTCTTTATTACAAGCATTTTAATGGTGTATAATAAATCTAATAAATAGAGTGGAGGTTATACCCTATGCTGTTGCCCGACTTCGATTTTTTGTCTGACACTACCGAGCAAACATCGACTAGGTTTGTTACCTTTATCGGACCAAGCATGAAGCGATTCGACCTCGCCATTACGTCAACAAGCCGTTTTTACGGAAAACAACTCATAACCGACATGCAATCCGGTAAAACAGCTATTATTGGTCCCGATGACTTAGAAGAAGAAGGTTATTTGGAGCATACCTACAAAATTACGGAAGAAGAAGCTGCTGAGCTTGTCCAGTTTCTATACTTTGTAGTAGGTACAGTGAATTTTACCGACTAATCAGGGTACACTGAAGTGGTAATAGATTACCATTTCAGGAGGAGTTTGCTGATGGATCGGTTTATTAACGAAGATCGTGAGCCGTACACCGATGTTTCGACAGTAGAATCACAACGCAATGACCTTATTCCAGAAGAGTTTCCGGAAGGCTCTTACGGCTCTGATCTGCTTACCGAAACTCTTGGTAAGAGTACGCCCTGGCGAATCAATCAGCGATCGTCTAACCCATTTGGCTATGAGAATCGAACACTTCATGAGGGGATCGATCGTGATTATCCCGGCGAAGATGTCCACAACACTATAATTCCCGATGTTCAAGATGAGCCTTGAACAGGTGAAGCCCTTGGTTATACACGTAATGTGTATCGCCAAGGGCTTTTTCTATGTGTGTGAACAGTCGTTTTAAGGGATATATGAGCTCAAATAAGGAAAATTCGCATTCTAACACAGTAATCAGGCTGCAACAAGAAAAAAAATTATCATATGAGAGGACCAGCTCTTCAAATAACGTATATAAAACTGCTTCATTGCTAGCTTTTTCAATAATTATTTATGTTTTTTGGTCGATGCTTACCAATTTTTTCAGGTTTAATTGATCCAATAACTAATCTTATAATACTTGTAACATTACTTAGAAGGAGTTGTTCATATGAAGAAGGGTATAATAAGTAAAATTGCTATCTTAATGTTAGCTATTACCATTCCAGCATCTGGATTGATGCAAGATGCCAACGCTGCAGCAGCATCAAACACTATAACAGCGAAAAGGGAAAAGCTTGTAAAAACTGCGATATCATTGCAAAATAAAGTTGATTACGTACATTGGACAAAACGCCAAGAAAACCATGCGCCTTATAAAACAGACTGTTCCGGCTTTGCTTACCTTGTTTATAAAAAAGCAAATGTAGGTGTAGGTCTTGTCAACAGAGATGATGATGACCAAGCCAAAGTAGGCACAAAGGTTGCATGGGGCAACTTCCAAAAAGGCGATTTGATTTTTACTTGGAATGGTGGCTCTAAAAATAAAAAAGATGTCGGACATGTCGGCATTTATATCGGCAACGGTAAAATGATTCACAACGCTTCAAGCAAGAGCGACGTTGTTATTTCGGACATTTATAAAAGCAGCTACTATAAAGATAGATTTATTGTAGCAAGACGAGTAATTAAGTAAGCATCAGAAGCTGATTTATTCTAAAAAAACCTTTCATGCAGCCAGTATTCAACACTGCCTGCTTGAAAGGTTTTTTATCGTCTTTATTCCTATATGATCTTAAATCGAGCCGTTTTCGAATGGCTTGGAATATGTCGCTTCACATGCTCGAACATTTTCCGCATCCTATCCAATTCATTTCCGGTACGCTCCTTTTGCTTCTCCAATGTCTTCCCCAAAGGCAGCAATCGGAAGACAGATCTCGCTCCGGATTTGGTAATACGCGTCCAGGTTGGAATAAACTCTACATCCTTGATCTGCACTGTGCCGTCATCATGCTTTCTAATATCGAATCTTGCAATAAGGCCCGTTAGCGTATGGTCGTTTCTATAAAGACGTGTAGAAATGAGATTGCCAAGTGAATAAATAGCAAATCTAGGCTTACTTACCCCCGTAACGTCCTTCACTTCATAGAAGAGCGCAGGCTGAATGACATGTGAATGCGCGCCTAGAATAATATCTGCACCATTTTTAAATAATAATTGAACAAGATTCTTTTGCTGCTCTATCGGATACATGCTGTATTCTCTTCCGAAATGCATGCATACGATTACGAGGTCTACCTTTTTCTCCTTCAATTTCTTAATATCCGCAACGATTTTGCTTGGTTGAATCAGATTGACTGCCCAGGAATGATCTGATGGTACTGGTATTTTATTTGTCGTTTTGGAGTAGGCTAAGACCCCGATCTTAATTCCTTTGACATCTTTGATGACATGCTCCTGAGACTCTTTAAAGGTACGAAAGGTGCCGGTGTGTGCTATGCCATGGGAATCAAGCACCTTTAAGGTTCGTTTAAGTCCGCTAATCCCACAGTCCATACAATGATTGTTTGCTGTAGAGAGCACGTCGAAGCCGAGGTTCTTTAGGGTGTCTGCAAACTGGTCAGGACAGTTAAACATCGGCCAGCCCGTCTTAGGATTCCTTCTTACTACAGAGTATACGCTCTCGTTCGTTTTTGAACCTTGCTTATAGTCAGGATTTGGCCCTGAGAAAGTTGTTTCTAGATTTCCAATCGTAAAATCAGCGTCACGTAAATATGGAGCAATCTGTTCGAATATGTCATCAAATACGTAACCCCGTTCACCGGAAACTTTGGCAGAGTTAATAATCCTTGTCTTCATCAAAAAATCTCCGACCGCGGCGATCGTAATGTCCGTACTCATGGCTCATCTCCGTTATCATTAGTTTCATTAATACTATGCTCTCCAAAGTGTGGAGCCGCTTAATATCATATGACTAAGGCTTTTGTCCCGCATTAGATATTCGCCTATATTTTTATAAAAGAATAGGATAAATTTTCAGAAAAAAAAGAAGAGGTATGAGCTGTCTCTCATACCTCCTCTTATCGAGCCTAACTATTTTTTTATTACACTTGTATAAGTACTATTAGCTGTTATGTATGCTGTCTTGCCATTCACTTTTACTTGATACCAATATTGATTAATCTTCTTAATCAGTTCAGCCTTCTGTCCCAGCTCCAGCCTTCCGACCGTGCTTGAGCTCTGTTTAGCGGATGCTTTAAGTGATACCCACCCTTTTTTCGTTACAACGTACTGCTTCGTATTTCCGATTGGTTTTCCAGTATCCGGCTTCGCAGGCGGTGTCGGTGTAACCTGCGGAGGCTTTACGCCGCTTCCTGTCCAAGCTGGAACCTTCTTCTGTGGCGTAAGGACATATTTCTTTGGAATAACGGGCGCTTGCGCCTTATGCCCTGCCATTCCACTTAGAGCATTGTTAGGCAATACACGCCTTGCAGAATGGAATGCCTCTCCCCACCAATAAGACCAGCTATCCACAGTTCCTAGCGCCGTAGGGTTACCGTCACTCCTTGTCCCAATTACGACCGGCTGACCGTCACGATTCGTCCCCATGTAGATAGCGACATGAGATATTTTACCGTCCTTCTTCCAGGTTAAAATATCTCCAATTCGCAGGTTTTCAATGCCGGTTAGCTGCCATTTCCCGTTTACTTTCTTCTTGCCTACGCCTGCTACCTTTGTTCCAACGGAATCATAATTAGCAGCAGTCCCCGTAATATTAATGCCAAAGTCACCATATACCAAGCGGGTAAAGCCTGAACAATCCTCATACCCATATTTACCGTAGGCGTCTATCCCATGACCATAAATGAAATATCCGTGTTCCATGTACCAAATAGCGCGTTCTACAACTTGGTAAGCTAATGTTCCTGTTTTTCCAGCGTATTTGGAATGGAAATCTGCTACATTGTAAAGCTCGTCCTTCACGTAGCTGTCAGCATTTATGTATTTCTTATATTTGGAAATTGCTTCTGAAGTGGAGTAACTTGTATCAGCGAAGACAACACCTGTCGCTCCTAGAGATAATGCTAACGTCAAACTAATTATCTTTTTCTTCAAATGTATCAGCTCCTCATGTAGGTTACATCACAATATTAGCAACTATTGCTAGTAATTTTAACTGGTACATATAGCCATGCCGCTCAAACCCTTGCTATCACTGACAATAAAGTTGTTCACTTTTATTCCATCAGTTAATATTTTTCCATTTGACATTTCTATTTTTTGTTTGTTTTTGTATAAAATTTACTCACCCTTCACCTTCCAAATAAGCAAAACGAAGGGTGAATGTGATTAAGCTTTTTCTAATAGATTTCGTGCGTATTGAAAATGATTATGAAGGCTTTGTTCCCAAGCCTTTTTACCATACACCTGCTTAATGACCTCTTTGCCTGGCTTAATATTAATTTCCAGCAGCCAAAGGCGGCCGCTAGAATCAACCGCGAGATCAATTCCTAATTCAGATAACCTGGAATTATATGATTTTTCCACAAAATCCGGGATATGATCGCCCACCTCAGCAATCGCTTTTGTTAGAGCTTCCCCTTTGTCCTGGCCAAACTCCATGTTCATATAGCCCTCCACATCGTAAGCGCGGCCTCCAGATTTAATATTGGATGTAATTTTATCCTTCTTCGCTTCACGGACTGCCATACCAGTCGTCTGCCAATTTCCCTCCCCGTTCTTTTGCACAAGCACACGAATGTCGTATACATTTCCTTTCTTGTTTCGAATATCGATCCACTTCTGCATCAGATGTCTTCCATTACGCAATACCTTTCTTATATAGGAGCCCAGCTGGCTGACTGGCAGTCTCAACGCAGCTGCTTCATTTCTTTGTACGATAAATTGCTCCTTATCACGGGTTACCCTTATTATTCCTCGTCCGCCCCAGCCGTTAATCGGCTTCAGCATTATACTTCCGTGTTTGTACAGAAACTTGACGAACTGCTGCACATTTTTAACCTGCTCGGTCGGAAGAAGATAAGGCTTCAGCAAAGATGATTCAAGCAAATGACTTTGTATTTTACATTTATTCCCCAGACCATAACCAGTAAATTCGAACGTCTTATTTCTTTTCACAAGGCTCGCTCTCTGTACAGCAGATGAAGTGTAGAAGCCGATATCCATATTAATTTTTGGAAATGAAGTTGTTTTCTTAGTCCATACACCGTCCCGAAACAGGTAGCCGCGGATCTGCTTGCGGTCCAAGCTCACATCATGAGGCGTGAACACAATTACACCGTTAAAATTTTCCGCCAAAGCGGATTTAGCATGTCTTCGAAAGCTTCCTGGACTGTTAACCCGATGTGTCATGATTCCTAGAATGTCATCCATAAACGCACTCCTATCTTTCCTCTGCGGGGTATGAAACCGTTAATTATTATATGATCAGGGCATCTGTACCGCCTTAGATATTCGCCTATATTTATAATTGTATATGTGCCTTAAGCTGTATGATCGCGCAGCATGATAGGTACTCTTTATCTCATGATGGAATACTATGAATTACGTCGTTCGAAGTCCATTCGATGACTAGCAACAGCTGTTAATCTATGGAGGAGATCCCAAAGTGAACGGAAAATTGATCAAATATCCCGGGAGAAAATGGTTAAAGCACGTCGCGCTTTGGAGCGATCCTGAGCTGCGTGCCCATTTACCTGAAACCGAGTTATTTACTACGCAGTCATTCACAGAGATGATTGAACGACATCCTATACTTTTTCTCAAACCGGACTTAGGGATGAAGGGACATGGCATACTGAAGGTCTCACGCGAGGATGATAGCTACGTCATACGTACTGCGACCAACGCATATACGTTTCGTAATCTAAAATCTGCAGCCTTAAAGCTGGTACAGATCATCGGAACTAAAAAATATCTCGTTCAGCAAGGAATCGACTTGATTCAGATAAAAGGGAGCCCAGCAGACTTCCGTGCGCTTCTGCATATCCAGCCGAGCGGCGAGTGGAGATTTTTCGGTATTATGGGGAAAGTCGCGGCAAAAAACAAATTCGTAACGAACCATAGCAGCGGAGGATTGGCGATTCGTCTTGGTCAAGCGCTAGCTATATCGTTTGGTGTAACCAAGGAAGAGAACATCGAATGGAATGATAAGCTTAAAGACTTGTCCCTACGCATAGCACAAGCAATGAAAAAGGATTTCCCGAATATTAGTGAGCTTGGGCTAGATATTGCCATTGATAACAATAAGCAGATTTGGCTAATAGAAGCGAACACGAAGCCTCAATATCAGTTATTTAGATATCATTCTAACCCGCGTCTCTATTCCATAATCGCCTCTTCTGCCCATACTATCAGATCCTCACATCGTGCCGAGCGCAAAACGTTTATAGAGTGAAATATGATGCATATGTAATTCCACTTTATTCTTAGCTCGTATCGTCTTCTATTAGTTAAAAAAAGACCTGTTATATGAAGCTGCAGCTTCACATAACAGGTCTTTTTTTAAACAGTTTATTTATAAATCATGGAGCGTAATTTCACTTCTTACCATAAACCGAGCATTCACACCTGCTTGACCAATCCCTTTGGAAATGTAGAATGCACCGAATTCATTCGTATGAAGCCCTTTGTAGATACCTCTCGCAGCAAGAGGCCCTTTTGGCTTTAACTTAAAAAAGAACGGCACATTCAACTGCTTACCATGCAGGTGACCCGCCATTAAATAATCAAATCGGTGCTTAATACGAAGCAAAACGTTAGGATCATGCGTAATGACGATGACTGGACGCTTATTAGAAATCCCTTTAAACGCCTTTTCTACATTACTGTGGCCTGTTCCATAATCATCGATGCCTACTAAATCGAAATCAGGAAGTGATAGCGATTCGTTACGTAGGACAGGGATTCCAAAGGCATCAAACAAGTCTAGAATTGCTCCGGTTAGACGCCGGTTCTGATAATCGTGATTACCCAAAACAGCGTATGTGGGTATTCCGCATTCAGCAATAATCTTCAAATAGTGATTCAAACGCGGGATATAGCGGTTCCTATACGTAAAGTCTCCAGTGAGAAAAATATAATCAGGCTTATTCTCCTCAATTATTCGGCGTAATTGCTCCGCGCTGATCCGCAGCATGTCTACATGCAGATCACTAATTTGGAGGATACGTTTGTTAATACCCGTACTATGTTGTATCCACTCTACTTTCAACCATTGTGTTGGCAGTATAAACAGTAGATAGAGGAGAAGCGCTGCTGTCGCAACAGTTAGTATGATTTCCAAAGGTGTCCTCCTCTACAGTATTGTCATGGTGTGCCTTAACATCCAGTATAATAAACCATCCACTATAAAGCCAGCTGCAGCTGATTACCTAGCAATCTACTGAATAAGCCCTTTTTATCCTCAGACAGCTTCACAAAATTACCGGTCTGCACGATTTTTCCCTTATCCAGTACAAGGACCTGATCCGCATTCCGGATCGTCGAAAGTCTATGAGCAATGACAATAATCGTCATCTTGCCCTTTAATTGTTCTATTGCCTCTTGGATTTTTGTCTCATTCACCGAATCCAGTGCGCTCGTTGCCTCATCTAGTATAAGGATAGATGGTTTTCTCAATATAGCTCTAGCTAAAACAAGTCTTTGACGCTCCCCACCAGATAACCGGATGCCACGATCACCTATAATCGTATCCAAGCCTTGTGGCAGTTTTCTAACAAACTCCGCAGCAGATGAAAACTCCATAGCATCCCACATTTGCTGCTCGTTCGCATTTGGATCAATAATCATCAAATTGTCTCGAATACTTCCATGGAAAAGAAAAGGATCCTGTGGCACATAACTAATTGAACTTCTAAATGCTAATAAGTCTTCATCTGTTAGCAGCTTGTCATCAACGTATACCTGTCCCAGCTCTGGTTTTATAAGTCCCATCATAACATCGATTAAAGTACTTTTTCCAGCGCCTGACTGGCCCACGATTGCCGTCATTCCGTTTGCTGGAATCATCAAATTAATCGCTTCTAATGTATAATGGGGTTCCAGTTGATCGTATCTGAAATAGACTTGTCGACATTCCAAATGCTTCTCTAGCCGAGTTGGTAACACAGCATCACCATCATTAACAATTACATCTACTAACTCCCTCGCTCTAATAGACTCCTGATGAAGCTCCATAAGTGTTTTAAACGCAGGCATATTCGCAGAAATCTGCTCCAAATTGGTTTGTATGCCTGTGAAACGAGGCCATAGGCGCCCGAACATCGCTATAATTAATAGTAAATATCCGCCCTCATTTTTAAAAAGCATAACTGATGTGAATATAAATACAGCTATCATAACTGTGGAGGTTAGCTTATAAACAAGCTGCGAATTACTTCTTAATTTTATGTGAACATAACGCTCGTCCGCTGATCTTTGAGACCACTCCTGCATCCATTGATAACGTGAAAGCTCCAAAGAATTGCTTTTAATATCCTTCATTCCATTAAAATGATCCGTTATGCCTGCAATATAGCTTTGATAAAGATCAATCGCCACGCTGCCTATTTGATGTGATTGTTTAATAAATCGACGTGATAGGAAAACAACGATTAAACCGAAACCTAATACAAATAAAGTCATCTTAGAGGAAATAAGAAAGGCAATACCGACCTGAATGATCGTAAACACAAGAGATGTAATAAATTGCAAAATCAAGTAAGTGCCATTCGAAACAAGACCGATATGCTCAGTTAATGAACTTATTAAATCTGATTTTCGTTTCCTCAAAAAAAAGCCCCACTGCGCCTGCAGCAATGCTCGATATACCTCTAATCGAAGACTATTAATAAAGCCCGTCGAAATAATGGAATTTCGAATACTAAGACTGCGACTAATGAGACTTTGACACAGTACCAAGCCCACAAATACTAACAAAACGATAGTTAATGCTTGCAGCCTTGGCATTTGATTTAAAAACTCTATTAAACTCATACCAGGAATTTTGTAGACTTGAAAATCGATAATCCCAATAACGGAAAGTAACGGCACCAAAATAAGTAGTCCTAAGCTATCCAAAAGACCGACTATCATCATTCCAAATAAATTAAGATACAATACTTTCCCCGCAAACTTATGCAGTTTTAAAGTGAAATATATAATGTGATTCATCGGATCATCACTTTCTTTTCATATTCATTGGATGAGCTTGGCAAACATGCCCGTGACTGTAA
Organism: Paenibacillus sp. J31R122; assembly: GCF_056269185.1. Classification (NCBI taxonomy): domain Bacteria; kingdom Bacillati; phylum Bacillota; class Bacilli; order Caryophanales; family Paenibacillaceae; genus Paenibacillus; species Paenibacillus sp. J31R122. The sequence continues at coordinate 27,557 of NZ_JBWDNM010000011.1, forward strand.
ATTTGCTCATCTCTTCTGATCCAGTAATATACAAAGAACCACTCCGAAGCCACGCATGGGCAATCAGCTTTCCGGATTCATCTTTTGCGGTTCCTAAGTATAAGGTGCTTTCAATACGACGCTTCTCAAGCATCTTCATCGCGGTAATCGCACGAACTAAGCATTTTGTTTCCCAGAACGTATTTCTGCTCATAATTTCAATTGCATGATGTACCTTGGATAAGGTTGCATGGTTTTCCCTAATATAAGCGGTATCCGTTTCTTTCATGTATGTACCAAGTTTAGGCGCAATTCGGGCAAATGGATAATAAAGAAGATGAAATCTCGCCCACCCCAAATAAAGTGCTGCCTCTATATAAAGAAAAATAGTTTCTAAATCTAAGGAAAAAATCAACCTGCATTTTCTGATCAATCCCATATTCAGCACCATGACCTTATTAATTAATGTGAATTAACTTTTCCTCCGACAAGTGAAGTAAGAAAGGGAGAAGTTGTTCTTCGCAGGTTATTCGTTCTACTTCGTATTGCTCAGTAAGTTGATCAACAAGCTGTATGACATCGATAGGCTCATGGATGAGATCCCAAATCTGTCCCCCCATTGCACCTAGATTATAATACTTGCCATTTTCAACACTTAGTATGACCTTCTCTCCACCCATGTCGCTAACGATATTATTAGAATTACGGACTACCCTCGCATTTAATAGTTGGACTTGATCGATTACTGCCGCCGATTGGCTGTTTAGACTTTTTGTCATCATTTATTCCTCCATAGCAATGGTATTTAATATTAGGTCAACAAGCTGAGGAGCTGAAAATTCTGTATTTGAACGCTGAAGTCGATAGATTGGAAGCTGTTCACCAAGCTGTGCTGAAAGACTAAAATGCCAATTTGTCAGCTTCATTCTGGGAACTAAAAACTGTCTAAACGTATGCTGGAAGAGCAAAGGCAGCTTTTCTAGTTTTTTTACCGGTTGGATACTAATTCCGTCTGCCTCAGTCTTTGTCAATTCAAATACACCCGCTAGACGAATTGGATCCGTACAATATTTATCCTCAACCGATACACAGTACTTCGTTTCACGACCGTGTATGGAGCGTAAATTTGTGTTTTCCATTCCAAAAGCATCTAAACTTTGCTGCCACAGCTTTTGTTGCGGGTAGGAAGGTGTCACGAACGGCAATTCTTCCGATAACGAGAAGGTTACAGGTATAATATCATCGGTTAGTAGCTTATATCCGCGGCCTACAAATGCTGAAGCAAGCGTAGACTTGCCAGCTCCTGATTCACCAATAAAGGCGTAAGCTCTTCCTTTAATAACAACAGCACTGCCATGCAGCGGATAAATCGACCTTTGTAATAACACAATACCCATACAAGTACCAAGTATATATAATCGGATAATGTCCTCGTCTGTCCAAGCATAAGGAGAAACAATAATCTTATTTCCATTAATCATTCGAAAAACTCCAGCATCTTGTGTTTGCAGCGTTACAGTACCATCTTCAACAGAAATATGTTGAGTATTAGCTTCAAACCCGTTTCTAAGAAAAGGATCTACAATAATCTCAACCTCTGCCCAATCCTGTTCAACGTCAGTCCTCAGCAGCTCGGGAAACGAAATGTCACTTATGATGCTCAAGCCAAACGCTTTATACCCTTCTCTTGTCCTTGTACTTTGCAAAATACTCACTCCATTAAAAAATCAATTGATATTGAAAGCCCTTATACAAAGTTCGTACAAGGGCTTCCAATTGTTGCTAAGTAAGTTAGCTCCAGGTAAGATCAGGAAACGGTGTTCCTGTAGGATAATCCTTATCAAGTCCTTGACCAAGTGTAGGTTGTAATTCAGTCATATTGACTTGAAGAACTTCTAACTCAGGCTTGCTCCATTGCTTTTTCTCCATGTATATCACCTCCTTTTATAAATTGCGCTTCAGAAATCGATACACGTTTAAGCCCCACATTAAATCTCGCAAGCCTCCATCATTAGCTTGCTCTGGCTGAACAGCATCTTTGTACCGATTCAAAGCTTCTTTAATCAAGCTGCCATCAACAAATTCCATGATTCTTTCGTCCTTGCTCATCTGCTCAGCTTCCTCGATGAATGAATGCCAATAAGGAAGCATACGATGCAGCCAATCCACACCTTGGACGCCACGTACTCGTTGATTCAACCTTATATTATCCGGCAGCAGGTTTTCAGTTGCTCGCCTTATCAATGCACGATCTAATCCATTTTGAACATATTGATCTTCGGGAACCGATAAACAAAATTGGATCACTCTAATATCGTTTGTTGGATCTCTACTCCACAAGCCGCTAGCTAAAGACAATTTAGTATTAAGCGTGTTTGTCGAGTTCCAATGAAACGGATCCTCGAAGTGCCATTTCCTAAAGTTATAAATATTTGTTTCTGTAAACATACCCGCATCATTTAATCCATGCATTCGGAGCTGCTCGTAAACTCTCGTCTTCCTAGCGAATTCTGCATTAATGATCGGTTTTAAAGAAGTTGAATCCGTTGAATCCTGTGATCTTTTTTTATTTAACATCGGTAATGCTTTATTCATCATCACTGAAAGCAACCTCGCACGCCCTGTTCCCATATTCATGCTGTATGCCTTCAGTTCGTGAACTAAGCGAATCCATCTTAATTGCTTAAAGAGGTGAGTATAATTTGCTAATGCGTCGCCCCAGGATATCGTTAAATTCCCTCGAGCTCCTGTTAACAATACGCCAACATCTATCTCTGCAGCTTTTTCATAAATACCTCTAATCCAAAAAGAATTCATATAATTTTTATAAGGCATTTCCAACAGTTCAAGATAAGAATCTATTTCTGTAAACGAATTTCTATCTTCAAAATCCAGATAATGTGGTGTAATACCCCCAATATGCTGAACAGTCGATTGAATATAGGGGGACTCATTCGCAATACTATGACGAGGTGTAAAATCAATAAAGTCTTTAGTGGGAATATAGCTGAACGTATGAAGCTGCTTGTTCATTGGACGAAGCGCTTTGGCTGAGAAAGCGGCAACCGCTCCTGAATCCAGTCCTCCGCTCAAATCCGATCCAACCTGGCGATGAGTTCGCAGTCTAGCATTCACAGCCTCTTGAAAAACATCCTGAAACGCTTCGACATATTGTTCATCCGTCTTAAAGCGAAGCTTCATCCCCGTCTTTATTGTAAAGTACCTCGACACCTTCATTTGATTACCATTCACTATCAGACTGTGTGAGGGGGGTATTTGATAGATGTCCTTATATACGTTACTAGTAACATCAACACTTAATATCGCTGTATTGATTGCCAGATACTGAGCCAACCACTGTTCATTCAGACGTTTTACAATATTCGGTATAGTAAACAATGGCTTCATTGTTGTACACAACGCAAGTCTTTCACCACTCCAGTGATAATATAACGTTCTGCTGCCAGAGAAATCTCTTGCAGCGAACATTCGCTGCTCACGCTCATCCCATATGATAAATGCAAATTCACCTATCAAATATTTGGGAGAATCCTCGCCCCATTTGGAATAGGAAAGCAGAATAAGCTCAGCATCGGTAATATGCTCTCTGCTATCATGCTGTACCTGGAGTAAGTTAAATAATTCATTACGGTTATCAATAATAGCGTCTGCGGTAATGACTAATCGTCTTTCGGAATCATAAAAGGGATTGCGCTCACCAACAGATTCAGGTGTAATCCACTGGTTGTGACAGCCAAGAAACACATTATCAACATTCCAAGCTTGTGAAGAGTTACAAGGAAATTGAGATAATTCATGCATCATTCGATTGCCCTGCTCTAACACTAAGTTAGTATGATCGATTTCATATACGGCTGTGATCGCACTCATTTGTTCCTCCGATGTGATATCGATCCGTTCTATTTACTTAACAAATACGAATATCATCCAAGCGAGCATTAGTTCTCAATAAAGAACATATCTGAATGTTACACCCTTAAAAAGGGTTTGTCAATCAAAAATATTCAATTTTATGTAAATGAAAGCTGTTGTTTTGTTCTTTATAAAAAACAAAACTTTATCAAACCTTAATACATTTTTTCAAGCTATTTTTTACATTTCAATCGCTTTCTCTCACAAAAAAAAATCCACTTATTTACTAACTTAGTGGATTCGATTCAATCACCCAGAAAAATATATTCGTTATTACTTACAAGCTTTCTTAATTGAGAATTATTAGTTATAATAGAAGTGAGTTTACATCTATGTACAAACGGAGGAATTGGCTATGATTGGAGAACGCATTCAAATGCTGCGCAAGAGAAAAGGACTTTCCCTAACGGAGCTTTCCCAAAGAGCAGGCGTCGCAAAGTCTTATCTTAGTTCAATAGAGCGTGGACTACAGCAAAATCCTTCGATACAGTTTCTCGAGAAGGTTGGCGCAGTATTAAATGTAACTATTGAAGAGTTTTTAAATACCGATCAAACTGAAAGTAATCCCGAGCATCTAGATCGTGAGTGGTCAGACCTAGTTAAGGAAGCAATGGCATCTGGCGTTAGTAAAGATCAATTCAAAGAGTTCTTGGAATTTAATAAGTGGAAAATAAAGCGTGAATAGCATTTAACCTATTTACACAGCTTTATCCTGTTTGTCTACCTTACCTTCTTCCTCAAGGCAAAGAAGTGCTTTACGAACGTCGTCTGTATTAAGTCCCATTTTACGCGCGCTAACAATTAATTCAACCCACTCCATATCCAAATCTTGAATATTATCTACTTGTCCAAGCGTCATATCACCTTGTCCCCCATTCATATCGGGGCCGGTTGCACCACTGACTCCATGCGTTTAAGGTGCCCAGATACTAAACGCATTTCAACGTCTCCCTTTCACTAACTATAAGTATTATATCCCCCTTCGGACGCATATGCTGTCGCTTTATGTACTTGAAATTTGGGAGATAATTGTATTTTTTGTCGAATCAGCTTGTAAAAATCAAAAAAATTGTGACTGTCACACCACTTTAGAATGGATCAAAATGGCTGAATACTTACGGGCAATCATATAAATATCAATTCCTGCTTTTCACTTTTGAAGCTTGATTGATTCTAATCCAAAGTATTTCGCATAAATCGTATTTGGCCAAATTGCGGGATCCTCTCCAATATCACTGACAAATACATGATCCAGATAGGTTTCGTAAGGATTTTTATTGTTAATTGAAAAAGAGGAAACTTTAACATCAGGCTTCCCTTCGTTTATATGACTTTTGATTACAGATAGACGATTCTGCTGCTCTTCATTTAGTTGCGTATATTTAAGCAAAACGAGACTCATAGAAATAAGTAGCACTACACTTAATATAATTGAAAATACAAATCTTTGTTTCATGAATACTGCTCGAATAACGTTCATCCGAAGAAGACCCATAACACCAATAATTAGGAAGACACTAGAGCCAAAGCCAGCTCTCAAAGGAAAATACGGGGAAGCGAACATAACTACATTATTAATTACACTAAGTAGAATAAATACAAATGAATAGAGCAAATCAGAGCCATTTTTTTTGTAAAATCCAAGCCAATTATTTCTTCTTTTGTTGAAATATGCCAATAATATGGCTATAAATATAAATAATGCTATCCAGAGTGGCGCTTGAATCAGCATAATCTTAATAGTCATAGCTGCTGGTATTTTAATATGATACAACATAAAAGAGTAATCTTCGGCCTTCTCCATTCTCGCTGCCCTTACCATATTACCAGGTGCCAGCATTAGGAGCAGGAAGCCTACTATCATACCGCCAAAGCCTGTCAGCATCCATATGGCTATCTTTTTCTTGAAATAAAAATATCCTAATAATATTGCTGCTAGCAGTAATGTTGATAAAGCAGTATTTTCATTCGTCCAGCCTGTAACGACACCTAAAATCAACATACTCAAACGGCTTAAAAACCGATCCTTTAATCCTACACCTATCATAGTTATTCTAAAGGGCAGAAGAAATAAAAGAATAATGACCGAGGTCCATAAATAATTGACAGAGCCAATTATCCAGATGGTAGTTTCACCAAAGGAAGGTAGACTTGTCCAACAAAAAAATATGATTAACAACAGGACTGCACCTGATTGAATCATTAGTTTTTTCCCTTGCGAATGCCAATAAACTAAGTAAATGAAAGAAACATATATACATGCATTTAGCGTTGCGCTAACAGTCTTATTCAACATCAGCAATATTTGACCAATTGTATGGGCAACAGTCCTACCGCCCCATTCGAAATAATGCATATACTGTGACCTAAAAACATCAAATAAATTTTCAATTCGTTTAGACTTATCCCACATGAATGAGTAGTTAAAATCATCTGCAAACATCGGTGAAAGTAGATTCACCGTTAACATGTACGTGAACAATAATAGTAATAACGTTATACTGCTATATTTAGTAACTGTCATTATATACCATCCTACTATTCAATTTATTAGAGCTCTGTTTAAGTATGGCATGCCATTATCCTATGGATACAGTTTCTTTAGCTTTATCCTTGACAGAAACCTTCTCTCCGTCATATTCATCGATAAAGTATAAGGGTCTCTGCTTTGTTTCATTAAATACTCTTCCTAAATATTCACCAATAATGCCTAGAGACAATAACTGTATGCCACCTAAGAACAAAACAACAGTTATTAACGAAGCATAACCAGCCACAGATTCGCCAAAGAGCAGAGTCTTTATGATGACCCATCCCATATAAATAAAAGCGACAACTGATATGAGAACCCCAAACAATGCGGATATGCGCAGTGGGGCTGTTGTAAATGATGTTATTCCTTCGATTGCCAAATCCACCAGCTTAAAATAATTCCATTTAGTTTCGCCGGCAGCTCTAGAATCCCGATCAAATATAATTTCTTGTTTGTTAAAACCTATCCAGCTGAACATCCCTTTTGTATACCTTTGCGTTTCCCGTAACGTTTTTAAAGCTTCAATGCATCTACGATCAAGTAATCGAAAGTCACCAGTATTGTCTTGAATCGGTATTCTTGTTAAGCCCTTCAACAAGCGGTAGAAGGACTTTGCGGTCCATTTTTTTATCCAAGTCTCGCCTAACCTACTTCTTCTCTTCGCATAAACGTCATCATAACCTTCTTCCCAATACTGTATCATTTGCGGGATAAGCTCAGGCGGATCCTGGAGATCCGCATCAATAATAATGACCGCATCTCCCCTTACATAATCAAGCCCTGCTATCATCGCGACTTCCTTACCGAAATTTCTTGATAAGTCCATATAGCTAACCCTTTTGTCTAGTTCCCTTAGAAACTTTATAATGAATAAAGTATTATCTTTGCTTCCATCATTAATAAACAGCATCTCAAATTTATAACAGGGTAAATGATCTATGACAAGGACCAATCTTTCATACAGCTTCTGAAGCACCTCTTCTTCATTGTACGCAGGAATAAGAATTGAAATTGTTTTCATAAATTTTCTATAGCTCCTTAGGATTCAAACTAACAAGCATGATCAAAATGACAGCTGAGGCTGAGCATCACTTTCTTCCAAATAACCACTCGGATTACTTGATTGCCACCGCCATGAATCATTGCACATTTCTTCGATTCCCCTTGCTGCTATCCAGTTCAGCTCTTTATTTGCTTTCGTTGTATCTGCATAACAAAGCGCAATGTCACCAGGTCTTCGGTCGGCAATTCGATATGGTATTTTGCAACCTGATACTTTCTCAAAAGCTCTGATCATCTCTAGAACACTATAACCGCGACCTGTTCCAAGGTTATATACATCTACTCCCGATTGATCAACAACCTTCTCAAGAGCTCGCAAATGACCTAAAGCTAAATCAACCACATGTATGTAATCCCTTACGCCTGTTCCATCAACTGTCGGATAATCATTACCAAACACACTTACTTCCTTAAGCTTCCCTACAGCAACCTGCGAAATATAAGGCAGTAAGTTATTCGGAATACCGCTCGGGTTTTCACCTATTCTTCCGCTCTTATGCGCACCAATTGGATTAAAATAACGTAAAATCGAAATTCCCCATCTATCATCCGATTCAGCCAAATCCTGTAATATTTGTTCCAGCATGAGCTTTGTGTGTCCATAAGGATTTGTTGCAGCAAGAGGAAAATCTTCTGAAATAGGAACTTGTTCTGGTAATCCATATACCGTTGCTGACGAACTAAATACAAGCTTATGAACGTTATGCTTATTCATTAATTCACATAGCATTAAAGTACTCGTTATATTGTTAGAATAATAGGATAACGGCTTACGAACAGACTCACCTACGGCTTTAAGCCCAGCGAAATGAACGACTGCCTCAATAGAATGTTTTTTAAAAACATCATCAAGTCCAGCCTTATCCAAAAGATCTAATTTATAATATGAAAATGCTTTGTTCGTTATTTCAGCTATTCTCTTCAAAGCGATCTCATTGCTGTTAGAGAAGTTATCGACAATTACAATCTCATATCCAGCCTCAAGAAGTTCTACACAAGTATGACTTCCGATGTATCCAGCTCCACCTGTAATTAATATAGCCATTCAAATACCCCCTGTTAATTCATTATAAGACACATTCAGTTCTTTATAAAGAACATTATATTTAAATAAAATCCTTGCAGTTTACAACAAACCACAAGGATGTATTTGTTATTTAAATTATTGGTTACTTATATCTGTATTTTCAACCAACCTCACATACGGTGCAGTACCTGTAATGGTTACCCCTTTAAACACACTTTTGGCAATCGTAACAGATTGCTCTTTTCGCAACCAATGTAAATTAACTTTTGTATTTTCTAGATAGGACTGTACAACGAGGGTTTTATTTGTATTATCGCCTTTCCCAATTGAAGCGTTTATAATCGTACATCCATTTACTAATGCGTTTCCATCCATGAAGAGACCTAGGTTTTGCAGCAAGCTGTTACGTAATATAACGGTTCTATAATACTTAGGATCATTGGATCCAAGCTGAATATCACTTGCACCCATCAACCCTGTCTTCACTCTTATAAATTCACTATTACTAATATTACAACCCTCAAACCTTGCAGATCCTTCGATTAAGGTTAAGCCTTCTATGCTGATCGGTGGTCCGACATAGTCTTGGGGCACCAATACTGACACATCGTAATTTTTAACTAAGATATTTTTTAGCACTGCACCTGCGGCCATTAGGCTGAAATTACGTGTTAATGTATTATCGGAGCGCCATTCCCTTTCCACCGTAATATTGTATAGGTAGCATCTTCCATGACTGGATCTGCTAATATTAAACCCAGGTTGACCCACGTCATTAATGGTTACCGGTGCTCCTCCTTTAGTTTCCGATACTTGAAAGCCTAACGATGTTACATTTACAGTATAATATAGCTTGTCAATGCTGATACCAGTGGGTACTTTACCTAACCATTGCTCAAAGATAACTTGGGCGCCATTTCCCATACTATGCGGTGACTTATAAGTGAATGTTCCTGTAGCAGTATTAACAGTTGGCATTCCGAAGTATCCGTACATACTTGATCCATATAACATTCCATCCTTAATCTGACAATTTTGAACGACAGAACCTCTTGCATCCGATATTCTCAAATTACCTTTTAGAAAGACCGCACCGTTAACGAAATTGTCACCTTGTACCCATAGCTCACAACCAATAAAGGTATTGTTAAGAAATTTGACATCTTTAAAATTTGGATTGGAATTCACGCCTCCGACGTTGTATCCTTCAAAAGTATTACTTTCTAACACAATTTGAGTGCCATCTGCATTAACTAAATGTCCACGTACATTGTTATAGATGTGATTATCAGATATGTGGATTCTATAGTTAAGTTCAATCCCATCTGGACGTTCTGGTGTCTTAATTGGAATATTCGTTTCACTATACATCGATTCAATATCAATACCGAACATTGGAGGGGTGCCATTGCGAAAATTGGTTGTTACACCATCATCATCGTAGCCTATATGGTGAATTTTATTTCGATAAACATGCGTATCATTTGAAGCACATAGGGATATTCCTTGTCTTCGACAATGATGAATGTGACAATCATGAATTCGAATATGCTGACCCATCTGATCTTGTGTATACGACATAGGGTCAATATGATATTGCTCCCATCCTGTTAAAATACCGTCTCCTATACAATCTAAAATCTCAATCTCACTGATCTCAATATAATTAGAACCAAACAATCCAACGCCATAACCACTTTCATGGGTGTAATAAGAATTATCGACCTTTGCCAGAATCCCCCCAATCTGTTGATCAGTTAATGGGGAGTTAAGCTGGATCGTAAATATCATCTTGTTGCTATCCGTGATGCTAGCGAACCAACCTCTACCAGCAGTGCTAGCTGGCGTAAATATTCCGTTATTACGGTATCCGACAAGGGTAGCTTTAGTCACAGTGTCTTTATACTGATAGAAATTAAAATTGCTTGCAATTACGTTGGGTATACTCCATAACCTAAAGTTGGATAGAAGCCCTGGGTTCTCATAGCGATCAATAACCTCGCTACGGATCCAGTTTGGATTATTATTAAGTGAGCCATCAGTATTTACGCCACCTCTTACGAACTTTACGTACATTTCATAACTGTGCGTCTTTTTGTCACCTATTATTCTTCCACCTGAGAGCTTCGCGTTCTTAATGCCTTTCATATTAATTATGGTATAATTCGGAGATGAATTCGCCTCCATTTGCATGTTACATCCCTGTGCTAACTCGAGATGCATACCACTCTGCATCTCGATTGCCACCATAGTAGAGGGGTTCATCCTCACCAAATAGTTACCCGTAGGCAGGATCACATGATTGTAGCCCTGAGACTTTGCCCATAAGATAGCATCATTAATACCTTGAGTCGATTGGACTGCATTAGTACTGTTATTACTTATTCCAAAACGGTCGAGCTCAATAAGGTAAGTCCCTTCTGTTTGCGCCATTTGCCTCACCTCTTTTTATTTCAACATATGAGGCTTGTCAGTCAGACGTTACTTATTTCCGCTAGTTTCTAGCTTTCTCTTACGGTTAAACACTTTTTCAATAATAGTTTGCAAATTTGGTATTTTATTAAGAAGCATTTGTGCAATACCAAGTAAATATTTAAATTCCTCTGTACGATAAAACAAAGCCGCATAGATAAGATTCACTACTACAAAACAAATGATACTTTGGAGAATTAGCCATCCAAAATTGCTAGCCGGAACAAAGGAGCAAACAGTGACTGCTGCTACGCAAGCCATTATTCCAATTACGGTATAGTATAAGTAGAGCTTATAATAGTGACGTACTGGTTGATGAAACACCTTTTTATAGACCAAAAACGGAGTTAACCAGAAAGGTATTGCTAGTGCACTGATCAGCACTCCAACAAAAATCCCTTTAATACCCATGTATTTAACGAAAACTAAAGACACGCCAAGATTTATTACTGCCTGACATAATGGAGCAAATCGATCCTCGTGGAATATACCACCTGTCGTTTTGACCGTGCTTATCGCATTACGCATGCCTCTTTCGTAGAATGTGAGGACAAGCAAGAACAATACAACTTGGCCCATTACATATTCGGATCCAATCCATATCTTAATAAACGGTTCGACTAATAAATAAAGTATGATACCAAGGAGCGAATACAGCCAAAAATTAAGGAACATCATTACTTTATATACACGATAAACCGTTTCCGGGCTTTCCTTAGCAACCAAATTACCAACACTGTGAGACATATTCGAGGATACTTGATTAACCAATGTACGACAAATATCGATTAGCATTTTGTAATTGGAATACAGACCGACTGCTACAACACTGATAAATGAAGAAATGAGAATGCTCTCCACACCGAATATAAAATAATTCCCTACGTTTTGAATCATTATGGCTTTCATGTTCTTGATAAAACTAGCTTTCGTTTCGGGGTCAAGCTTGATCATTTTTTTCTGCTTCAAGAATGGATACATTCTATCCACCAATATTGCTAATAGAATTGATGTCGTAATAGTGATTATACTCTCTACTATAAGATACAAAATATAACTTTCAGTAAAATATAAGATAGCAATTTTCACACAAGTCGAAATGATAGAGGATACAGAAAACACGCCTGTTACAATATAATTTTTCTGATTTACATTCAAGAATGAGTTCTTATACACAAACAAATATGGAGCAGCTGTATTTACAAGGAATAGCAAATAAATTAAAGTGACGTTATTAACGCTTGAATCCTTGATAAATAAATCAAGAAAAGGAAGGAGGCCTAATCCAAGTAACATCACAACTCCTGCTATAATAAGATAAGCTGTTTTGTATAACTTCATTAGTGCCAAAATTTTGGGTTGATCTTGTTCAGCCACCGGTTTATAAAGATTGTATATAATACTGGATCCTATGCCTGCTTCTGCTAAAGACAGCATAGCTAAAATACTGGTGAACAATGCATTAATACCTAAATATTCGATACCAAGGCTATTGATAAACATAGTTCTCGAAACAAAACTTAGTACTATAATAATAATTTGATTACCCAATCCAACCGAGATATTCAGTAATGAGTTTCTAACTCTCATTTTATTCCCCTATCTAAGTAATACTACACAACCTTTGAATTGTTGTGGGCATTAACTATCCGAATACAAAAGCCTTGCGTGAAAGGGAGTATATTAAACAGCATCGAATATACACCAATGTCCTTTGTATCTCCCTGTGAGAAATCAACAGCCCCATTTCTTCTTGTCACCTTCATTAAATATCCGATAGCTCGATCCGCACCTTTGTTACATTCTTCCGTGAGTCCATCTATTTTGGATGCTTGCTGTAGAAACCAACCGAGTATTGCTGTCGTTGACGAATCCGGCCTTGACTCATTACGAGTGACGGTCCAATTCCAATTGCCGTTAATTCCCTGGAAGGCCAGTGCAGCATTTGCGAATTTCTTAATAAATCCCTCTAGTATCGGCTTCAATTGATGTTCGTTTGGCAATTCCCGCCATCCATCCATTAAACCAATCGCGAACCAGCCTAACCCTCTACCCCACCCGTATAAGCCCAGTGGCATCGTATTATTCAGCTGATAAGCATGACTTGGAATATAATGCTTCTCCAGCATGCCGCAGCGATCATATTCTTTCAGTTGAGTCACTGCTAATTGCACACATTCATCTTTGTTGTATCTTATTCCGTAAGCAATCAAAAACGGACAAATAAATCCAATTGTATCCACATAACGATAGTTTTTCATCGTTTTCCGATATAATACAGTACCATCCTCACCAATGTGGGATTTAATTAATTCCCAGATGCTATCAAAGGCAGGCTTGTAAGCTTCTGTGTCAACCTCCTCTAGCTTCATAACAGCGTAAGCTAGAATGGCAGCATCTACATGCGCAGGCATAACTGACCACTGTCCACTCTGATCGAACTTTGATTTAAGAAACTGCTTAATTCCTTTTCTTAGCTCGTTATCGTCATGTTGTTTTAAATACTCTGAAAGGCCCATAATTAATGATGCTTCTTGCCAATGTTGTATGGTATTTTTGGAATAATTACCCTTAAGCATGTCAATGGCAACTAGTCTGGTATTATCAGTCACCTTAACTTTTGGAGTATGATTTAACCATTTGACGCCGATTTGTGTGATAGATTGGTTCCAATTCTGTTTATCCTTATATCTCCCTATATGTATCCGGCTTAACCAATCCTTACTGATTGGCCATATATCTATTATAAAAACGATGATTGTTAATATGAAGAATACGGCAACAATAGCCTCAACCAATACAATCCCTCCCATTACACTTAGATCAGCGCATAAAACTTTTCGATCTCCGATTCCGTTCCCAAATCTTCTTTGGAGAGCTGTTCGACTAAAGCTTTTCTTAATTCATCCTCCTTTATTACTTGTTCAATTCCTTCCGCTAGCGACTTGGCATTCATGTCAACGATCATGCCATTCAGTAGATGTTTAATCTGATCTTTAGCAGTACTAAAATTAGTTACAATGATGGGTTTATTTAATATCATAGCCTCATCAATCGAAATCGATTTACCTTCAAATCGAGATGGTTGAACATATATATCAGCTTCTCTTAGATATGGATAGGGGTTTTCTTTCAAACCCATCAAAATGAAATGTTCTTGGACTTTGTATTGTTCAATCATCTGTTCCAACTTGCTCCGTTCTTCACCTTCTCCTATCACATACCATTTTATATCGTAACCATCATCAATCAGATTTCTACATGCTTCAATGGCGAGTTCAAACCCTTTCTGGTAATTCAAGCGCCCTATCGATACAATCTTTGTACTTTTACCCAGGTTTAAAGTAACATGCTCTAATGACATCTTATGTATCATTGCTGGAGATACAATATTATGAACAACTACTACTTTATCTTTAAAATCTGGAAATTTTTTCTCGAGTACTTCTCCACACGCATCTGATACCGTGACAATATGATCAAGTTGCTCGAAATATTTAAAATCAATGTCTGAATCCATTCTTAACTTATTATAATCATTATGAATAAACCCTATTTTTTTTACTGCATGGACCTTTTCTACACCAAAATAAACAGGGTTTTTCTCCAGATATCCTATCGCTGCATCATATTTTTTTTCAATATCAGGAAGTGCTTTCTTCAGATACTTCCAAACCCTCTGTTCGCATCTTGCCGGGTTTTTTTCAGTATAAAAGATGTACCCGGCACAAAGTCTTGATAATGCCAAGCTGAACTTTCCTTTTTTCAGACAATCAATAATGGCTTTACGTATCGGCATATCAAAATAGACATACTGCAAGGGCTCATCCAAAACATTCACTTCTTTAGGTAGTTGGTTAAAAAACATCCCCTCGTGCTTGAATAAGTACAAGTCCACTTCATATCTGGAATAGTCCATAGTTTGAAATAGTGAAAGCAGTGATTTCTCAGCACCACCACAATTTAAATTATTCATAATAAATAATATTTTTTTCTTCATGATTGCCCGCCTACCCGAGAAGTTTATACAACTTCTCTATTTCTGATTCTGTACCTAATTGTAATCGCGATAAATATTCCGCCATTTTGTGCCTAGTCCGAGAATCATCAATTAATTTCCCTATTCCTGCAGCAATGGATTCTGAGTCCATATCGACAATCAACCCTTCGGTTCCATCAATAATTTGATCCCTAGCTGTACTGAAGTTTGTAACTAAGATAGGTTTATTAAGTATCTTAGCCTCATCGATAGCAATAGACTTTCCTTCAAATTTAGAAGTTTGCGCATAAATATCAGCTTGCATGATGTAGGGATAAGGATTTGTTTTCAATCCTAATAGCTTGAAATGATTTTCTAATCCATTATTCTTAATTAATTCCGTTAATTTTGCTCTCTCTTCACCTTCGCCAACAACGTTCCACTGAAACTTAAATCCACGATCAACCAATAATTTACAGGCTTTAATAGCTAATTCGAATCCTTTCTGAACATTTAACCGTCCGACTGAAAGTATTACTATCTCATCTTCTCTACGATCGAATACATCCTTGAGGTCCTTATTAGCCAAATGCTTGATGACAGTTGGTGATACTATATTGTAGATTACATTCACTTTATGATTCTGATCTGGGAATCTTCTTTTTAAAATATTTGAACATTCTTCAGAAACCGTGACTATATGATCCAACTTTTTGAAATAATTATGATCAAAGTAAGGGTCCATTCCTAATTTGTCATAGTCGTTATGAATCCATCCAATTTTTTTGTGGGCATTTACCTTTTCGACGCAAAAATATATTGATGTTTTTTCTAAAAAACCTATTGCAGCATCGTATTGTTTATCAATCTTAATCATCGAGAAGGCAACATGTTTCCAGCTAATCTGCTCTCTAATTCCAACATTTCTGGATATCCTGTTTTTCATGCTAAACATGACTCTGTTATAAGCAAGAAAAGCATTACCACTTAACATAAGTTGTTGTAGTGATCTACCTAGTGGCAGCGAAAACCGAGTATAATTATCTGAGACTGGCAAGATGTGGACTTGATTAGGGATAAGATCCATAAAGATACCTTCACGATTTAACAGAAACAGATCTACATTGTATTGGTTATAGTCTATTTGGGAAAGTAAGTTGACTAAACTACGCTCTCCTCCGCCAGCTGATAAACTAGGCATTACAAACAATAAGTTTTTTTTCATATGTCCCTCTTAACCTAAGCCTTTTATATACTCAACCGCTTTGTATGACATCTTCTTTATTTTTGGAATTGATTGCTTTAATTGCTTCCTTATCTCCGCCTCATCACAAATCATTTCATCAAATTTCCCGATTAGCTTGCTGCTATTCGATATTTCTTCTATCCCAAGAACCAGCTTTTCTTCACCGAAAATATCTTTTGCTATTCCCTTGGATTTCACGCTATATCCTAAAACCATAGTAGGAACGTAACTGGAATAAGCTGCTATCGTCGCATGGGTTCTGGCACCTACAAAAAATCTCATTTTTGCTATGTAACCTTTATACTGGATAGCTGTCAATTGATCCTCTAATAGGATGATTCTTCCCGTTTTCTTGAAGGCCTCATAAAATTCCGTTAGTATTTCATAATCGTTATTTCCTTGATCGAAGACATGCGGGGTAAGGGCAATCGTCATGTTTGTCGTATCTAATATATATTGAATTAACTCACTAACTGCAGCTCGAGACTGCTCATTTCGTTTTAACACCAATGGACTAAAATTAACTCCTATTGTGTTCCCATCCTGCCAGCCCTGCGGCAGATCCAGCTCTTCCTTCTCCATCGTAAATGCAGGATCAGCACATAATTTGACATTTCGAAGACCTTTACTTACAAGCATGTTGTAAGTAAGTGACTCCCTTGATAATATTAAATCGAATAATTGCAGATCCTCCAATTTTCTCTGAGACATATCTTCCTCTCCTATGGAGCAGCCCCAGAGAACGAGCTTCTTCCCTTGTGCCTTAACTCGCTTGTCGATCTCATACCAGCTCGGCTGCTCACCATAACAATAATTATCTCCCCCAATGGAGAGGCAGACGTCCATATCTTTTATATTATTAATAATATTGCGATGAATTCTCCCTAGCGCGTAAGATTCATCTTTAAACAGTTTTACTTTTAGTGAAGATACGAACCAGTGATAAGAAAACTTCCTTAACGTAATTGGTGAACCATCATAAATTCCGTCTAGTTTTGTTATAATTGTATCTGTTTCTGGTTTTTCAGAAGCCAAATATACTTTTGCACCCTTTATACGTTCTTTTAGAATCGATGACGAAGAACGAACAATCGCCTCACATCCTCTGTTGAGGCTTCCTCCATGGGCAAACATCATAATCTTCATGCTACTTTCCCCCACTGTCTCTTATTTCTGAATCTGCTATAGGTTGTGGCGCAATATAAGCCAACTACCGACTTCCTTCTAATCAGAGCAACTATTAATTTCTGGTATCTCCCCAGATTGGCGCCCATTTCATTGATATACAGAGGTAATGCTCCTCTTACTTCCTTGTTGTTCACCATGTGTTTTACATAGCTAAGTTGCTTATAAATTCTCATTCCAGATGAAGGAGCCAAATAGATGTGAATATAAGCCATTACACTATGAATAAGCTTAATAGATTTGAGATGTCTGATTGTCGCTATGTTCAACAAATCAGAATAATGAGTTGGTGGCTCTGATAGAAAGACCTCTAGCGCTCTAAGGAAATAATCCTTTTCAGCTATATTTCTGGTAGCACTGCCACTCACGTCCCGATAGTGATACCCGGTGTAGTCTATGTATTTCATCTTCCTCACATGACTGAACAATGTCATGTTAAACATTCCGTCTTCTCCAAGTGCTACTTGATCTGGAAACAGAACGGCATGCTCCTGGATGATTTTGTTAAGATAGATTTTATTGCATACCGTATTTAATTGCTCGCTTCTTAAGAAAATCGGCAGTATTTCTTGTTGGATATAATTTGTTGTCAGGACAGTTCCGATTGGAAATGGATAACTCGTAACGATTCGATTGCCTTCAATCTCGCTTTCGAAGTTAGACAGGACGACATCACATTCTCCTGCAACAGCAGTATCATATAGTCGTTCGTACATGTCTGTATCAATATAATCATCAGCATCGACAAAGGCTATATATTGTCCTAATGCCACACGTAAGCCTTCATTTCGCGCAGTACTCACGCCCTTATTCACCTGATTAATTAATGTAATTCTCTTATCATTGTATTGATATTGCTCGATGATAGATCTGCTGCTGTCCGTAGATCCGTCATTCACAAAAATAAATTCGCAATCTTGAAGAGTCTGGGCGAGAAGAGATTCGATGCATTCGCCTATAAATCGTTCCGCATTGTACACAGGGACGATTACACTAACCTTTACGCTCATCAACTCCACTCCCTTTCTCTCACAAGAGCTCATAAAGTTTATTTAATTCAGCACTGTTGCCATAATCAATATTGGCACAGTTATTGGCGATGCGCTCTCTAAGCTCTTGGTTGTTGTACAATGTTTCTACACCAGCAGCAATACCCTCGATAGATAGTTCCGTTATATAACCATCGATTTTATTCATAACCTGGCTTTGAGCAGTAGCATAGTTTGTAATCATAATCGGTTTGCCTAGTATTTTTGCTTCCGTCACTGTGACAGCTTTACCTTCGTACCTAGATGGCTGTATATACATGTCACAGGCTTTTATAAATGGATAAGGATTAGTTTGTTTTCCAAGCAGAATAAACTGTCCTTCTAGTTGATGCTCAGCAATTAACTGCTGAATCAGCGTTTCGTCGCCGCCATATCCTACGATGTACCAAACAATATCGTCATATCCCTTATCTATCAACAACTTGAATGCCTTTACCGCATTGTCAATTCCCTTGGCGTGAGACAATCTACCGACCGTCAACAGCTTGAACCTGGTGTCACTGGTCATCGGATTACTAGCTATTTCTACATTCGCCATCGTTCTAATGAACTCAGGCGACACAATATTTTCTATTACGACTACCTTATTTCTTAGTGACTCATATTTCTCGAGAAACGAATTTCTACATGCATCGGATACGGCAATGATGTAGTCGAATTTATTCCACATCTTCAGATCAAGTTCCACATTAGTCTCCACCGTAGAATAGTCCGTATGTATCCATGCTACCTTTCTACTTGCCTTAACTTTGTCTGCTACAAAATAATGCGGCCACAAATAGCTAATTGCTACATCATATTCACGTTCTACAGCTGGGAGGAACGGTAGTGCATATTCCCACATCAGTTGCTGCTGAATATACCCTGATTCCGATATTCTCTTTATCTTGCCAATCATATAAGCATGAATTTTAGAAATAGCTCGACAGATTCCTATTTGAAGCTGCTTCTCTTTAAGCGTCTCGCCGATTGATTTACGAAATGATGCATATTGAGGAATTTCACCAAGCAGATTCGCACTGTCATTCAGCAAACTCATGAAATCGCCTTTATGCCTATAGAGCATTAAGTCTACTGAGTACCTAGTATAATCAAATTCGTCCAACATACCGGCTAAGCTACGTTCAACACCACCGACCTCCATATCATAGGAAGCGATTAATACGTTTTTCATCTTGTTCTCCTAATTAATGATTGAATGTATTAGGCTATAGCATTCTTTCTAATTTTTCTCCAAGCCCACAAGAATGGTCGTAACGGAAAATATAGAAAATGAAGTGGCTTCGGCAGCGGGAGTGTTTCAGCGTCCTCTGGATACGGGAAGAAAAAACTTGCAATAAATATCATTTTTTGACGAAGTGTGAGTAGAGAGAATAAATAGCGGCTATGGTACTTCTTAACATCCTGTGGTAGCGGTGGAGTATGTAAATTGACCATCCTTTGCACATAAAATATGGCATCCTCCGCTAACCACTGTGTTTTCCTCCCTGTAAGCAATGGCATCATCTCTTCCCTTAGTGGCACCGATAGTAGCCGTGCCGCTAGAAAAAGAGCTTGCCCGCCAACATTTGTATAATCATGTTTCTTGAGTAAAACTATCAGTTTGGGCCAATCGATTTGTTGATTCACCAATTGTTTAATATCCAGCAACCAACGAATCCTGGACCATCCATGGCGCGCTCCGTGAGAAACAAGGAATAGAAATAAATCTTCCCTTCCCAAATAATAGATTGGGCGGTTAATTAGGGAACTCTTTCTCTTACGTTCCCATAAATCATTGAAATTAGGTTCCTTCGATGGAGCTGGGTTCAATCTCCAATGGACCTCAACCTTTATCCCTTTACTTGAATGATAGAAGGTTATATGATGATGTCTCCATTTCCAATCGTTCAGTATCGATACGATGTAGTCATCCTTTACATAACCATGTGCTATGAGCAGTTCTTCAGCCTTTTCGAGATCCTGAATCGGAATAAGAAAATCCAGATCACAAGAAGTCCGCAATGACACATCACCATATAAGTCAGCAGCAATAACTGGTCCTTTCAGAAAAAGTGAGCGTATGCCTTGCTCAGAGAATACCTTTGTAATTTGTTCCATCTCACCGCTTAAAGCCAGCATTTGTATTGTATTTCGATAATAATCACGTTGAAACATTTGGGTCACAAATGTTGGAACCTC
Source organism: Paenibacillus sp. J31R122 (assembly GCF_056269185.1). Lineage (NCBI taxonomy): Bacteria > Bacillati > Bacillota > Bacilli > Caryophanales > Paenibacillaceae > Paenibacillus > Paenibacillus sp. J31R122. The sequence goes on from NZ_JBWDNM010000011.1 coordinate 48,203, forward strand.
TATTGGTTTCATTTCTTGCAATCTGCGATTTATTGGCGGGAACACTCGATGATGCCTTGCCAGCTCTATAAACCGGTCCCAGTCCGTTTCACGGAGTAGTTCCTGGATTTCAAAGTTGTGCTTTATCCCCTGGTCCATCGCAAGAAGCCCAAGTAACAGACGTAATTCATCAGATAGGTCTCCCGTATGGAGAGTGACGTTGTTATTCATGAATTTCTCCCTCTTGCTAATTAGCCAATAACGAACAAATATTATATATGTTGTTCTATAAAACGAACACATGTACAGATTAACACCTATCTAATTTTCTGTCAATTAGCATTCTATATATTTAAGCATTAGATGTTTCCCCATTTCTTGCTAATCTCTTTAACAATTCATCATTTACAAGTGTATATTTTTCTCCGTTTATCTCGAGATAGGCACCCGTGTAAGGAGGAAACCAAAAAGCTCTAATTTTTAGATCTATATCATCATTATCAACATCTATCCTTTTCATCGCTTCCATCTGTTCTCTTGATATGTAAGTACCTTGTTCTTTAGTTTGCATGATAGACTCAAGTCTTCCCTTTTCAATCACATCTAAAAGAACACTCTTATACAAATCCTGTTGTATATTTTGGGTTTTTTCTTCCAAAGAGTACGCTGTTTCTTCTCTATAATCAAAATTAAATTTATATATCTTAATTAAAGGCCCAGTATCTATTGATGTATCAACATAATGAGCTGTCGCGCCCCATTCTTGCAATTTATTAAGAATCGCTATATTATAACCAGCTGTCCCTCTCCAATCCGGCAATAACGCAGGATGAAAATTTATACACCCATACTTTGGATTATCGATTAGCGGGCTTTTAATTTTTTTCCAAAATAAATAGGACACCACCAAATCCGCAAATTCACAATTATTTTGAAAATGGACTTCAGCTTCTTCCAGCGACATTATTGGTATACCCAGAGATTCAGCTTTTTTAGCAGTTGGAGAGTTAACAAAATGAGAGTCAGTAACTACACCAACTATGTCAATGCCTTTTTTAAAGGTCCATTCCAACATTTCTGCAGCGTATCTTTTCCTTCCCATAAATAATACTTTCAAAAAACTTCCCCTCCATAGGTTCAAATTCCCTCTATTTTCAGCTAATCATTCAACTTGATTTATACAGTTTCGATCCTTTTAATTGCTTGCTTGTCAAAGAATTCGCTGATACAATCGATTACTCTAACCTGATCGATTATCGTCAAACTCGAGCCTGAGGGCAGACAAATACCATTCTTAAATAACCTTTCGCACACAGGCTCTTCTAATGTATGGGCATAGAACCTACTACCTTCGAATAAGGGCTGCATATGAAGCGGCTTCCAAACTGGTCGAGCTTCAATATTTTTCTCTGCTAACGCATCCAGCAATCGGGAGACCGATATGCCTGTTTCCTGCTCATCGATTGTTAATGCTGTGAGCCACCGATTGGACCTGGTATACTCCAATTCAGGCATAAAATGAACACCTTTCAAACCCGAAAATGCTTCCTGATAATTCTCAAATACAGTTCTCCTAGCTTGAACACGATCATTTAAAACCTCTAATTGTGCTCTGCCGATGCCAGCAAGCACATTGCTCATTCGGTAGTTGAAGCCCACACTACTGTGTTGATAATGGGGTGCTGGATCCCTTGCTTGGGTAGCTAGAAACCGTGCTTTTCTTAATAGCTCAGCATCATCAGACACAAGCATACCTCCGCCAGAGGTAGTTATTATTTTGTTTCCGTTAAATGAATAGACCCCAAATTTCCCCAAAGACCCACTTGATTTCCCTCTGTATGTGGAACCAAGAGCTTCAGCTGCATCTTCTATAACTGGTATTTCATATTGATTGCAGAGTGAAATAATTTCAGTCATTTTTGCACTTTGTCCGTACAAATGAACGACAATTATTGCTTTAGGCAATCGTCCTTCAATTGCCGCATCCTCTAATGCATCCTTTAATGCATGTGGTGACATATTCCACGTTTCAGGCTCAGAATCAATAAATATCGGCTCTGCTCCCAAATAGCTAATGGGGTTGGCACTGGCGACAAATGTGAGACTTGAGCAGAATACCTTATCTCCTTTCCCTACACCCAATAACTGAAGAGCTAAATGGATCGCTGCTGTTCCTGAGCTGACTGCTGCTGCATCTGTTACTCCGAGGTACTTAGCAAACTCTTTTTCGAAAGCGTCTATGTGTGGACCTAGAGGCGCAATCCAATTTGTATCAAAAGCTTCGTCAATGAACTTCCTCTCATTTCCACTCATATGTGGTGGGGATAAATATATTTTTTTCATCTCATTTACCGACACAACAATTCACATCCTTCTTAAAAATAATAAGCCACACCCCATGCAAATCATTTGCTTGAGATATGGCCCTATCCTTCATAATTACCTGTCGTTCCCTTAAACAACGGCATCGTGACGTGATTAGAATTCGATATTCCTTCAGAGCGTATGACCTTCTTAATGGTAAGAATTAATATTTTAGAATCAAGCCATAGGCTTTGATTCTGTACATACCATACATCCAATTTAAACCGATCCTCCCACGAAATTGCGTTTCGTCCATTAATCTGAGCCCATCCTGTTATCCCGGGTCTGACTTGGTGCCGCATCGCTTGTTCTTTAGTGTAAAGTGGTAAATATTCCATCAAAAGCGGCCTAGGTCCAACTAAGCTAAGCTCGCCTTTAATGACATTAATTAGCTGTAGCAGCTCATCAAGACTGAATCTACGTAAAAAACTTCCAAAAGCGGTTAATCGGAAGTGATCCGATAACAATTGACCGGAGCTGTCTTTCTCATCCGTCATCGTTCGAAATTTGTATACATAAAAGGGCAACCCGTGCAGTCCAGGACGCTGCTGTTTGAATACAATCGGCGTTCCTAATTTAATTCGCACCAATATTGCTGTTGCGCATATAACTGGTGATAGCACAAGCAGAAGAAAAAATGAAATAATGAGATCAAACATTCGTTTTATCATCATTCGACTCCTAAATTTCAATCTGTTTATATTTAGTTTGAAGATAGCTTTTCTCTCATTTTTGAAATCATTTTAGGCCCTACCAATCGGCTTACAACTCTTTTAATCTCTCCTCTGATACGCACATGAGCAGGGAGCCAGCTTTGCGCGAAGTGGTGAATTGTGTGACTTTCGTTTGTTATGTAGTTGCCGCCATTAATATAATCATATGGACTAAAGTAACTTCTCGGATAAAAGGTAACACCATTACTAAGCACTTGATACTCCCCGTTTAGTATTAAGCCATGCTTATTACAAAGCTCTGTTATGACTGCTGTATTAGTCGTCATATCATAAGTCCCATCTGGATGCAGAAAGCTTCTGCTGTCGTAATTTTCCAAAAGCTCTTTTATCCATGAATGGCCTGCCGCTGCCCCCATCGTTCCTGATTGAAGATAAGTCTGATCCTCAAAGCCTGAGAAGGCTTCGTGAAGTAGAAACGGACTGAGTGGTTTAATAACCTCTACATCTGTATCCAAATAGACTCCACCACAATGATATAGCGCATATAGTCGAACGTAATCGCTTACGAAAGCATACTTACGTGCTTCATATGCTTCTTTCACATATCTGTTAGTAGAAAGATCAAAATTATCCTCATTCCACTCAACAAACTGATACTCGCCTAGATGTTGTTTCCAGCTTTTCATACACTTCACGATCTTCTTCGGTTTCTCACCACGTCCAAACCAACAGTAATGCAGGATGCGTGGAATTTGCTCAGTTTCGTCCACCTAACTTCCTCCTTTAAGTAAACCAATTCAAGTAATCACTTCTATATCGGATATCCAATGTAATTACGTTCTCGAAATAGAAATAAATGAAGTAAAAGAATAGTATTGCTAGATAGACAAGTTTCTGATCTTTCTGACGAAATAATTTTACGAGCCACCCTATCAAAACTAGTTGATACAAACTGAAATAAATGCCCATCCTCGCAAAAATCCAATTTTGCGTTGAAATTATCATTATGACCAATCCCAGAATAGATAAGTTTACAAAAATATCGCTATCCGGAAAAATTTCTCTCAGTTTATTTCTTCCAAAATAAGCTATGATAAGAGGTACTGCATATACGAATACCCGAATTACACTTGCTCCACCTTCGTTAAAACTTTTATATTCGCTATATTGCGTATCCTTCAAAGCAGCAAATAACATATCTGAGAAATAACTAAAACCCATAACAATTAGAACAGCCAATAGTAGAAAAACAAAAGATATTCCTGTCCAAGCTTTCCTTCGGACAATAAAATAGAGCGGCAGCATGATCAGTGCACTTTGATGCAATAACGAAACAAACAAGACTACCAACATATAGGTTTTCCATTTACCTTCAACTAGCGATTTAGTAGCTGCGAACACAATGGACGCTGCCAAAAATTGCCTAATTCCATTCATGGAAACGATATATACGCCAGACGTTATATAAACAAATAAGGTCAATTCATACAATCGTGCATACTTATACAGCACAATGACAATAAGTAAATTGGTTACCAAAGCAGTTGAAAACACTAAAATTTGTGGATCATCAGAGATTTCCTTCAGTAACATTTGTAAGATGTTAAATCCTAAATCTTTTCCCTGGATAACGGCTTGCCAACTAAAATCGTTTACTTTATATGAGTGCATATAGAAAAATGTGTCCCCAATATTGTTACGTAGACCAGATACCAACGCTAATGATAACCCGGCTACCGCCGCTAATATCTTGTTCGGATGGATATATACTGTTCCTACTGCAGCAGGTGCAGAGAAATATCTGGCCATAAGAGACATTACGAACACGACAACCAATGTAAGCCATAACATTGTCATCTTTCCGTTCCCTTCATAACAGTAGCTCTACTTGTATTCTGAATATAGAAGTAAAGTATCATCCCAAATGGAATCGCTATAAGGGTAAACCATTTGCGTGGCGAGTCGAGTAAAAACCTCCAATTTTTAATCATTATGCTGCTTGATACATAATGTATTGCTTCCCTTAGCTTTCCTTTATTGGTTGGCGAATAAGTCATTGCAACTTTTCTAAAGAAAGAGAATCCTCTAGGGTTTTTTTTATACTGCTTAATGATGTTCATACTTGAACCATCAGGCAAATATTCTACGAAACAGAGCACTTCGTTCATGATCAGCAATGGGTACTCTTGATCAATAAGAATATATTTGTAAGAAAGTGGACAGTACTTCTCACCAAGAAATATTGGATAAGGTGGAATCAGCTTCGTAAGATCCGATCGATATACAAGCTTCTTATCCCCCTTGACCTTATGCCTCTCATAAAGGCTTGTTAGAGTAGACTGTTTCAAATTCCCAGGCATAACCGTTCCAATCACTTCTCCGTTAGGCGCTGCATCTAAGCCTACGATTCCCGCGTAATGTCTGCCCCCTTCCTTCCTCCAAAATGCAGTTATTACTTCCACAGCATTATCTGCCAAGTAATCATCGGAATCTATACAAATATTAAGTTCTGTTTCGATAAGTTCGTATGCTGTGTTATGTGCGCCATGCATCCCTTTATTTTCTTGATAATGGTAACGTATGTTGACTAGTGCTTCCTGTATCCATTCAGCAACGAGCTCTTTTGTATTGTCCGTTGAACCATCATCAATAATTAGCCATATAAAATCTTTACACTCTTGGCGTAGTAGACTTTCATAGCATAAGTGCAGCGAATATGCTCTGTTATATGAAGGAGTAAATACAGTTAACATCGGTTTCAATCGTTCTCCCCCTCACCTCTAATCCGCTATGGAAACTTGATCTATATAATATTGAGAAAGCCACTCCACCATTGTGGTCGTATCGTAACCATTTCTTCGTAAAGACTCCGAAGTATCCTCATGTTCATAGGTTGTATTTATTATTCTTTGAGACCAGTATTCAGCAGATTCCTTTAAACTAATAAATTGAATTCTGCCCGTTACATCTGTTTCTGCAGTGATTCGATCAGATATTACACACTTCAATCCAGCGGCTTGTGCTTCAATCATGACTACTGGCAGACCTTCGAATAAGGAAGGAAACAAAAATAGATCCATTCCTTGTAATAGCTTAGAAATATCAGTACGAACACCTAGAAACCTTACACTATTTGATAAACCCAACTTTCTCACTTTTTTTTCGATCACTGGTCTTAAGTGTCCCTCTCCCACAAGGACAAGTAAAGCATTGCTGTTTTTATCATGCAATTCTTTAAATACATCAATTAGAAAATTATGATTTTTTTGCTCATTAAATCTTCCAATATGTCCAATTACCAAACGATCGCAAGCAGATAGTTCTTGTCTGATTTCATCACGAATGACTTGATCATATGAAAAGTCACTTACTTTGACCGCATTATTAAGAACCATCACCTTGCCCGACTCGCTCATTTGCTTGCCGAACAACCACTGACCCGCTTTCTTCGAACATGCAAAATAGCGATTAGGATTATTTCTTATGGTAAGCCTTGCATACAAACGAAATGGTAACTTGATATCGAACCCAAGATCGCTTAAATGGCTATGCATTATGCGGCATGGAACACCAGCCTTCTTTGCTGCCTTAAGAATGAAACTGCTATTCTCGTTTATATGAGAATGAACCACATTATAATAAAAATGCCTCTTAAAAAAATCGTCTAATTGTTTAAAATATCTCAGATAATTGCCTGGTCTAATCTGAGGCATACGATAAATATGCCCACCTAATGCTATAATTTCTTGGTCATAATGACCCTCATCCGCACGATGAACGATAAAATCAAATTGTATTTTGCTTCGATCCATTTGTCTGTAGTAATTCATTATCATGGTTTCTAGACCGCCGCGATTCATCACTGTGACTACTTGCAAGATTCGAACCGGTTCCAACGTTTGTCCTCCTCAAATTTGTTTCTCTAAGCCAATTGATAGCTGCCAACATGATAAGCATAGCGAGAGAAAACTTCATTTTTGCACACAAAAAAAACATCTTCCAAACGAATGGACAATAATGAATTTCAAATTGTTTGAGAGACATTGTTATGCGTTCATTGTTCAAAAGCTTTTTTATTAATCGCAACTTTTCTCTTGTGGAAGCAGTATTACGCAAGTTCGAAATATTTAGTCCCAGACCAAGCACATTCATGCATATACGGTTATTTAAAGCCTTTTTATAATCATCAGATAGTCCTTTTTCCGTTATAAATGTTTGAATGAGATGATATAAGTTCCCAAATCTCTCCACCAAATGCGGGTTATACTTCGAAGTAATCGAAGTGGCATTGGCACGCCAGTAGTGATAGAAAGGGCGATTTATAAATACAAATGAATTCGCATAATAAAATGCAGGAATATTAAAAAAAGTGTCTTCAATACTGCCAATTATTTTATGATCCGTAAATTTCAAATTATTGTATTTCAATAGTTTAGCGCGATAGAGCTTATTCCATACCGTTCCCCAAGCATCTAGATACTCCGGGTTTGCAAGCTCCTCTTTTAAAGGTCCTATAATCCTTTTAAGCATATTGGCTTGAACCTGTTCGAAACGATAAATAAGCTTGTTAGGATGAGGAAATACTTTTTCCTTCGAGTGCGTTTCAAATTCGCGAATATAGGTACACATGACAATATCTGCATCTTCTTCTGTAGCCGTCTGATACATTTCCTCATACATACTCCCATGTACCCAATCATCCGGGTCAACGAAACCTATGTATTGTCCTTTAGCTGCTAACAAGCCATCGTTTCTAGCAGCCGATAATCCGCCATTTTCCCTATTGATGATCTTGATTCTAGAATCTTGCTCGGCATAATTCTGAATGATCAATAAGCTTTGATCCTGTGAGCCATCATTGACGGCAATAATTTCAATATCCGATAGGCTTTGCGTTAGCAGACTCTTAAAACATTTATCCAAATACTGTTCCATATTATATATAGGCACGATGATACTGACTTTGGGATTCATCTGACTCCTCCAACATAAATGACTTATAAATCTTTTCTAATTCTCGACCTACCACCGCCATTGAATAAGAACTAACAGACGCCATGCTTTCCGCACCCATCTGTTGTCTAAGCTCTTGGAATTTATAGTACATCTCAATCCTCCAAGCAAATGCCTGAGCATCACTTGGCTCTATGATATAACCGTTCCCCCCATCATGAACGAGCTCCGAATGACCTCTATTCCGCGTTGCGACGATCGGAAGTCCGCAAGCCATTGCCTCCATAATGTTAACGGGCAAGCCTTCACGAAGGCTTGATGCGACAGCAATATCACAGATAGGCAGCAGCCTGTCAATATCGCTCCGATAACCGAGAAACTCTACCATCGGCAATACCCCGAGTGAAGAAGCCAGCTCCCTGCATGACTCTAGCAGCGGTCCTTTTCCAGCGAGCAAGAGGCGTGCTTTAGGCACCTTTTCCTTTATCAATGCCAACGCCCCAATAAGCAGCTTCTGGTTTTTGTTTTGGTTAAATTCCGCTGCATAGAACATTAGAAAATCATCTGGCTTGTAATTGAACTGTTGTCTAAGCAGCCACTTATCATTGAGCGGAATCGGCTTGTAGCGAGTTGTATCCACGCCAACCCCGTGAACATGTGTAATCTGTTTCGCTTTAAAGTTCCGGCTAGTGGCAAGCTTATAATCCTCGTCGTTAATCGTGATTAAACAGTCTGTGATACTAGACAAGCTCTTCTCGATCGGATAATACAGCATCCAATTAAGGAGCGAAGCTCCCTTGCAGAAGTGAAAGCCATGCGCGGTATAAATGACCTTCGTCCCCTGCTTTCTTGCTACCCGTGCAGCTAGTCTTGCCAGTACACCACCCATCGGTGTGTGACAATGAATAAGCTTATAGTTCTGCTGCTGAATAATCGCTTTAATTTCCTTGTATGCAGTCACATTTTCCTTATGAAAAGGTGATCGTTGAATGGGCAAATTGAATTTCTGATCTACGAAAGGAAGGTCCATATCGCCCTTTGCGGCGACATGAACCTCCCATCCTTGCTCTTTAAACCATTCCATCACGGGCAGATGAAATGCCTTGAAATGATAATCGACAGTTGCGCAGAACAATATTTTACTCCGCATGTTTAGTATCCTATCAAAGCCTTACTTATGAGCGGCTTCCCTCTCTACAATTTTCGATAAGTAGGACATGAGCTCATAACGCAAGTCATCCCGCTGCAGAGCGAACTCGATGGTTGTTTGAATAAAGCCCATCTTCTCGCCAACATCATGTCGCACCCCTTCAAACTCGTAGGCATATACCGCTTCAAACAGATTTAAAGCCGCAATCGCATCCGTCAGCTGAATTTCTCCTCCTGCCCCTGGTACCTGATTGCCCAAAATGTCGAATATCGACGGATTAAGGATATAGCGCCCCATAATCGCCATATTGGATGGGGCGTCTTCACGTTTAGGCTTCTCTACCAAATGTCTGACTCGGTGAAAGGAATCCTCCATCAGCGTACCATCTACAATTCCGTAACGGGACACTGCTTCTTCAGCAACACGCTGTACCCCAATAATTGAGGTGTGATATTGTTCATATTTCTCAATCATTTGCTTCATACAAGGCTTTTCAGCGGAGATGATATCATCGCCAAGCAGAACAGCGAATGGCTCGTCGCCAATAAACTTTCTGGCGCACCAAATAGCATGCCCTAAGCCTTTTGGCTCTTTCTGACGAATATAATGAATGTCGACCATATCCGATGATTTGCGGACTTCAGATAATAATTCAAATTTATGCTTCGCGGTAAGTACTTGCTCTAGTTCAACCGAGTTGTCAAAATGATCCTCGATCGCTCGTTTGCCTTTTCCGGTAACAATAATGATATCTTCGATCCCCGACTCTATCGCTTCTTCCACTATGTATTGAATAGTTGGCTTATCCACGATCGGAAGCATTTCTTTAGGCATCGCTTTAGTAGCAGGAAGGAATCTAGTTCCGAGACCTGCTGCAGGTATAATCGCTTTTCTTACTCGCATTGCGGTTATCAGCTCCTTTTTTCTATTAGCCCGTTACAGACACAAATTTAGGTATAATCTTGTTATTGGCGATATCAAGCAAACGGACCCGTAATTCTGCTTTGCTCATTCCGTTGAATTCTGCGATCATAAGCTCGATTTCGTCATAAAAGATTTCAACAGACTTACCAATATATATTTTCGGGTACACCTGCTGGTCATCCATTTCGTTTTCCTTAAGCATTTCCTCGAATAGCTTTTCCCCAGGTCTAATTCCGGTATATTGAATGCCAATCTCCTCTACGGTATAACCTGACATCCGAATGACATTTTGAGCGAGTTCGGTTATTTTGACTGGTTCACCCATATCAAGCACAAATATTTCCCCGCCCTTAGCTAGCGCTCCAGCCTGTATGACCAGTCTCGATGCTTCGGGAATCGTCATGAAATACCGAACCATTTCCGGATGAGTAACGGTAATTGGCCCGCCCTTCTCTATCTGCTTTTGGAATAGAGGGATGACGCTGCCGCGGCTGCCAAGAACATTGCCAAAACGAACCGCAACAAACTTTGTTGTCAGGCTCGCTCGCCCCATATGCTGAATGATCATTTCAGCAATACGTTTAGTCGCGCCCATCACACTAGTAGGGTTGACCGCTTTATCTGTGGAGATCATGACAAAAGTCTCGACACGATTCATGCTGGCTGCCTTCGCCGCATTCAGTGTACCGAGAACATTATTTTTAAAAGCTTCTTCTGGATTTTTTTCCATGAGAGGTACATGCTTATGAGCCGCTGCATGATAAACGACATGAGGGCGATGCGTCTGCATCACTGACATCATTTTTTTCGCGTCCTGCAAATCAGCAATTTCGGTAATAAATTCAATTTTCGTATCCCCGTATAGCTCCCTCAGCTCCATCTCAATCAAGTAGATGCTGTTCTCGCCGTGTCCGAGTAATATTAACTTTTCAGGAAGGAACCTGGATACTTGCCGGCATACCTCAGAACCAATTGAACCGCCAGCGCCTGTAACCATAACAACCTTCTGCGTGACGTAGCCTGATATGCTCTCGATGTCGAGCTCGACCGGCTCGCGTCCGAGTAAATCCTCTACCTGAACATCACGAAAGTGACTGACTGATATTTTCCCTGTCGCCAAATCCTCCAGCATTGGAATGATTTGCGTCTTCGCTGTCGTCTTGGCGCATTCGGTAAAGATCGTATTCAGCTGTTTCTTATTAAGTGAAGGAATAGCGATGACGATGTTATCAATGCCAAGCTTTATTGCAGCCTTTGCTATAGATGAGACACCGCCAACTACCGGAATGCCCATAATGTCTAAATGCTGTTTTTTGACATCATCATCAATGAATGCGGTAGGAATCAGCTCAGTATCACTATTACTGAAGAGCTGTCTGGCGACCATTGTCCCTGCTGATCCAGCTCCTACGATTAATGTACGCTTCCGCTTGCCGGAATACTTATTGTAGCTGCCTCGGAATATTCGCCAGGAAAGCCTTGAACCGCCAATTAGGAGCATGTGAATCATCCAAGTTACGGCCAAAAGACGGAAGTAAACATCTTGAACAACGATTTGCTGAATAATAGCAGCAGTAATGATGGAGAAGGTGACTGCCTTTGTAATGATTAGCAATTCCCCAATACTCGCGTATTCCCAGGCCTTCTTATATAGCTTGAAATATAAAGAGAAAAAATGATGACTGAGCAGCAAAGTAAGCGAGCTGATGATGAGCGGAACCGTTACAACATGAAGAGATGCGCTCAGCAGAAACCTGCTAAAGAAAATAGCTGTTAACACGATAAAAGAATCCAGAAAAACTAATAGAGATAACCGTTGTCGAAAATTCAAATCTACTTCACCCTTTCCAGAAAATACAATACGTTTGATTAACAAGACACCTTATTAGAGTGTTTAACTGCAAGGTTTTTAATAAAACCGTATAGTTAAATACTCTAATGCAGAGCCGTGGGCATTTAACCCGTCCTCACACCACACCCTTGACGACTAACGTCTAAGGTTTTAACCAACCCACAGCATGGTCGAGTGCCTCCATTGATAACGGTTAGGAGACATTACCGAACTATAAAGTCAATTTATTACATTTTTCGTGCTCAATAAAGAACATTTTCTCAAAAAAAAGAGAGGACTCGCTTTTAGGCTTATCCGCTTTTCTGATTAAGAATGATACCGACAATATTCGCTTTGGCAAACTCCAATGAGCGTTTAGCTTCCTCAGCCAAGCCGAGTTTAGTTTTTCCTTTTTTAACCAACAGCACAACCCCGTCGCATATGCTTGCTAAAGCACTAGCATCCGGCACATCAAGAACGGATGGACAATCTACCAACACGATATCGTATTGCCCCTTCGCATAATCCAACACCTCAAGCATGGCCACAGAATCAAGCTGCTCTGTAGAGTGTGTCAGACGTTGACCGCTTGGTAAAATATCAAGTCCTTCAATTTCAGTCTGCTGAATGGTTTCCTCGATATGCTGCAACTTAGCCAGTATATTCGACAAGCCTGGAGACATTTGGGTATTAAACTGCTTATGCAGCAAGGGAGCTCTAAGATTAGCATCAATAATCAATACTTTATCCCCGCGTTGTGCCATACTTGCTGCTAAATTAACGATCGTAGTTGATTTGCCTTCACCGTCAGAAGGCGATGTAACAAGCAGGCATTGGATATTTTTTCCTTCAATTGCATATTGTATATTGTTTCGAATCGTTCTGTATTGCTCCGCAATGGTACTATAGGGACTAAGAAACGTCAGTAAGCTTCTTCTAACGAATGGCTTAGCCTTCTTCTGCCGTTCACGAACCAATTGCCTCACCCCTAACCATTACACTCTTCTGTTTTTTGGAATGCTTCGCTAAATCCTTTTTCTTCATTGCCGATACATGACCTAATACCGTTAAGCCTAGTATCTGCTCAATTTCACGTTCGGATCTTATCGAATCATCCAATGAATCCAATAAGAAAGTTAAAGCTACACCCAAGAAAAGCCCCATCAGGAATGCTACATACACCAAAGTGTTCGTTTCTTCATTTATCGGGTTCGGGTTTGGGGCTGCTTCCGTTAACAGTTTAATGCTCGTGATATTCAGCGTTTCGGCAGCTACTTGCTTATAAATTTGGAAGCTTGTATTAGCAATATCTGCCGCACGCACCGGATTCGTATCCACAACTGAAATGACCATTATAAGTGATCCATCAATGTTATCCACTCTAATTTGACTTCTTAGCCCGCTTGCGGATTGGCTTAAATCAAGCTCTTCAATAACTTTATCCAAGACGATTGGCTCTCGAAGAAGGGTCCTGGCTGTAGTCATCATTTCCTGACTTGTGGCAATAATCATACGTGTAGAAGCTGTATAAAGAGGTGTTTCTGGCCTTGAATTATACATACCGCCAAGTACCGTGAATACAAAAGTAAGGAGTACGATCATCCACAAACGTTTCCGCAGCACCACATAGAGTGCTTTAAGATTTATTTCTTTTTCCTTATTCACAGCTTGTTTGCCTTCAATACGTATTGCTTCCATTGATACACCTGCCCATTACGTTTCGTATAGTGAACACTATATCAATAGTAGTTCTTAATAAAGAACGTGTCAACATAAAAATTTACTTTTCTATTCACTTACTTAATTATCAATATGAAGAATAATGATATTGGATGTTTTCTTTTTACTGTTATTGCGGATGTTTACCTCTGGCTTGTTTTCTCTCCACTTGTTCGAACGAACCAAATCTTTTAGTACTTGAAAATCCCCTTTACTCATCCCTTCCTCTACAGCATTATTTATTATGGATCGCCATTCCTCATCCATAATTTCATCCATTCGAGGCTTGGGTAACAGTTCCTCACCAAGCAAATATTCAATGTTAGAATCTAAGTGTGCAGCGATTTTTGATATGACTTGAAGAGAGGGGTTATTCTGTACATTTCGTTCGATATAGCTTAAGTATGACTTGGAAACACCTGCAAGATCAGCAAGCTTCGTTATCGAATAGCCTTTTTGTTCCCGTAAACATTTAATCCGTTCTCCAATCATAATATTCTCCTTCGGCCAGTTTAGATCCCTTCCTAAAAGTAGACCAGTATATACTTATCGACAGACGTAATAACAGACGATATACCTATTTTAGTTCTTTAATAAGAACAGGTCAATACTATTAAATTGCTTTTCTATATAAACTGAAACAAAAAGATTGCTCCTGCAGACCCACATCTGCTCGGAGCAATCCTTCATTACTATTATTTATCATCTATTTAATAGAATTTATTCTGAATAAATATGTGGGTTTTGACGGCGGCACTCTTCCATGACCAGCATTTGCTGACGTACCTGCTGAGGTGTAATTTCCAAAGCGGCACCTTCTTTTATAGTTCGATATAACATCAAATATACTTGCTCTGTCATATGATTCAGCGATGATTTACCACCAGGAATTGATAGGTCCCAGTTGTCTTGATGCCAGGTTAACGTTTCACTGCAATAGGCAGGCAATCCTTGTTTATCAAAAAGCGGCTCTTTCATTAGTTGCTGCTCAGGCGCTTCCTCTGGCTTGAAATATTTCCATTCCAATTTCTCACCAGTACCGTGGATTCCGCCATTCGTGCCTTGGATATTGAATTGCTCACGGCCATAAACGCAGCAGGAAGAGATTTCAAGGTCTATCGTCGGGCGCCCTTGTCCTTTCATGATCAGCTTCACATAATCTTCCGCATCACCGAATGTATTGGCGCGATCCATAATACATGTAATTTCAGGCGTTGCATCTGTTCCAAATAACTGCAGCGCTTGATCTATAGGATGTGGACCCGTATTCATCAAGTTGCCGCCGTTATTGCTTTGCAGCGTCTGCCAATCCCAGCGCCGAGCAAAGCCGTTAAGAGTGAAATTAACTTGAACAATTCGTCCAAGCACACCGGACTCAATTACTTTGCGAATCTGAACAAACGCTGGCTGATAACGAGATTGCTGGAATACCGCCAATATTTTGCCTGAACTCTCAGAGGCTTCAATCAATTGATCTACTTCTTCCGCTGTTTTGGCAAGCGGCTTCTCACAAAGTACATGAAATCCACGATTCAGCAAATCCATTGAAATAGAAAAATGTTGATGGCTTGGGGATGCGTTAATGACAAGATCGAGCGCCTCCTGTTCAACCATCTCCTCCCACGTAGCATAAGCCTTGCAGCCATACTCCTTTATAGCAAGTTCCCGGCGCTCGGGAATTGAGTCAGCAATCGCGGCGATAATATAATATTCGGATATTTGAGCTAGTAGGTTGCCATGAATGTCACGCCCGCTTCGGCCTTGCCCGATAATTCCGACCTTCAATGCTTGTTGAGCCATTTGTTGTGAACCTCTCTCTTCTTTTGGATTTATGGTGTATTTCCGAACGTTTTCTTATATTCTGTAGGCGTTATTCCGGTTCGTTTCTTAAATGTACGAATAAAATGACTCAGATGATGGAAGCCCACCTGAAAGCCAATTTGTGTGATCGTATGAGAATCACGTCGGATAAGCTCCATCGCCTGTTCAATTCGGACCTCATTGATAAAATCAATAAACGTCTGTCCTGTCTCTTTTTTGAACATATGACTGAAATAAGCAGGTGCCATATTAGCGATAAGGGCTCCATGCTCAAGCGGGATATCCTGGCTGTAATTATCATAGATATACCGCTTTACTTCATCGACCGGATGTTGATCCACGAGCGCTGGCTGCCTTTTAGGTTTTCGCATCCTTTTGCGATATTCGCGGTCAATTAAGATCAACAGCTTAACAAGATTAGTACGGACTGAATATTCATATCCGGCTTCACGATGCTCAAACTCATCCTGAGTATCCTGGAGGAGCTGCTCAACGAGCGTCTGCTTATTTTTACTGATATGCAGCCAAGGCTGATGCAGCGAAGAAGGTTCTCCAACCTCTATTTGTTGTAGGAAAGGGTCTAGTGTTTCAGAAAAGGGCTTCAACTGTTCACTTACCAGAAAAGGCATGAAATCAAGGAGTACGATTTCGTATTCTTTATCTTCGATAGCACTAAAGCCGTGCTCAATTCCGGGAGAAATAATAAAAATATCGCCTCTACTCACGGTTAACAACTTTCCGCGCAGCTGATGATTGCATACCCCTCGAAGCACATAGGCTATCTGGACATATTCATGAATATGCAAAGGCTGCTTGAGTGCATGGCTCGTATAACGTATGATTTTAAAAGGAAAATCTCTGCTCAGCTGATCCTTACTTTGTAAAAAAGGCATATCCATGACAATACCTCCAGTCGCAAGAAAGTCTTGAATCTAGCCTATTTGAATTCGCAAGAGTGAACGCTTTTATTGAAATCAATCGAAATGAATCTGAAAATCTGAACTAATTGCAATTCAGTAGTTTTTTCACAAAGCTTAAATCATGCTCCAACCGTTCGTATGCAGGAAATGGCGCATGGCATTCCAAAGTAACCCAATCTTTATATCCTGTTTCAACGAGAGTGTTGAACAAGGGCTTATGATCGGCTTCACCTTCACCCATACGGCATTGCAGGAAACTTTCCTCGCCTCGGTGCGTCAAGTTGACAAATGTGCCGGGTTCACCAACTTCATTGACGCGTCGCTCATCTTTTACATGCACATGGAATAAATGCCTGCCCAGTTTATAGACGGAATCAGGACCATAGTCGGTATCCGTGATATACATATTCCCTGCGTCATGAATCATTCCTACATTATCGTACTCGAGCATGCTGAGCAAGCGTAAGCTGCTTTCCACAGTCTCAATCAACGATTGATTATGGATTTCCAGTACAATACGAATGTTACATGCTTTTGCTTCCGCTGCACAGAGATTTAACCAATAAGCTGCTTTCGCATAGTGATAGTCATGAGCAAGAAAGGCATTCGGACCTCCCGGCGAGACTCGGATCATAGTAGAACCCAGAACTTCGGCTATGGGAAGCAAACGCTTGAAATCATCGAATGCTAATTCAGCTTCTTTATCACTTGCAGTAGAAAAACCTCCCATGTATCCAGCCAAGACTGGAATTTCCAAATCTAGGCCATCTGCTATGGATTTCATCTCTTTCACTCGCGTTACACTCGTTAATGATGAAAGGTGAGGCTCACGAACAGCAATTTCAATACCGTCCATGCCTAGTCGTTTCGTTAATTGCATAGCTTCCTGGATGCTGTGATCGATAAACACTCCGCTAAACGCCGCAAATTTCAATGCTACTCCTCCTATAATCCTTACTCTCCATTTGAAAATACTAGTTCTCCAAATTTGTACGTTTGCTGAAGTCGAATTCGATTACCGATCCTGCGGAATAAAACGAAATCAGCGGGTGCTCCCGCGACTAAACCGGCAGCCGCCGGCAGCTGCATAAAGGCGGCTGGCCTTATGGACGACATATCCCATGCTTCCTTCAATTCCGCGATCCCACGAATGGTTAAGTGTTCAATCCCCCTTAACAGCATTTGCGCTGAACCGGCCAATAGTCGTTCATTGCCCTCCATATGAAGCCTACCCTCCGGCGTTAATATCACTTGCCCGCCGATATGCGTCGTGTAAGAACCTGCTGCCAAGCCGCTTAATGATACCGCGTCGCTGACTAACATCGCTTGCGACCCTTTTACCTTAAGCACAACCTTTAATACTTGATCAGGCAAGTGGAAGCCGTCAGCGATGACACAGCTCCACAGACGGTCTTGTGCTAGCTGCTCCCATATATAATTGGGATGACGTGGAAGCGTCAGATGAGCGCCGTTGCCCAGATGAGTGGACATTCGGGCGCCGGCTTCGACCGCTTCCTGAATTTGTTCAGCCGTCGCCGCTGTGTGTCCGATCGATACCGTTACTCCACTCTCCGTACATTTCTCAATGAAACGAACACTTTCCGGCCATTCCGGCGATAAGGTTATGATTCGGATTCGACCGCCTGCAGCTTCCTGCCAGCGACGAAACAGTTCCCAATCTGGAGGCCTTATATACTCATGTCTGTGTGCGCCTCGGACACCGTCCTCTGGAGATATGAACGGACCCTCCAAGTGAATCCCTGCGATTCCTCGATTCGCAGTGTAATCCTGCTTGCATACCCGGGCTATCGTCTCCAGCGCTTCTTGAATCGCTTCAGTTTTGTTCGTGATCACAGTTGGGTAGCAGGAGGTCACTCCTTCTTGCCAAAGCCTGCGAATGACTGCACTTATCGTTGTTTCCAGAATCGGCATTTGATTGAAATCATAACCGCTGTATCCGTTAATCTGCAAATCGATCAAGCCAGGAGCAATAAACGGCAGGTCGGACTTTTCTTTGCTCTCTAATTGAACGGATTCTATTTCTGTGATGATCCCCTGCCTCATTCGTACTAAGACCGGCTCTCCCGTTGCATAATGAATCGCCTTCACACTCATATTACAAATCCCCGTAGGAGTCATGATCCAGGTATAACGTACAGTCCGGATGCATCCGCAAAATGGTAGACGGACATTCCGTGGAAATCGTACCGTTCAGCGTACGGTGGACTGCTTTACGTTTCGTAGGTCCTGGTACTACACAGTACAGATGAGCTCCCGATAACAGAGAGGGAATTGTTAGCGTTAGCGCATATTGGGGAACAGCTTCAAATGAAGCGAAGCAGCCGTCGTTCACCTGCTGCTGGCGGCATGCATCGTCCAATTCCACAGCTTTGATCACCTGCGAGTCGTTAAAATCCGCTACAGGCGGATCATTAAAGGCAATATGGCCATTCTCTCCGATACCTAAACAGACGATATCAATAGGCTCTTCCTGTACTAGATCGCCATATCGTTTGCATTCGCCTTCAATTGTATTGGAGCTTTCGATCAGGTGCACAGTACCCGGCTTAACTAGGTCAAATAGATGTTCACTTAAAAAACGGCTGAATTTTTGGTTGGCATTACTCGGCAGGCCGATATACTCATCCATATGAAATACCGTAATGCGAGACCAATCTATAGAACTATCCATAGCGAGACTATTCAGCAGTTCACTTTGCGAAGGCGCTGCCGCAAAAATAATCCGAATGCTGTGTTTTACCATTAACAGCTCCTTGATCTTAGCCGCTACCTCAGCACCTGCAGCGGCACCAAGTATAAAACGATTCTCATAGACGGAAACCTTCAAGGAATCAACGTTTAACGTTAAGGCTGAATAGGGTTCACTCATCTCCTTGCTCCTCCCGATATGTAGCTCTGTTTTCAATAGAAAATAGTCACCCTAAAATGGTTAACCCATGCTAAGCTGCATACCGCTAGCCGCACTTTCGTAAATAGCTTCTACCAGCTTCACAGCCCGCAATCCATCCTCACCGGTTACCAATGGCTCAATCCCCATTTCAATCGAAGATATCACATCAATAAGCTGACTTTGATGGAAGGTGAAAGCAATGCTTAGAGGGTCATCCACTCCGCCATACGTGTCCGAATGGATCCAATTCGGTTTATTCCTGCCCGGTACCGACCAATGTAGAATAGAAGAGCCCTCCAGCTTAATCGTGCCATGTTCCCCATACAAATTAATAGCAGCGGCAAAGCCGGGCCGAATGCTGGTTGAAGCCATGATCGTGCCTAATGCGCCATTTTTAAACTGTACGATCGCCAGTCCCAAATCTTCCGCTTCCATTACATGCGTTTGAGTAGCTGTTTTTCCAAAGACAGTATCTACTTCCCCAGCAAACCAAAGCAGGAGGTCTAAATTATGAATGCCTTGATTCATGAGAGCGCCGCCGTCTTCTGCAATCGTGCCCCGCCAATCCGCACTGTCGTAATAGGCCTGCGTTCGAAAAAAAGGAAGAGACACCTCTGCCAAAAGAAGCTTGCCGAGCGCGCCCTCCTCCAGCACACGTTTAACCGCTTGATGCTGAGATTCAAAACGCCGTTGAGACATAACGGAGAAGGTAACGCCGCGTTCCTTTGCCGTTCGAACAAGCTCAGATGCATCATGAGCATTCATGGCAATCGGCTTTTCAATTACTAAGTGCTTGCCAGCGTTCAACACATCCAGCCCAATGCGGGCGTGGCTTCCGCTCGATGTTAACACACAGACAATATCGACATCCTTGCGGATTATTAATTGTTGATACTCGGTTGTCCAATCGCAGTTCTCCCGCTCCGCTACCGCTCTCGCTTTGGTTTCACTACGACTGGAAACGACCGTCAGAGTTGCACCCTCGATCTGGCGAATAGCTTCCGTATGGAAATTAGCGACCGATCCGCATCCTATGATACCGAAATTCCACATTTTCATTCTGCCTCTACCTCCCTCAGCAGGATACACAATGAATCCAGCGTCATCTGAGTACCGGTCATTCGACTCCCCCCTTCAGGAATAAAATGTGTTTCAATTGTGAAAAGTCCGTCGTATCCATCAGCCAATAACGCCTTGATCTGCGGGATTACCGCTACATTACCGGAGCCAAGCGGAACACAACGAGCCGTACCGTCCTCACGGATATAAGCATCTTTAAGATGAACATGTGCAAGCGTATCTTTTATAGAAGCATAACCTGCTGGAAACGCCTCGCGACCGGCATATGCTTCATTGCCCGGATCCCACAAGCTTCTAACAGCTGGGGAAGCAATTCCATGGACGAGGTCCGCTACCTCTTCCGCAATTCCTCCGTTACAGGCAGGCTCATTTTCCAACAGGAGAAGAACCCCTTGTCCTTCTGCTGCATTTGCAGCTTTCTGTAAATAGCGGATAATTTCATCCTTATATAAGGCAGGGTTAGCTTCCCGCCAAAATGAAAATATACGAATTCGAGTCGTATCTAGCAGCTTTGCAATCTCGATAACTCGTTCTAGCTTTGCTAAATGCGCTTCTACACTTTCTTCCCCTTGACCGAAGGTGTCCCCTGCCGCAACTTCTCTTGCAGGATCAAGCTTACATTTAAATAAGGGCGAAGCAATGGCGGAAATGAACAAGCCTCTCGCTTCAGCCTGCCTACGAACCTCGCGCAGTTGATCGTCATTCAGGTCAGCAACATTTTGTCCGTTAATCACTCGGACTTCAACATGCTTCAAGCCTTTCTTCGCAACCCAGTCCAGCGCCTCCTCGAAATTGTCCGACACTTCATCCGTCAGCACTCCCAACCGGTTTAATATCACTGAATTATCCCTCCCCATCTCCCACTATCACTTCATTAACATATATTTACTATATCAACATCTCCTACGAAAATGTTGACGTTTCTTTCGAATTTTTTTTACATTTTTCCGATATTTAGCTCTATCATTCAGGCAATTGCATTCCCCCAATAAAAGCACAACAGACCGCCCAGTATGGACGGTCTGTTGCTTTCCTGTGCTTACGTATGAGGGCTGCTAGAAGATCAGCTGCAATGCTTGCTCGTATTCTTCCTTCGTATTTACATTCGTGACAAAAAGAAGACTTTGATCCTGTTCTATAAAATCTACATCCTCCAACGTTTCATAATGAATGACCTGCAATAATTCATCCAACCTAGACTCCCCTGAAGCTAAAAGCCCTGAGATCTCAGTCACACAGCTCTTGTCGTATATCCCATGCAGTGGATGGAGTTGTCCGTCGATTAACGGGACTACAGCTTCGCATTGAAGCTCCTGTTTTCTCTTCCACATAAGCTCAGCGGATTGATTAGATATAAAAGGCATATCGCACCCAACCACCCAAAATTCGGAGTTAGTTGCCAGGGTAAAGGCCGCGTGCATACCGCTTAGCGGTCCCTTCCCTGGAATATAATCCGTTATAATACGGATCGTATTCCCAAGCAACGGCAAGAAACTTCTTGGATTATTGGTCACGAGAATAATCTCAGAGCAAATTTTCTCCATTATCCGGATTTGTCGCTGAATAAGGAGCTCATTAGAAAACGGAAGCAGCGCTTTAGTCTCGCCGCCCATCCTAAGATTTTGCCCACCAGCCAAAATTACCCCAGTCAGCATATTATCCCTCCATTCTACTGCTGATCTTCGTTCCGTTTAGCGCTTATTTAATCCAAACGCCTCATCGATATCATTTATATACAACGTCTGATGACGGTTGACTTTCTTAAATTACATCACGAAGCGAGCGGTACTCGCAGTGATAATAGTCACAATATAACTTAATAACAACGAAAGGCATTCAACCATTCCATCAGGAAAAGTTGAATGCCTTAACCGTTATTGCGATTTATTTACGGGGAGAGTTAATACAATTTCAGTTCCAAGCCCAGGCTGTGAATGAACTACTAATTGTGCTCCAATAGCCCTTGCTCGCTCCTCCATACTGAATAAACCGACCCCTTTGATGCTCTTATTCCGTATAAACCCTTTCCCCTCATCCTTGATGCGCACCTCTATTCGCTCAGGAAATTCAGACAACGAGATATAGGCTTCATCAACATCCGCGTACTTGCCGATATTGGTCAGAGCTTCTTGTATAATTCGGTAAATGGTTGTTTCTTCTTGGGCATCCAGCCGGCGTCTAAAATTAATATCAAGCTTGACCCGAATGCCATAATGCTCCGTATAATTTTCAATATAAGTCCGAATAGCGGGTACAACACCCAGATCATCCAACACTGATGGTCGCAATTCCCAAGCAAGACTTCGCACATCCTCGATAATATGCGATACACTAGTACGGATTTCTTCCAATCCCGGATTAGAGTCCTTATTATTCAACCGATCTATCTGGATAAGAAGCGAGAACAAGCTTTGCCCGATACCGTCATGCAGCTCACGGGAAAACTTTCTTCTCTCCTCCTCTTGTGTAATCATACTTTGCTTCATCATCTGTTGAAGCTCTTCCTGCACCCGCTTCAACTCAGTCACTTCATTGCGGATTGCCAGGTATTGATAAGGCTTCCCGCTTTCATCAATAAAGGGTACGATCGTTGTATTTACCCAATAATAGCTGCC
Source organism: Paenibacillus sp. J31R122 (assembly GCF_056269185.1). Classification (NCBI taxonomy): domain Bacteria; kingdom Bacillati; phylum Bacillota; class Bacilli; order Caryophanales; family Paenibacillaceae; genus Paenibacillus; species Paenibacillus sp. J31R122. The sequence continues at coordinate 71,144 of NZ_JBWDNM010000011.1, forward strand.
GTCTTTCGCCCGATTTTTAATATCGCCTCGCCAAACGTTTCCGGAAGTAATGGTGCGCCATAGCTCTTCCATGAAAGCTTTACTATGATGCCCAGAATTAATGATTCGATGATCCTTACCCAAAAGCTCTTCGCGTTCGTACTTAGAAATTTGGCAGAACTTATCGTTAATATACAGTATAAAGCCTTTTCGGTCGGTGACGGCTACGATTGAAGATTCATTCAAAGCGAACTTTAGATCGGCCAAATACATATGCGCATTTGAGCTCTCCTCTTCCCAACCCGAATTAATCAAAATGCAGCAGCCCCTTTTTCATCGCGTATTTGACCAGATCCGGCCTCGTTCTTAAGCCTAATTTGTCCATCACATTCGCTTTGTGTGATTCCACTGTCTTTATGCTTATAACAAGCTGCTCTGCTACTTCTTTATTGCTATATCCTTTAGCGACTAAGGAGACAATTTCCTTCTCTCTATCGGACAGTGTTTCCATCGTTTTACCGCTCCCGCCGCTATGAGCCCGATCCAAATACTCACTCATCAGTCGCTTAGTAGCTGTCGGATATAAATAGGCATTTCCTTCGGCAACTGTTCGAATCGCGGTTACCAGCTCTTCATGCGGAGCGCTTTTAAGTATGTAACCCGACGCGCCGGCATGAATGGCCCGAAATAAATACTCGTCATCATCGTGCATCGTAAGAAACAGAACTACTATATCGGGAAATAGCTGCTTAAGTTCTTTTGTCGCCGTTAAGCCGTCTTTGCCATGAGGCATGCTAAGATCCATCAGTATGACATCCGGCTGCAGCTCTTGCGCGATCTTTATCGCTTCGTCACCTTCAGAAGCTTCACCGATTACATTCATATCCTCTTTTTCATTTAACAGCATTTTAAGACCTGACCGCACAACAGCGTGATCATCGACAATACATAGCTTAATCATGTTATTCCTCCAATGGTTAGCCGATTACTTTTGTCATGTGTGCTCTAATCTCAAGCATAAACGGCCTTCGCTGTCCTTGGCAGCGTAAGCTCGTTTCGCGGTGAAATATAAGTTGAGTATAAAGTGAAACGTATGCTTTCATATATTTTAACAAAAAAAATGGATCTCTGAAATCGAAATCCATTTTCCTCAAGATATTCTTTTGATTTTGCTATTTATAATGATAGCTCTTTAGCTGATGCTTCGAGAACGCTAAGGTCGCTTGCCGTATAGTGATGTACATGACGTACCCCGACCAATAGAACCGCCATACCACCCATCTTCAAAGGAATTGGAATAGCTGCGGCTGTCTTCAGCCCCTCCGCAAGCATTAAAGGACAATCGAGTCGATATTTCTCGGCTTCAATCGGTCTATTTTCCTTAATCAAAGTTCTTTCTAACAGCAGCGCCATTCCCGATAGTTCCTTGCCTCGTTTAACCAGCATTTGCTCATAACGACGATTAGTGTTGCCGCTTACATAGGTCCAGCGGTATTTGTTTCCATTATCTATTGGAAGGGCAAGAGCCACAAAATCGCTTAACGAACTCGTTCGTATATGATTAATGAAGCTGCTTATTGGATCAGTCTCGTAGTTACTCATATCCCTTCCCCCTTTCTCGCCGAACACATCTTTATGTTTATTGTAAAGGTTATAGATGAATTTGTATGTCGGGGAATTCCCCCAAAGCCGATCAGGGATATACCCTGTCTACTGTGATTTTCCTCACAATGCGCTAAGGGATTTCACCCTGCAAAGATGGGGGGTTCCCCCGATACCCCCGCATGGAAGTAAAAGGTATGATTAGTATATCGAAAAACGGAGAGGGGCTGTTGTAAATGGCCGTTAACACATATACAGCAAGTAATGATGAGACTGATAAGAGACATCAGGGTATATCGGCTTTCTTCTCAGCGGAAAATCTGGAGAGACTAAAGAGCATTATGTATTCCAAAACTGTGATGACCGGGTCTTATTTATTTTGGGATGGCGATCAAGCGGATTATTTATATTTTGTGAAAAAGGGCCAAGTAAAATTAACAAAAAGCACGGATAATGGAAATAAAATTACGCTTTATCTTTATAATGAGGGTGATATGTTTGGACAAATTGATCCCTTTCAACAATCCACACAAACCTTCAACGCGGAAGTCATCGAAGATGCGGAATTTGGCATTATACAACAAAAGGATTTAGAAACGCTGCTTTGGCAGCATGGTGATCTTGCAATCGAGTTTATGAAATGGATGGGTGTGATGCATCGCATGACCCAAACTAAATTCCGTGATCTACTGCTCTATGGAAAACCTGGTGCTTTATGCTCGCTGTTGATCCGGTTAAGCAATTCTTATGGTGTTCATCATGGTAATGAGATCAAGATCGGAAAGAAATTGAATAATTCAGAGTTGGCTGAGATGATCGGAGCTACTCGCGAAAGCGTAAATCGGATGCTAAGTGAGATGCGCAAAGCAGATGTAATTGCCATTGAACACGGAGCTATTATCATTAAAGATATTCATTATCTTCGTAGCATTTGTAAATGTGAGAATTGCCCCGCGGAAATATGCCGGGTATAGGCAGGCAAAAAATAGATGACCCCCGTTTGCTGGGAGTCATCTATTTTCAATTAATAATATAGCGACATCATCTTACCGTCACAGCCTCATAAGATATTGCACATACTCCGATACTGCCTCGGTGAAACTCCCTGCCATTTCTTGAATACATGACTAAAATGATGCAAATCTTCATACCCAACACGCTTGCCAATATACTCGATCTTCATATCCGACTCTCGCAAATATTTTTTGGCTTCATGATGGCGTATACGCTGTAAAAATTGGTGCGGTGTTGTCCCGAAAGTTTCCTTAAACAAGCGAATGAAATGATCCTCGCTCAGATTAAGACGATGAGCCATCGCTGAATTAGACCACTGCAAATGCATTTCCTTGTGCAGCTCGTCCTTCAATTCATGGAGCGCCTTGTCATACGCAGGAGATGCTAACCGTGCGGCATTCGTTTGAAGTCTCATCAAAGCTGTAATGATTAGCAGCATCAAACCTTTGCATACCGTTTCAAATCCAGGTCTGGCGGAAATAAACTCCTCCTTTACGGTCTCCATCCAACGTACGATTTCAAGAGGCACCGAGGAATATCGGCGGGCAAATAAAGAATCTCCCTGTCCATTAGCTGGCATGAAGCAGAATTGGCTGTCGTCGACACATTCCTCATTGACAACCATACCCAGATCAAGTCCCACATCCAGCTCATCGTAAAAGTCAAAATGGATGCCCAGCAAATGCGCTCCTGGATCAGATGTAATCTCAATTCGATGTTGAATTGACGATTGCAGAAACAGCAAATCCCCAGAATGGTAAGTCAAAGGCAGCGACTCATCACTGAAATGTACACGCATTTCACCAGAGATTACATACATAAATTCAAAATCATAGAGCCGCCGGGTCGTTCCATACATGCACAACACATATTGATTCTGTGCCCAATGTACACTGGGTATAAGTTCACGGCTATCAAATTTACGGGGTTTAGGATGTGAATTTTCCACTATGATCCAAATCCTTCCATTCGCGAGTAAACAGATCGACTTTTTGCAACTTTATGACGGAAAATAGCAAATACATCATGATTAACCAATGATAATATTAAAACACCAAATCGACAATAAACAATTTTCCAAAAAAATCATACTAAGGATAGGATGTTACTCTATGAGAATCGGTATTATCGGGTATGGAACGCGGGTTCGAGGTGTATTTGCGGAATTATCAAAGGTAGATCCCAGCTGTCGTATTGTTGCCATCGCCGATCCGCGCAAAGACGAGATCAAGCCGTTATTAACGTACGATAATGCGGATCAGATTGAATTGTTTGAAGGTGCAGATGAACTCCTTGAGAACGTAGAACTGGATGGTGTTGTCACTGGCACTCGCTGCAATCTGCATACGGAAATCGCGCTTAAAGTGCTCAAGAGAAATTTGCCGTTATTTCTGGAAAAACCAGTCGCAACAACTTACGATGATCTCTTCCGGCTAAAGGCAGGGTATGAAGCCTCCAAGTCACAGGTTGTGGTCTCATTTCCGTTAAGGAACACACCCTTGGTAAAGCTCGCTAAAGAGATTATCGATTCCGGAAAGATTGGCACTGTCGAACACGTGCAAGCTGTTAATAATGTTCCGTACGGCGGTGTATATTATCACAATTGGTATAGAGATGAGAGGATTACCGGGGGATTGTTCCTTCAGAAAGCAACACATGATTTCAATTATATTAATTATCTCGTTGGCCAAAATCCGGTAGCTGTATGCGCCATGAAATCAAAGCAGATTTTTAAAGGCGACAAACCAGCCGGATTAAAATGTACAGATTGCGAAGAGAAACATACTTGCCCAGAAAGCTCTTTAAACCATGATTTAGGCGAATACTGCAGCTTTGCCGAAGATACGGGGAACGAAGATTCAGGAAGCGCGCTTATACGTTATGATACCGGGATGCATGTGTCCTATTCGCAAAATTTCTTCGCTCGACGAGGCGCAGGAAAACGAGGCGCACGAATCCTCGGCTACAAAGGCACATTGGAATTTGATTGGTTCACAAGTGAATTGAAGGTGTTTATGCATCATGAAGCCCGAGTGGAAACCCATCAGCTTGACGCGAACGCCTATGATGGACATGGCGGGGGAGATACGAAGCTGCTGCTTAACTTCACCAGAATCATGCTAGGGCTTGAGCAATCCGCAACACCGCTTGAAGATGGCCTGCTAAGCGCATTATTATGCTTGAAAGCAAATGAGTCAGCAAATACGAATACATTCCGTACTATTGATTGGAATCGATAATACAATTTGGAAGCAGATATGAAATCGGAACAAGACCGAACGTCTTGGGTTATGCAATATAACCCCATACGCTCGGTCTACGTCCACATGGAATTCAGCCCGATAGAACTTCGGAACGTTCTCTTCTTTCGTCTCGAACCTTCCGAAGGATAGTGCGGACAGATCGGACAGCGGCAATGGAGGGAGGAACTTAAGGATCTAAACTCGATAGGAACCGAATGTTAATCTGAACCTGAATTTCATGTCTTCTTCGAACCACATGCGGAAATTCGTTCCCCAAACGTTGTTGTGCAAATTGAAATGAAATCCTCTATCCAGCGGCGCGAACGTATTGTCGAATTGAAGCAGCCGCGCTTCGCCCGGGCAAACGATAGGGGCGTCCAGTGTCTCAATGGACAGCTTCCCATCTGAAGCTTCATAGAAAATCGCGCTATTTACAGCATGCATGTTCCGATTTCCGTTCTTAACAACTGACAAAGGCGAAATCCGCTGACCCAGTTTGTCCATCGTCCATTGGTTCGGATTGTCCACGGAAGGAATGAACGAAAACCACGCGGCTTCCGGCAGGCGGCAGGCTGGTTTGTCCTTCCAATGCAGTTCGATCTCGATGATCGACTCCTCAGCTTTGAAAAGATAGATGACCATAAGTTCATTAGGCGCTCCAAAATACTGGCAAGCTTCAGATGGCATTTCCAATGTGGCACGAACAATGGCACAGCTCGCTTGCCTCTCCAGCCGCAGGCTTCTTAATTCAGGCTCGTACCGCTTATGCTCGGGAGTCGGCTTCGCATACTCTATACCTGGTTTTCCGAGATCGGGCTCTGCCCACCCGTAATGAGCATGAAAGTCTTTGCCATATTCCTTGTAGAACTGATCGTAATTTTCTTTGCCAAACGTCTCATATTGAAATACACCTAACCGTTTTCCCTTTGTTGCCCACGACTTTCCGTTGTGGTCGTCCAATTGCTGGATCGAGCCGTCTGTCGCGAAGCTTACTTTGAATGCTCCAAGCTCGTAGCTCCTGTTCGCTTCCAGCGTTTCCCCGGTTACCCCGCTGAATGTATTTTCCGGTTGCATCTTCTCGAACGTCTGCCGTGCCTCTTTCTGCAGATCTGGACTCAGCGCAGACAGAGCTTGATCAGCGTAAGCGCGTTGTTCCTCCCAGGAACTTTCGAGCAATCGGTAGCTGCGGTTTTTGTAATATTTGTACAACGCTTCGTATTTATTTTTCACGGGAAGTTCGGAGATATCGTCCATCGCTCTAGCCGCAGCAAATTCCATCGCGCTGTAGTTCGAGTAATCGGCCAAAAAGCTTTTCTCGTCCAATCCCCATGTATGCTCCGGTATCAGCATCAGACGGCTGCAAAACCTTTCGTAAGCTTCACTGTTGGCATCCAGAAGTCCGGAATCAACCCATTTATCCCGTAAACGGAGCAGCTCCCGATAATGCGCGATCTTCTTAGGATCGGAAGCGACGCCATGAATCCAAGAGTCCCCGATTTCTTCTGTAATAACAGGCAATAATGACCTGTAGGCAAGCAACTTCTCTGCAAAGTCATCAAGCGTCGAGGCGAAGATTTCTGCTCCAGGATATTGTTCGTGCAAACGCTCGTACATTTGCTCAATATCATCGATAGAAGGAGGGCCTGAATTATCTCCGGTATGTGCAAAATAAAGCGCATCCTCGAGCCCTGCCACTTGGAGCGTTTCACCGTAATCTGCTGCGTAATTGACAACGATCTCGGAACCGTCGGCCGCCCGCCAGACGAACACCTTTGGGACACTCGGAGGTTTGCAAGCCGGATTAACGCCCAGATGCAAATAACGAATTCCGTTTCTAGCCAGAATAGGCACCATGCCGAGCGTATGCCCAGGCACATCCGTCATTTTCGAAGCGATCGTCGTTTTGCCAAATTGCTGATCCAATTTACGGGATAGTGACAAGCCGAACTCGAACAGCTTCTCGTCCATAAGTTCCGAATGAGTCGTAAACGGAATCCCGTGCCAAGCCATATGGCCCCGCTTTATAGCCGCAACCATACGTTCTCGCTGATCTTCCGCCGCCGTTGTTAAAAACTCCCGAATCAACCAAGATCCAACCGTCCAGATGAACTTCGGTTTCCCGTTCTCCTGTGCCAATCGTTCCGATAACGTTAAAGCTTGCGGAATAAATTGATTCATGTACTTATCGTAGACGTTGCCTGCTAAATCCGTAAAACCGATATCCAGATGTGTTTTGAAAATAACGTGTACTCTTTTTACAGTTGTCATGAGATTTTCTCCTACTCCTTCACGGATCCAAGTACGATCCCGGTTATGAAATATTTTTGCAAAAACGGATAGATAATCAATAGAGGAATCATGGCCACCACAAGCTTAGCGGAATTCAATGTTTTATCTGACGCTTTCGACAACTTGATCAGTTCCTCCGTTGTCAAAGTTGACAGTATTGCTGGATCGATACGTACGACCAATTGTTGAATGTACGTTTGAAGAGGATAATTATCCGGCGAGTTCATAAAGATCAATCCGTCGAAAAAAGAATTCCAGTGCCCGACTATACTGAATAGCGTGACCGTCGCTAGCGCCGGAAGTGAAACCGGAAGAAAGATTCGCAAGAGTGTGCCCAAGGGACCCGAGCCATCAACGAACGCCGCTTCCTCTAACTCCTTTGGCAAATTCCTAAAAAAATTCATGATTAGAATAACGTTGAAAATTGGCACGGCTCCCGGAAGCACGAGCGCCCATATTGAATCTAGCAAGCGCAACTCTGCTATAGTCATATAAAGCGGGATGAGCCCTGCCGAAAAGAGCATGCAAAACACTAAAAACCACATATAAAGATTTCGCCCTGGAAACATGGATTTCCCTCGAGCCAGTGGATAAGCCATAAGTACCGTCAAAACAAAGTTGATTGCTCCGCCGAGAACGACTCTTTCCACCGATACGAGAAAAGCCTGGAAAAATTTATGATCCTCTAATATTATCTTATATGAGGATAAATTAAAACCCACTGGCCAAAGAGATACGATTCCCGCGTTTGCCGCAGCTTTTTCGCTGAAAGAAAGAGCGGCCGTATACCATAGCGGGAATAGAGAAAGGCAAAATACTAGCGCTAAAATTAGATAAATGCCGTAATCCGCGCTGCGACTCAGCCATGTTTTGGATTGCACCATAGTAGTCCATCCCTTCTTGCTCAAGTGTAAACGGCTGTCGCCTTACTTCGCGGCATATGCTCGTTTCGCGGTGTTTTATAAGTGTGAAACTTATAATTAAAAAATACGATAGTTGGCGTACTTATCTGCCAGCTTGTAGGAAATAGCAATCAAGATTAGCGCGATAACCGACTTCAATAGACCGACGGCCGTAGCCAAACCGTACTGATATTCGACAAGCCCTATTCGGTAAACATACGTATCAATAATGTCTCCGGTAGAATAAACAAGAGGGTTATATAAGTTAAACACTTGATCGAATCCAGCGTTTAAAATATTTCCTAAACTAAGTGTAGACAACAACACGACGGTGGACAAAATACCTGGAAGCGTCACATGGAACAGCTTTTTTAACCGTCCTGCCCCATCGATTTCCGCGGCTTCGTACAACGAAGGATTAATCCCTGCAAGCGCCGCTAAGTAAACGATGGCACTGAAGCCGAATTCCTTCCAAACATCACTTAAGACGATAATATAGCGGAACCACTCGTTGCTGGCTAAGAACATAATCGGATCTCCTCCGAATATGCTGATGATCTTATTGAAGAAGCCGTCCAGAGAGAGCATCGTCGTCAATATGCCGGATAAAATAACCCAAGATATAAAATGAGGCAAGTAAACGACGGTCTGAACCCATCGTTTGAACCATCTGGTTCTTACCTCGTTCAGCAGCAACGCGAAGGTAACGGGAACGATAATTCCTGCGATCATTTTCATAGAGGCGATGATGATCGTGTTCATAAACACTCTGCGGCTATCTGGCAGCTGGAACATGAAGTTGAAATTGTCAAAACCGGCCCATTCTTGCTTAAAGATAGGAATTCCTGGAATAAAATATTGAAACGCGATGACAGAACCGAACAACGGTATAATATAAAACAAAATGAGCATCAACATGCCTGGAAGCAGCATCAAATGATAGCTTAAGAGCCATTTGCCTGATCTCATGCTCGAACCTCCAATCGCTTCTTATACAAAGGGAGCGCCGGAAATGGACCTAGCGGCCTAACTGGCGCCCCCTTACGTCAGTGCTTAATTATTGTACTTATTTACTGTTGATTATTTCCGTGATTTCTTGCGTGATCTGCTTACCACCAAGACTGTTCCACTTCTCAACAAATTTATCAAATTCGTCCACTGGAGATTCGCCCATGATGATTTTCAGGAATGTCTCTTTCTCGAGCTTCTGAAGGATAGCCCACTTTTGGTCCATCGTCTTCGTTTTACCGAAAAATTGGTTGCGAATCATGTTGATTTTATCCGAACCCATTAGCTCCGAGCCTTCCATACGGGCCATTGAGTTAGCCCAAACGTTGACGTCTTTCTTAGGATTCTCTATGTTTTTCATGACGTCATTATACCAGCTTTGAAGCTCCGCATTTAAGGTAGAAGGGTCTTTCGCATCGACCGCGCTCTTAAGCTCCGCATGAGTCTCATAAACAGTGCCTTCTGGACCTACTTGAATGGTAAACGGCCACAGAGCCCATGATAATCCTATAACGTCTTTGTACGTCTCAGTAGTAATTTTTGCGGACACCGGATCAAACGATCGAATGCCGTCATACTGCACGTTCATGACACGAACGACGGCTTCCGGATGTTCATATCCTTTGCGGACGACGAGGTAACCGCCGACCGGGTCCTGATCCGTGGAGTTGAATTTGCCGTCAGCGTCAAATGGTGCCAGGAAAGGCTTCCACTCTGCTTTTGGATCGTTCGCCAAGGAGTCAACAAGCGGCCAATAAGGAATCCACCATGGACCGAAGACGATGCCGACTTGATTGTTCGCAACAAGCTCGTTCGGGTCTTTGCGCAAGGCAAACTCTTTGTCGATAATGCCTTGACCATACAATTCATGAAGCTTGGCAAGTGCCGTCTTCATCTCAGGCATGGTCGAGCTGTATACGATGTTACCGGAATCATCCTTCAACCACTGGCTCTTATATGCGTTAAGTGCGCCTAAGATCGGATCGAATCCATGTACCATGTTCCAGCCTGCCAAGTCCGGTACACCCGTAAAGCCGACTGTTCCTTTACCGCTGGCATCCTTATCGATAAAAGTCTTCGCGATGTTAATGACATCGTCCAACGATTGCGGAGCCTGCAAGCCGTACGTGTCCATCCAGTCCTGACGAATCCAAGTGATGTTCATTTGCTGTCCGATCTGCGTGGTTGGAAGCGCCATCAATTTACCTTTGAATGTTGCTCTGCCTAGCACCCGGTCATCATAGGAATCGTATACTCCTCTTAAGTAGTCGTTTACGTTGTTCTCGTACGCATCCGTCAGGTCTTCGATCAGATCAGCTGCGACCAACTGCTTTAACTGTTGTTCATTGACAACGAATGCATCCGGTAAGCTTCGGCTTGCGATGGTGACGCCCACTTTCTGATCGTAAGCTTCCGGCGTCTCCACTTGCCAAGCTAGATCCACCTTTACGTTAAGCTTCTTCTCGACATAGCGGAAGTACTCATTGTCTCCAACGGTATCACCGTTCGGAAGTTTTAAATCTTTGGTATTGTATGCTTTAGCGAGGGAGAGCTTAATGGGTTGCTCGTATCTGCCATACGGGTCGCCTTTTGCTTGTTCCGGCGAATCGCTGGCCGCCGTTGTCGGCGCGTCACTCTCTGAAGCGGTGTTCGAAGGCTTGGGATCGTTTTTCCCTCCGTTACTGCATGCGCTTACAATTACCATTAACATGACCAATGATAACAATGTCCATTTTTTTAACATCTTCTTGCCCCCTTTAGTATGAATTTCACCTTTATCTTAGCACTGGGCACGACAATCCATGGAGAGAATCGAGGTATTCTCTGTAGGAATACCGTCTTTTATGAGACATAAAAAGGGGGCCATCGACTATTTCCCTATCGATCGTAACTATTTTCATACCGATGGTAACCATTTTCTCACTATTCTATTTGCATAGTGCTTGAAATCTGCAGTGGAAATTGTAAAGAAACGACCGTTCCATGTCCTTTCACGCTCTCGATGTGGAACCGACAACGATCACCGTAATTCGCTTGCATCATTCTTTTAACATAATCAAGACCAATGCCGAGTCCGGATTCTTTTAACGGATTTTGTTCTTCGCTGATAACTCTAGCAATCTCTTCAGAGGTCATACCTCTTCCGTTATCCTTGACTTCGATCGTCATGAAGTGCTGGCGTCCTCTGCCAATGTGAACCGATATTTCACCATTCTCGTCATCAAGACCGTGGTAAATTGCATTTTCGATGATCGGCTGAAGGATGAATCTTGGAATGTCGACGTCCATCAAGTCTTCATCGACATCGCAAACCACTTCGAATTGATAATCGTAACGGATCCGTTGAAGTTCGACATAGTCGCGCATGGCGTCCAGCTCGGTCTTAAGTTGAACGATGTCACCCTTTTTGCCTAGATTATAGTTCAAGACGCGTGTGAATACCGACACAAGGTGATCGATCTCGGTTTGGCCGTTCATTTTGGCAAGCCACTGAATCGTGTTTAACGTGTTATGAATAAAGTGTGGATTGATCTGATAGAGAAGCTTTTCCACTTCCAACTTGCGCTTATTTATTTCCCGCTGTTCCACGTCGGAGATCAGCTCTTGAATCCGATTTTTCATTTGATACGATTTGTGCACGAGCACGTCGAACTCCGCGATATTCGTGTATTGAATGAGAGTGCCAGTTCGATTATCCGCCAAAAGCTCAATCTCTTTACCGACTTTTCTTAAAGGCCGGTACACCATTCTCCATAACACATAAGCAAACAGCAAGCCGAGTAACAAGCTTGCGCAGACGATCGATACGAATTGCCAAAGCCAAGTATTAAATTCCTTCTCAAAATCGTCCTTATCGATGACCGCAAGCAGGCTCCAGCCCTGTGCATTACGTTGGCCGAATACATAGTTTTTTTTCTCAACCCTCTTAAAGGCGTCTGTCGTTCCCGGAACCTCGAAGCGTATGCCAACCGTATAGTCTTCCTCCGCGTCGCTGTATACGATTAAACCTTGATCATCGATCAACACGTTGGAGGCGGCCATGCCGTATTGCTGCTTGTTCAAGATTTTTTCAAAAAAAACCGAATTTGTCTCGATATAAACATATGCTTTATCGGCTTCGTCGGAGTTGCCCGGAATGTGGATCGGACGCAGCAAAGAAAAAACCTGGTTTTCCCCGTAATGGTATAACGTTGGATGAGGCCCTGAAAATGTGACGTCGTTTGTCTTCGCCAGCAATGGAAGCTTTGTTATATCCACATTCGGGGTAATCATCAAATTTTCGAAAAGCACTTTATTTCCGTTCGAAAAAAAGTACAACATCACGCCGAGATTCGGATTCGTAAAGTTGACCACGTTCAAATTGCTTTGAATTTCAGTGCTGACTTCCCTCTTTTCATAGCCGCTGCTGTTTAGATAATCAAACAGCTTTTGCCCTACACTTCCCTCATCCGAAAGCTGGAGAGATGCGTAATCCATGTTGTTTAACGTGCTTTGCAGGTTAGAGCTCGTTAATTTTAAAACGTTGAACAATCCGGATTCGATTTTTTGGTTCGTTGAATCCTTGATCGAATACACGGATACCACGCCTAGCAGCGCCAAAGGAATCAACGAGTTCAATAGCAAAATGAGAATCATGCGCGACTTTAAAGTATGTGGCTTTGAGGATTTGAATTTGAATTTGATCATACCTTCTCCTCGACGTTTGCCGTTCCTTGCCTCCGAAAATCTTGAGGATTAAGTCCGAATTGCTGACGAAACTGTTTGCTGAAATATTTATCGTCTTGAAACCCCGTTTGCTCAGCAATCTGATAGACGGGATAATTCGATTCCCGAAGCAGGAGCGCCGCTTTGTTCAGCCGGATTTCTTTGACATACTCACCATAGGGTTTTTGGACGACATTCTGGAAGCACTTGCTAAAGTAACTGCCGCTCATCAAATATCGGGCAGCCAGCTCGTCTCTGCTATAACTATAATCGCTCGAATTTTGAATGTTACGAATAGCTCTCACCAAACTCACGATGATTTCTGCTGCATACGAATGTCGCTTCATCTCGATTTGTAACTGCGACCGGATCGACGCTAACCACTCTTTCCATTGATGCCAAGAGGGAAATGCTTCTCTTGTCTGTAAACGCTTTCTGAAATCTCCGTTTTGAATAACCTCAAGCCATGGGGCAAATAATTCATTCAACAATTGGGTTATTTTCGCCGGCTCAGGCATTATTTGGGCAGTCTTTTCGATTAGCGCGGCAAATTCGTCATCTTCGTAGATCCAGCGCATGATCTGCCACTTTTCTTGCAACAAAGACCAATCACTGAGACCGTTTATGCGAAAATCGGCTGCATCCTTTAAAGCGAGCTCTCCAGTCTTTCGACCCGGCTCATTATGATAAAACAAAAACAAAGGCACGAGAGCGCGCAGCATGGAGAAATAATCGGACGCGGACGGCCCTTGCCACACCGTAACATCCAGCCAGGTCCAATTCTCATGACGGGAAATATAAGATTGGACTTGTCTGATGATGTCTTGGCTTTTCACTTGGCTAACGAACCAAGCATTGTTATTGATATTGAACACGGTATTCGGATCTATAAAATCGAACGGAAATTCGGCTGACTCTTCTCCAGCTAACACGTAACCGATTATGCCAGTCCCATTCACGGCCTTACTTTGCTCGGTTGTTCGGCTCCGCTTTTCCTTCATGATCCGGCTTGATATGCGTTCGAGAACGTCTTCCATCGTTTCTTGGTCAAGCTGCGTTTTAACGATGTAATCGATGGCGCCAAGACGCATCGCATCCTGAATGTAGCTGAAATCTTGATGGCAAGTGAGCACGACCTTCCCTATCTCGGGATACCGCTGACCGACCTGTTTCATCAATTCGAGTCCACCCATGACGGGCATCGTCAAATCGATGAACATCAGGTCGACCGACTTTTCTTGCAAGATTTCAAGAGCGATTTCCCCATTACCAGCTTCGCCCACTATTTCGATATCGAATTGCTCCCATGGAAAGACGGAAATAATCCCTTTGCGGACCAATTTTTCATCGTCAACAATTAGTGCCTTGATCATTTCACATGCCCTCCCCAGTCGAGACTTACTTTCAGCGACGCGCCGTTTTCCCACACCAGGCAGCCGCTCAATCCGATTCCTAACTACAAAATACCATACTTTTGAAAAGCAGCAGTACTCGACATTCCGGCCTCAATTTCTTTCCGTACCATTTTCTCACCTTTAACCTTTTCCAAAGCACGTTCGATAACCTCAGCCTCCAACTCCTGTGGAATGACTAATACGCCATCTAGATCAGCAAAGATCAAATCGCCAGGGTTGATCCAAACACCATCCACCTCGATCGGGCAGCGGTAATCCACAACTTTAGTGCGGACCCCAGAGTCTTGTGCATAACGTCCTCGGGAAAAGACGGGCCAGTTCTGCTCCAGCACCTGAGGTGTATCCCGGTGGTATCCGTTAATGATGGCACCCGCTGCTTGGCGCGACCTAGCAGTCGCTGTTAAGATTTCTCCCCAGTACGCGCACCTCATGTGGCCCCCACTTGCTATATAGATATCACCCAGCTGCAATTGATCAAGAGCTTCGGTTAATAATCCGAAAGGCTTCTCCTGTTTGCCATATACATCGATCATATTTACCGGCATTGCCCGTCCGGCTAATACCATATGCTCCTTCATCGGTTGAATGGCAGGAGGAAGAATTTGATGATACCTGCCCATGTCATCCAAAATATCACCGATTACAGGTGTATATAATTCACGCTTCATAAGTTCAAATAATTCTTGGTCTTTGCTAGGAATACTCATCGTTTAAACCGCCCTCCATATGTCATTTTTTCGTTACTTCTACCCTCGACTGATCTATTCTCTATCAATTATTGCGAGTAATGCTTTCATATAGCCTAGTGCATAGGCCATACCTGCATGCCAAGGTGCATTACAAGCTAACTGCGGCGTATGGTCCGGAATGAAAACACCATTATAATTATTTTTCTTGAATATTCTCATAGCTTGGATCATATCGATGTCGCCCTCATCAACGAACACTTCCTGATAATTAGGCACTTTACCTTTCACATTCCGAAAATGAACATACCCTACCGCATCTTGTTTGGTATACTGATCAATTGTGTCATAGATGTCGCCCTCAGTCATTTCTTGCAGTGTACCCAAGCAAAATTCCAATGCATTGCTGTGGCTTGGATAGATATCCAATAACCGTTGATAGAGAGAGGGCTGATTCACTAGTCTGCCGTAACCACGGATGGTCGGCATCGGCGGATCATCCGGATGAGCTGCCAAACGAACGCCCGCTTCCTCTGCAACAGGCAGAAGTTCCTTTAAAAACCATTCAAGGCGCTCCCACAATTCCTCTGAGGAGATCGGAGGAATGAAACCGGGAGGCGCATCAAAATCATAAGTCATATTCCATATTTGACCATGAGGTATCGGCGTTTCTTCTGGTCCATTAGTGGCATCAAAAGTGGCCGAAACTGCTCCTCCCCTGGCAACTGATCGATTCACGTGCCCCCAGACCCCGGCAATGCTGAAATTGTATCCGATGACAGGTATGCCAACTTTACCTACAGTCTGAACGATTCTTTTCAAGTGGTCCATTTGTTCCCTTTTTTTGGGGCCATCCAACAGAATATCGTACCAATCGGCAGGACTGAAATTTTCGATCGCTTCAAGCTCTAAGCCTTGTTCATTAATCTCGCGCTTCAGCGACGACAAATGCTCATATGTCCAAATATCTTCGTTCGGACGCGCAATTCCCATATTTCGTTCTTTATCCGTAGAAGGCAGCCCATTAAGACCGTTATAATAATCTACAAGATGAACAATAATATGCGAACATCCCGCCTGTTTTGCGAATTTAAAATTGTCTGTAGTTAATCTATCGCGATACAATCCAAGCCCTAGCTTCATGTTTCTCTCCTCCTACTTTCTTGATCTACTCTTCTCCGTTAACGTAAGTTGGATATAAGGTCATACCGCCATCAACGAACAAGGAGATCCCAGTGACGTAACTTGATTCCTCTGATGCGAGCCATGCGGCAGCAGCAGCCACTTGCTCTGGACTACCTATCTTTCTTGTTGGAATCAATTTCAGAATCCGTTCTGCAACAGCTGGGTCATCCAGTAAATGCTCATTCATTTGGGTGCGGATAGCCCCAGGAGCAATTCCATTGACCCGAATACCTAAATGGGCGTATTCAGCTGCAAGCGATTCTGTTAGCAGCCGAAGCCCACCCTTGCTAGAAGCATAATGAGCATGCAGCGGCTTTGGTATTTTCTGATGAACGCTCGATACATTAATAATATTTCCTTGTATGTGAAGCTGCCTCATCACTTTCAAAGCCTCACGCGCACCTAGAAATGTACCTGTTAAATTCACCTGAATCACCCGATTCCACTCATCCAATTCGAGGTCATGGGTAGGCGAAGTAGATTCAATCCCTGCATTATTAACCATCACATCAAGCCGTCCATATCGTTCAACAGTGCCGTTTATAAGATTCTTGATATCTGCCTCTGAGGATACATCTACCTTTACAGCTATTGCTTCACCACCTGCACGTCTAACTGCTTTTTCGGTGTCCCGTGCCTGCTCGCTTCCGCGATTGTAACCAATGACGACTTTCATTCCTTCTTCCCCGTATCTTATAGCAATAGCTCGACCAATTCCGGATGACGCACCGGTGATAACCGCAACCTTGTCCTTCAAATCAACAAACATAAGCTTCCCTCCATTCAAGTCTGATCATTAACTGATCCAATAGGGTAAAGTCTGACATTCATAAAGAACGTTTGGGTCGAATAACCGTCGAGCATTCCAGCCGATCCATTTTCAACCGCTTTATGCAGCCCTTGCGTCGGGTAGCTTGAAAAGGGTTCTAATCCGATATTATAGTGCCTGCCATACCATGGATAAGATTTGGTTGCGCCAAATTCTTGCCAATACCAAAGATAAGGCATCCGATCAGCGTCCCATTCAACCTTAATTCCCATATCCAGCTGAAGATTCTCTAATCGGTACCAGCCTACATTCTGGAAACCTGTTAAATAAACAATTTCGGAGGGCGTTTCAACTGGCGGAACAATTGAAAGATCAAGATTGCCTCCTTGAGGGTCATCCACCAAAGGCCAATCATACGTTTTTCCCCGGTTGACTCGGGCAGTCTGATCTGGTGCCGAATCGGCAGCATCCGTGATCACCGAGATTCCTTCCGGCAAAATAATAGCAGCTCCTTCGCCCAGAAAGGGCTTCCCAAATGCCAAATGTTGACCCCACATATAGGGTAATGACACATCGCTCAAATTCTCTAATTCTTCCTCTACAAACAAAGATGAATTGTTGCTTACAAGCGTTAATGTTCTGGTCAATCGCACGGGAATCTTCCTGGGCATTACAGTTAGACGGACGGTAATTTTCTCAGGTTGATCCTCTACAATTTCAAAATCCCAGGGCATATGGGCAATCTCGCCGTGCTGTCCAAACTCAGCTCCCAAGGACTTACTCGTTGGACCTCCGTTCGGAAACACTTCCTGCCATCCACCGGGATAATAGTCAATGAAGCTAGAAATCGGATCCGGCGATGTGGGCAAATAATCGGTAGGATTCTGAATTCCATTCTCGGTCAACCAGACAAAGTCCAAGTCTCTCGGCTTGTATAAGAACTCAAATACTTCCGCCCCCTTATCTAAGAGCAACGATATTCGGATGAGTTCATTTTCCAAAACCAATGCTTTCATTCCAGAATGGGTAAAGCTGTCATGTATCCGGCATCCATAGTTACGTTGCTTCCGATAACGGCCTTTCATTGCGTTTCACCCTCTATCGCGTTACTTATATTGAACCTCCGTTTTCTTCTAACAAGTCGATCATTGTTTTCATGCTATTTTCAAGATGGTTGAGCAGTTGGGATTTTGCCTCATCAAGCTGAAAAAGACTGATTTGAGTGCAAATTTCCTCATGCTCCATTTGCCCTTTGAATGACCTTTCTTTACTTTTGAAATAAAAGACACGGGCAAACTTCAAGAAATTGTTTCCGGACATATACTGTTCGAAAATCTTCGGGTTATCGCAGGCTTGAACGATTTTTTGATGAAACCCAATGTCCAGATCCAAAAATTCCTCATAGGAAAAAGGCTCCAATTCTACCGTTCGCCTAGAAAGCTCAACATTCTGCTTCAAGGAGTCCGCTAGCATACGAGCGGACTCGGGCGTTAATCTCGAGAGAGACCAAAGCTCTGTCATTATTCGTAGTTCCATGATATAACGAATATCCTCGCTCGTTATTTGAGTAATGAAAGTACCGGAACGAGGCTTTACTTCTACTAATCCATCGGACACTAAACGGTTTACCGCGTCTTTAAGTGGTGTTCTACTAATCTTCATCTGAGTTGCAAGGGTGTTCAAATCTAATTTCTGTCCGCCGCAAAATTCGCGGTTAAGAATCATCTGCTTCAATGCCCGATATACTTTTTCTGTGATCTCGATGTGCTCAATTTCCATAGACACTAACTATCATCCCTCTTCAAAAACGGTATTCAACAAATAACCCCAAATTTTCATACCATGTTATTACTGCGATAAGATAAGTCATAGATTCTAAAATCCTTAATCTGAAATTTCAGATTTCAGATTAATTATAACCCAAAAAGCAATCTTGTCAATGAATAAAGGAGCCCTCCCTCGATTCTTCGAGAAAGAGCTCCTACATGAACATTTTCAGTACCCTAGATAAATTCAGAAGTCATCTTTTGTCTTCTAGCTAATAAGAGAAATTAAGTTCTTAAACTCAAGCTCTTCGAACTTACGCTGTACACTCTCGCGTTCATACGCCCAACAGCAGCTAGCTAGCTCGATTGCAACCGGTGCTTCACAATGAATAGTTGCAAGCTGGCGCGACAAATGGAGCATTTCAAGATCATTTTCGATCTTCGCGCGAACGGTTTTCGTCACTGCGTCAAGGTTCTCCAGCAATTGATCAATAGAGCCATGCTCTGTAATCAGCTTATGTGCCGTCTTCTCGCCAATCCCTTTCACACCTGGGTAATTATCACTCGTGTCACCCATAAGGCCTTTCATGTCAATGATTTGCGCTGGCGTAAGCTGACGCTCCTCCATTAAACTCTCAGGCGTATACACCATATAGTTTCCGATACCCTTCTTCATAATAGCGATCGATACGCGATCATCGACAAGCTGAAGCATATCGTGATCACCCGTCACTACAAAAACATGGGCTTGGTCCTTAAGTGACGCTGCTAAAGTTCCAATACAATCATCCGCTTCAAAACCGGCAATCCCAATGTTCGGCACGTTGAAGCTTGCTACAACCTCTTTGACAAGATCAAATTGCGGAATAAGATCCTCGGGTGCAGACGGTCGATTGGATTTATAACCATCATATTGTTCTGTACGGAATGTCGAACTCCCCATATCCCAGCAGCATACGACATGCGTAGGACTATACGTATTAATAGCATCCATAAAATAACGTACGAAACCGTGCACCGCGTTGACGGGTACACCTGCACTCGTTCTGCGAATGCTGCTGCTTCCTGCGAAGGCCGTTGCAAAATAGGCTCTAAATAAGATAGCCATTCCATCTACCAAAAGCACTCTTTGCTCACTCATTCTATCTAACTCCTTTATTGCTTCATTTTATAATCTACTTCATTTATTCCCCGCGAATGAATCTACCAATCCGGCTTGCTGCTTCCTTTAATCGATCCTCATCTTCAACTAACGCAATGCGGACATAACCTTCGCCTTCTGTACCGAAAGCCTCACCAGGTACGACAACTACTCCTGTCCTAGCAAGCATTTCCTGGGAAATTAGTCGTGATGTCCAAGGCTCTTTATGCGACCAAAGCATCGGAGGCAGCTGCGCCCATACGAACATGGTTGCCTTTGGAGCGACCACGGACCAACCCTCCGCGCGCAAGGCTTCCAGAAATACATCACGGCGACGCTCATACAGCTTCCCTGCCTTCGGCATATCCGGGTTGTTCATCGCTTCCTGCAAGGCAACTATTCCCGCTTCCTGAATAGGATCGAACACGCCGTAATCTATATTCGCCTTCAGCTCGCGCAACGCGCCGACTGCTTCTTTGTTCCCGGCCAAAAACCCGATTCTGCAGCCCGCCATATTAAAGCTCTTGGACAAGGAATGAAACTCGACCGCTTGCTCCAGCGCGCCTGGGATTTGCAAAATACTAGGCGGCTCACATCCGTCAAAGCCCATCTCCGAGTAAGCTAGATCATGCACGACTAACACCCCGTGACGACGAGCCTTCTCAAGCAAAGCTTCAAAAAAAGCTAAATTGGCTACTGCTGATATTGGATTATTGGGATAGTTCAGCAGTAAAAAGGTTGCACGGTCCCAATCCTCGTCCGAGATCGCGTCCAAGTCCGGCATGTATTGATTTTCCTCTCGTAGCGGCATCAATATAGACTCGACACCAGCAAGCGCTAACGATGCAGCATAGATGGGATAACCGGGATTAGGCAGCAGCGCCATATCTCCAGGATCACAAAGTGCCATAGCCAAATGAGCAAGACCATCCTGCGACCCAAGCAATGTAACCATTTCATTCACGGGATCGAGCTCCACACCAAATCGATGCTTCATCCATTCTGCCGCATGCTCCCGAAACGGAAGACCGCTTTTCGTAGCAGGATAAGCGTACATATCTGAACGAAGCGCAGCTTCGCTTAAAGCTTGTCTTACTGCTTCTGTTGGCGGCTGATCCGGACTTCCAATTCCAAGATCAATAATATGCTGGCCACTAGCCGCGGCAGCCATTTTCCATGAGGCTACTTCGGCAAAAATTGAAGATCCCAGCTGTGATAACCGTTCCGATCTCCATTTCGTTTCCGTCATTGCTGAATCACCCATTCCCGTTCCAAACTTGTTCATATTGCTCTTCCTTATAGCCGACAGTCACCTGATTGCCGTCTGTTACGATTGGACGTTTAATAAGCATCCCATTAGAAGCTAGCAACGCAAGCTTCTCATCCTCTTCCATGACCCCCAGCTTGTCCTTCAGACCAAGCTCTTTGTACACTTCGCCAGATGTATTAAAAAACTTCTTCATATCTAAACCACTTATCGCAATAAGATGCTTCAGCTCAACCGCGGTTGGCGTTTGCTCTACGATATGGCGCAAATCAAGCTCATTCCCTTTCGCTTGCAGCGATTTAACCGCCGCCTTGCATGTACTGCATTTAGGATATTGATAGATCGTTAACACTTTTGCTGTCGTCATAAACGATGTCCTCCTGATGCGTTGTGAATATAGGCTAGCAATTAAACGCTATTGAGATTGTCGGAGTATTTGCTCCAAGTAAATGAGCTCAGGCGGCAGCTCCGCATCCCACTCCATCCATTGCTTCGTAATCGGATGAGTGAAGCCTAGCGTCTCAGCATGTAACGCTTGTCTTCCGGCTGCTTCTTCCCATTCGACTACAGCGCTATCCTTCGGACCATACATCTTATCACCAATCAAAGGACAGCCAATATATTGCATATGAACGCGAATTTGATGGGTTCGACCTGTCTCCAGCTTTAAGCGGACGGAAGCCGCAGCGGGTTTGTCATTCATTCCTGAATCATAATGAAAGCTTTCCACCGTATTATAATGAGTTACGGAAGCATACCCCTCAGGTGTTACGATCCTAATATGAGGCTCAGCAGGATCACGGTCAATCGGCTCGTTTACGATTCCTTCTGCTGGATCTGGCATTCCGTAAACGTAAGCGCGATAAATTTTCATAATTGTATTGGCCTGCATTTGCTCAGATAGCTGCTGATGAACGTAGGAAGTTTTGGCAATAGCAACAAGTCCCGAAGTGTCCTCATCAAGACGATGAACGGGTCGAAAACGAACCCGCTCGCCTTTTTCCCGCCAATGATAGACGACGCCGTTTGCTAACGTACCCGTGTAATGGCCATGTGTCGGATGTACAACGATTCCCGCTGGTTTATTGACGATAAGAAGATCTTCATCCTCATACACAATTTGAATTGGTATCGGCTCCGGCAAAATATCCTCGGATATTTCCCGTTCCATTCTTACTCGTATAACATCGCCTTCTACAACCTTAGCAGTCGTATACACGCGGACTTCGTTAACGGTGAGTCCATGCTCAGTCTGCTTCACCTGAGACAGCAGCTTACGTGATACGCCAAGCTTTCGCTCTAGCACCGAGCGCACCATTTTTCCATGCTCCGCTTCGCCAACGATGACGACTAACGGCTTATAGTAGAGGTTATCCAACGCTTCCATCATTTTTTCGGATTCCGAAATACTTCCGCACTGCGTACATACTCCGTATCCGGAACTCCAAGCTTCGCGTTCGCGACTCTTGCAGCCGCGAAGAAGAAATCAGACAAGCGATTCAAATAGGCCAAGACATCAACGTTAATCGGATGCTCCACAGATAGCGTCACAACGCGGCGCTCTGCTCGGCGGCATACGGTTCTGCATACATGCAGCAAAGCCGAAACGGAGCTTCCCCCAGGCAAAATAAATCTAGTAAGCTCTGGCGCTTCGACAATATATTGATCGATCCAGCCTTCTAAGCGAACAGCTGGTTCCGCTGTTATTTTTAAAGGTGAGCCCTCCTTCGCATAAGCGAGATCTGAGCCGCAGTCAAATAACTCCTGCATAATTTCGATAAGCCTCTCAGACAGCTCCGCAAACTCATCGTGCTTAGCCGCTTCAGCAGCAGTCTGCCCTACAAAGCAATTCAACTCATCTATTGTGCCATACGCTTCAACTCGTGAATCGTCTTTGCGTACTCGCCCGCCAATTAATGATGTCTGCCCGCTATCTCCCGTTTTCGTATACAGCTTCATCTTCCACCGCTCCCCTTTATACATACAAATCTCTTCTCACTATATCATAAACTACTCATCACCAGCTCAATTACAAACGCATTTAGCTGCGTCCAAGCACACTTTCACCACAAAATACAAACAGCAGGCCGGATGCTCTCCTGACCTGCTGCTTGTTGCTGGAACATCTTGTACAGCCTTAGCTTAGCCCTGCTGCTTTAAGCTATACACAAACTTTCCAATTCGATCAAGTGCCTCTGTCAAATTCGTGACGGATGTCGCATAAGAGCAGCGCAAATGTCCTTCGCCTCCAAGGCCAAAAACATCACCCGGAACAGCTGCAACATTGGCTTCGTCAAGCAGCCGCTGCGCGAATTGCTCGCTTGTTAATCCAGTTGACGCAATCGATGGAAACGCGTAGAACGCACCTTGCGGCTCGTGACAATCAAGTCCAATATCGCGGAATCCTTTTACAACTAACCGACGCCGTTGATTATATGCTTCAACCATACGGTCCTTCTCTTCTAAGCCATGCTGAAGTGCTTCAAGAGCAGCGTATTGCGCCATAATCGGCGCGCACATTACGGTGAACTGATGGATTTTCAGCATCGCCGCAATAATATCCGAATGACCGCAGGCATAGCCCATCCGCCATCCAGTCATCGCAAATGCTTTGGAGAAGCCGCTTACGAGAATGGTCCGGTCCTTCATTCCCGGTATTGATGCAAAGCTTACATGCTTTATGTTATAGGATAATTCCGCGTATATTTCATCCGAGATGACGATCAGATCGTTTTCCTCGACTATTTTCGCAATCGGCAGCCAGTCCTCATAGCTCATTGTCGCGCCAGTAGGATTACTTGGATAACTAAGTACAAGTACTTTGGATCTAGGTGTAATAGCCGCTTGCAAACTTTCCGCCTTCAGCTTAAATTCGTCTTCTGCAAATGTTTCGATGCCTACTGCAACACCGCCGCTGAGTGTAGTAATTGGAGAATAAGAAATATAACAAGGCTCAGGAATTAATATTTCATCTCCTGGCGCAATTAAAGCGCGAAGCGCGAGATCGATCGCTTCACTTCCGCCTACCGTCACTAGTATTTCATTCGCAGGATCATATTCTACCGCGAATGAATTATGTAAATAGTGACCTATTGCTTCACGCAGCTCAGGCATACCCGCATTGGATGTATATTGCGTCTTCCCAATTTCAAGCGCGTATACAGCAGCTTCACGCACATGCCAAGGCGTTACAAAGTCAGGTTCACCTACTCCGAGAGTAATGACATCCTTACGCGTGCTAACTAAATCAAAAAACCGACGGATACCCGACGGTTTAATGCCTCGTACAAGCGGTGACAAATAATTTGCCATCTCTAAGCGTTGCGCAGGTGTGGTGGGTTGCTTTTCTTCATCTTTAATCATTGCCATCACCCTTTTTTACGGCGAAACCATCAATCGATGGTCACCTTCATGCTCCTCGAAGATTATGCCGTCTTGTTTGTATTTTTTTAATATGAAAAATGTTTTAGTTGATAGAACCGCATCAATTGGCGATAATTTATTAGATACAAAAGAGGCAACCTCTTTTAAATTTTTCCCTTCTACTTCAACAAGCAGATCATACGCCCCAGACATCAAATAAACTGATTTCACTTCTGGATACAAATAAATACGCTCCGCAATACCCTCGAATCCGCGTCCGCGTTCAGGTGTAATTTGAACCTCAATGAGTGCTGTTACCTTTTGATCGTCAATTTTACTCCAGTTAACGACTGTTGCATACTTAACAATGACATGATCTTCCTCTAATGTCGCTATTGCTTGCTTCACTTCTTCTGTCGATACGGCAAGCATGGTTGCTATTAACTCGGCATCCCTACGCGCATCTTCCTTCAGCAGCTCCAACACTTTCAACTGTAATTCGGTCATTGTATAACTCCTTCCAGAACGCTGCGATTATAAAGAATATTTTACAACGAATTCGTTTTTCCTGCAAACATAGCATTAAGGGCTGAAGCCGCAAATTTGCAGCTTCAGCCCTTTAACAATAAAATTATAGAGGTAAATAAGAAGAAACGACTTCGTCGTCTTCTGCGGCAAAAGCGTTCGTTTCATGGATATATATACACATTTATAAGGTGTAAGCTTATAAATGGTTATGTGTTAATAAAAGACCCAAAGGGTCTTTACATGTAGTACGGTTGACTGCCTTGCTGCTGCTGCTGCTGCTGTCCATGTTGCTGAGACATCGGCGTATAGTATGACTGTCCTTGCTGTTGTCCAAGGTTTTGCTGCAGGAACTGTTGGGTCTTCTGCTGCGTTTGTTGATACTGCTTTTCTTGCTTGCTCATATCTTGGCGTAAAGCTGGGGACGAGGTGTTATACATATTTTGCTGCTTCATCGTCTCGAATAGTTGACCTTGCATAGTCAAGGTGCTATTCAATAGCTTAGTAAACATTTGCCGGATATCGGGACAGGTTGCTTCGGTTGCCGCCGTCGCATATTCACGAACGATTCGCTTCAGATCGGCGAGCACAGTGCCTGCCAAGTCCTCTTCTGTTAATATGGACTGCGTCTGCTTCTGATACATAATAGAAACCTCCTATACTTTTTTTACAAGCTGTTTGTTTCTTTCTTTTAACACTGTAGTTTACTGCTGAGGCTGTGTTGGCGCCATTTGCAGATGATGCGATATAGCATGCAAAAGCGAATTATAATGCTGTTGATGCGTCTGAACCATTTGCGTAAGTAAGTTGCGCATTGCTGGTGTTGTTGCTTCATTTATTCCGGCAACACATTGTTTAATTTGCAAATCCTCGTTTGACATCGAGTCTGCGACATATTCCAGCTCTTTTGCTGTCATTGGCTGAATCATATTCATCCTCCTCCAATTTTTTCGTGCCAAACGTATTATCAGCAATAGTTCCTTTTTTTATGTACCATTTTTCATACAAAAAAAAGTGACTGCACTCCAATTAATAATTAGTTGAGAGTACAGTCTATCTCCGTTATGAAGATATGCAATTGCGCTTGTTAAGGTATATGCACGGTTTTCACATGGTCAAAATGCACATATACGGCGTTTCCGCTTACTGATGCAAGCTCGATCATGCCTTGATCTACATTTTTCAAAACACCGATTTTACTTGAATTACCGCCTAAATCTAAAACAATAAATTCACCGATTAATTTTCGAAGCTGTTGATCGAAGGTTCTGGCTAGCGTAAGCGGCGATGGTCTAAGTGGAAACTGCTCTGGCGTTAAGGTATAAGGCGTTACATTCGGATTGTATGGGATCAAGTACTTCAAATGATGAAGCGAAATGATTACAGTATGATAGACAGGAGAGTAGAAAACGAAGAAATCATTCATTACATTCGTCAAATAACCGTGAATGGACTGATTTCCTGTAATATATAATTCGGAGAACATCCCTTTCGCGTTCATTAGCATTTTGCGATACGAAATTGGCTCATTATAAGGCTCAAAGGGCATTTCCGGCACTTCAATAACAGCTTCCTCACTCGTCGAGAGACGAAGCTGCTGCAGATGAATAAGAGGAACATAAAAAAACTGAGTTCCAGTGTGCAGCACTAAAATATCTTGGCCAAATTCGATCAGCTTACCGCGTATTGGCGCGATTTTTCCGGAAATTTCTAATTCGATATAACGGTTCAGCAGCGGATGATTATTTTTCAAGCGATCAACCTCCATTTCTCCAAATAGTTAATAGAGCCGAGCAACGGTTCTTGACCTTTGCTCGGCACGTAGTCAGCTTTATTGATCACATACCGTATCTTTCTTCTAAAATAATTTAGAGTACATTCACTTTAGCGATTTTTACCTCCGCTTTTGTTGCCGCTGCTTCCTTGTCCACCAGTCCGATTGTTGTTTTTGCTGTTGTTTTTATTGCTTTTGTTTTGATTGTTGCTTTTGTTGTTGCTTTTGTTTTGATTGTTGCCGCCGGATTTGTTTCCGCCCGATTTATTTTTACCCGCTGCTTTTATCGTTTTGATATGGAAGAGTTGAATTTGCGAAACCTCTTGGCCAGCAACGAGAAGTACAGCTTTGTTGCCTACATCTGCAACGAATCCTTCCACTTTCTCTGGTCCACCCCAGTTAATTTGTGCGAATTTGTGGTTGAAAGAACGAATAACCCCCACAAAGTTAGTAGCATTCACATATTCAGGATCACGGCGGCCGCTTTTATTACCTTTGCTGCCTGTCATCTCGATTATACTTTTCACATGGCTAGTAGAGATATATACAACACCCTCGTTTGTGCTAATAACCAGGAAGTCACTTTTAACAGCCAGCAATTTTCCCTGAATCGAGTCTGGTCCACCACGATTAATTTTTACATTTTTGCCAACCAAGCTGTTCAGGAAATTTGTCCGCTCGTTGCGGTCACTTCTATGGGTTTGTCCAGCTAAACTTTCATGCCAATAATTCATAATTAATCCCTCCGATATTTTCCTTAATAGTAGATTACAAAAGTACCTTCAGATCCAATCTCTTAATTCTGTCATCAGCATAGACTATGAATTGCGGCGAGCATCCCTCCAATACTTGATTCAGTTCATCTATCATGGGAGATGATTTGTAATATATTTATATGTATCCCATATAGTAGCGGTACTAGATTTATATCTATTTATTAAAAGAATACGCTCTTATCTCGTTATGATTAATAGAATAGATTAAGGGGGCACTTAAGGTCCGGCTAAGCTCAAATTAAAGTGACCATGTGGGCGCCATCTGAATAAGGTAAATAAGTATTAAAGCCTATCGTCTGACGACAGGCTTTATCTTTTTCCTCGGAGGATGATAATGACATGGCTGCTGCAGATTTATTACCTGTACGTAATATACGTATTGATGATTCTGACTTGGAGGAGATTCAAAGCAATGCTTGGAGCAATCAATTTAAACCGGCAGAGCTCGACATAGATGGACAGAAGCATAACGTAACATTCGGACTTCGGGGTGGTCATACGCGTAATTATTCCAAAAAATCCTATGAGGTTCGGCTTGAAGGCGGCAAGACATTTCATTGGAATGCGGAATACGATGATCCATCGATGATGCGAAATGCGCTCTCCTTTTATTTCTTCAATAAAATTGGCGTTCCATCGCCTGAAACCAACCATTTTTGGCTAATCCTAAACGGGACCGCGCAAGGTGTATACCTGGAAATTGAATCGGTCGATCGACTTTTCTTCGAGAAACGAGGCATTGGCTATCGCTCGCTTTTATACGCGGTAAATGACAGTGCTGACTTCAGCTTGACTGATCCTGTTACGAAGGGGATCAAGCCCTCTTTATTCGATGGCTACGAGATGAGACAGGGTAAGGGCGGGGCAAAAAGAAGGCTGATTTCATTTGTACGCAATCTAAATCGTATGTCGGGTAAAAACCTAGGAGAGCTAACCGCTCGAAGACTAGATATTTCTCAATATTTGTTATGGCTGGCGGGTGCTGTCTTAACCGGAAACTATGATGGTTTTGATCAAAATTACGCGCTGTATGAACATCAATCGAGCGGGAAGTATCGAATTATTCCTTGGGATTATGAGGGGACATGGGGGAGAAACTGCTACGGAAAGCCATGCGGAAGTGATTTAGTGAGGTTTCAAGGCTATAACAAGCTTACTAGCATGCTGTTCACCTTCCCAGCATGCCGTAAGAAGTATCGTATCATTATGAAAGATTTGCTTAAAGCAGCCTTTACAGTCGATAAGCTGGAGCCCGTTATCAAAAAGATGCATTTACGCTTATCTCCCGCGATTCGCAATGACTATACACGGAAATCCAGCTATGACACCTTTCTTTCTGAGCCGTCCTTCATTCGCCATTACATTGTTGAGCGGCGAGAAATTCTTCAGCAAGCGTTGCGGGAGTGGGCGTAAATTCTGAGCTCCATACCCATCAAAAAATATCCATACTCAAATACCGCTCGCCAGTATCCGGCGCTATACAAAGCACACGTTTTCCAGCGCCTAACCGCTTCGCGATCTGCATCGCTGCCCATATGGAAGCGCCGGATGACGGCCCTAGCAGCAATCCTTCTCTCTTAGCCAAATCTTTCATCGTCGTTAGAGCATGCTCATCAGATACTTGTATAATTTCATCATATACGGATGTATTCAAAATATCCGGTATAAAGCCGGGACTTGTCCCAACTAGCTTATGCGGACCTGGCTGTCCTCCCGATAAGACCGGAGAGCCCTGCGGCTCCACGACTGCGATATAAATATTCGGGATCAGCTTCTTCAGCTCCTCACCCGTTCCAGTTATCGTGCCGCCAGTACCTGCCGTAGCGACAAAAGCATCCAGCTTACCACCGGTTTGCCGCATTATTTCTTGAGCCGTCGTTACGCGATGAATATCGGGATTTGCTTTATTTTTAAATTGATTAGGAATATAGCTGCCTGGACACCGCGCTTGCAGCTCCTCTGCCTTGCGAATGGCTCCAGGCATTCTCTGCGCGGCTGGTGTCAGCACTACTTCTGCGCCATAAGCCTGCAGCAGCTTGATACGCTCCGCTGACATATTATCTGGCATGACCAAAACCATTTGATAACCTTTGGCGGCCGCGTTCATCGCAAGCCCAATGCCCGTATTACCGCTTGTAGGCTCAATAATTGTGTCGCCAGGTCGGATAAGCCCGCTTTTCTCTGCTTCTGCGATGAGTGCGAATGCCGCTCTATCCTTTACGCTGCCACTTGGGTTAAATCGTTCCAGCTTGACGCATACCTCAGCACTGTCTGTATCAGGAAGCCGATTAAGACGCACCACCGGTGTATCGCCAATTAGCTTTGTTATATCCGATACTATCCTCGGCATCCGTATCAACCTCCAATTCATTCATAACGTTTAGACATTCATTCTAGTTCTTATGCTGTATCCTTCGCTTGCTGCTGCGACAGAAACGGCCTCATAAACCACCAGCCTGCTATAGGAACTATGCCAACCCCAAACAAAAGCCATGTAATTGCTGCAGGAGAATGATTAAGCGGCAATACGATCAAATATGAGGATAAGCCAATGATTCTGCCTAAGGTTAGCCCTGCTTCTCGCAGCACAATAAACTCCTCTCGTTCACGCGCGCTCTCCTCCGATTGTCCAATTAAATCAAATACTCTTGATGTCATTGGAATGATATAGAGCGGGATGAACAACGAGGTGCCTATCCCAAAAAGCAGCAGCGTCGTATACGATACCTTCCAAAATAGAGGCAATATGACGACCGCGATCATGATGACACCAATGAACATGACTACTTTCCTATTTTTCTTCTTGAGCAGCTTTCCGACTAGCCAGAAGCTCACTAAAGCTACGAATGATGTAACTAACGAATAGGTTCCTAGTTTGCTTTCTTTCTGTGTTGCTACATATACGGTAAGTCCAACCAGAAACATGAATACACCCTCACGAACGCCTTGCGCAGCTATCGCTAGAAACATACGCCGCCAAGGGTTGCCCTTTTGCCGCAGCTGCTCGTAGCCGTGCTTCCAATTGTAGACACCCTCTGTTTTCCTCTTCTTAAGCCAGAAGCTCAAGACGACACTAATGGCAAAGATGATCAGAGATATCGTAAAAATAATGCGATAGCCGCGTTCACCGTGCAAGGACGTAATCAGCAGACCTGACACCCATGGTGCGACAATTCCAGCGGCAGATCCGAGCAAGCCTGCCCAGCCGTTGAATCGATCCCTATTATCCGGATCAGTCACTTCGAAGTAGACGACGTTATATGCAAGCCAGAAAAAACCGAGTGCTACGCCATGCAAGATGCCTAATGGCACACTGTAGAATTTGGCTTGCTGCCCTAACAGTAATACCGCGAAATAGAAGAGGCCGGACAAAACGATGCCAACACGCAGGCTGTTCATTTTGTTATGCTCTTTAACCCATTTCCCTACTATCCAGAAAGTCAGCCCGCTCATTACGAATTGACTTAATGTAAACCATCCAATCAGCATATACGACTGGCTTGCTTTCCATAAGTATATGGGGACAAACGTACCGGACAACGCGTTTGCAACTCCGAACAATGCTTGCACGATAAGTAATAAGGCAGCTTGACTGCCTAAAGATTTAATCAAAACGACTCCTCCTGCCTAACGAATGAGCCCGTATGAACAATGTCATACCGTTCGTTAGCGTGATCAGAAATACGTTTTGTAAGGTTCCCTTAAACAGGGCAAGCCATGCCCGTCCATTATTTCCATAAGTAACTATTCCTTTGGAGTCAACCGGTTAATTAATATCTCTCTATCCTTATTGGCCAACAATGAAGCGGTATGGAAGCAAGCGGGACACACATACCATTTCACTTCAAAAGGCGCTGGCAAAATCGGTCCGCCCAGCGAAGGCGCGGTCGTTGAAACAAAATTTTGTTCGTTGATCGTCTGTGTGCCTGCCTCGAGCATATACTCACGGCAGCTTGGACATTCTGGTACTTCCTCCTGGTCATCAAATATATTTTGGAGCGAGCCTTCTATTGCAAGTAAAGCGCTATTCGTATTACGATAGCCTTCACCCTGCTCTAACCACTCTTTATGTTTGGTATCTAATGTATCTTCTTCATAGTCATCTGACCATTCTTCCGATTGTATGTGAACATCCTCTTCTTCCATTAATTCGTCGTCCTCGCCAATTCCGAATTGCATGGTGCGATAGCCGCTTAACTCATTTTCGCAATGAGGGCAATTTTTCTCAGGACCGATTTCTTCATCCCAAACTATTTCTGTTACACACCATGGACAAATCACTTGCTCTTCCATCATTTTTATCCCCTTTTAATTGTTCATTAAATAAATGATACCGACAGCAAAAAACAAAATAGCTACCACAACTAATATTTTCCACAAATAATTCATACGAACTGCCTCCAACTAAATAGTAACCGTTGCCCCAATCACATAAGAGAGCGACACAGAAATAATCATCGAAATTAAGCCTACCGCCCGATTATCTCGCTCGATTTCATCGTCAATTCGAAATACAGGTGTTAGAAATTCGAATAAGAAGTAGGCAGCCATCAAAATAACAAATCCAAATGCGCCCCAAATCAGGCTTTGATACACAGAATCGTTAGCTTCAATCGAGAATCGGAAAATATTGCATATACCAAATATTTTCCCTCCCGTTGCCATCGCGACTGCCACGTTGCCTTTTCTGATCTCAGTCCAGCATTTATATCTTGTAACCAGCTCAAAGCAGGACAAAAACACAATAAGCGCAAGCACCGATACCGATACGTAAGCAAGGGAAGCGGCATAGGGGTTGCTTAAAAGCTTATCGACTTCATTTTCCATCCAAATATCCCTCCATCATTAGGCCGATTCGTTGCTCATGAACTGTCCGTTACTTGAGCCTTCCTACATATGCTTTATTATTTAAGCTCCGCTACTGTAACTCCGACTCCACCCTCGCCATAATTACCTAAACGAAAGCTTTTCACATGGCTGTGCTTACGTAAATATTGCTGTATTCCTGTGCGTAATACGCCTGTTCCCTTGCCATGAATCAGGAAAACCTGACTGAATCCAGATAAGAACGATTCATCTAAAAAGCGATCGACCTCAACGATGGCTTCCTCTAAGCTTTCACCGCGTAAATCCAGCTCCATCTTAATATTATCCTCGCGTGAGCGTGTCAAGCTAGCTGCTTGCTTTGGCTGCTGGTTCTTTGTAGAAGTGGTTGACTTCAGCAGCTCCAAATCATTCAGAGCCACCTTCATCTTCATAATACCAAGCTGAACGGTGGCATCTGAACCATGAACCTCGACTACTGTACCCTTCTGATTTAAGCTGTAAACCGTTACCTCGTCACCAGCTTCTATCTTGGCTGATTTTTGAGTACCTTTGGTACCGCCGCGCATCACCTTCTTCTGCTCAGGTGATGCTTCATCCAGCTTGCGGCGCGCTTCAATAAGCTTATGCTCTTTAACTGAAGCGCCCTCTTCCATAGCCAGCTTGCGCAGGTCTGATATAATTTGTTCAGCCTCACGCTTCGCTTTTGCTACCGTCTCGCGTGCTTCATCCTGAGCCTTAAGCAGCAGCTTCTCCTTCTGCTCCTCAAATCTCTGACGCTCTGTTTCATGACGCGCTCGGAGTGCTTCGACTTCACGGCGAAGCGATTCCGCGGTCTGGCGTTCGGATTCCGCTCCCAAACGATTTTCCTCGAGTGAGGCGATCATATTTTCAACCCGTTGATCCTCTTCGCTAACCTCGCCTCGTGCATGGTCAATGATCGAACGCGCAAGTCCTAGACGCTCTGCAATCGCAAACGCGTTACTTCTGCCAGGTACACCGACAAGCAACCGATACGTAGGACTAAGCGTCGCAACGTCAAACTCCATGCTCGCATTAATTACTCCTTTGCGATTAAAGGCATACGCCTTCAGCTCGCTATAATGCGTCGTAGCAATAATACGGCTATCCATGGCATGCACATGCTCCAAGATTGCTATTGCAAGCGCTGAGCCTTCGGCAGGGTCAGTTCCCGCACCTAGTTCATCAAGCAGCACTAGACTCTTCGAGGTCATCGATTTCAAAATGCGAATAATATTCATCAAATGGCTGGAAAATGTACTCAAGCTCTGCTCAATGCTTTGTTCATCGCCAATGTCGGCATAAATAGCATCAAACACACAGAGCTGACTGCCATCCTCGGCCGGCACGAACAAACCGGACATCGCCATTAAGCTTAGTAAGCCAATTGTCTTTAAGGAAACGGTTTTCCCGCCCGTATTTGGTCCCGTCACTATAATCGCTGTATAGTTATTTCCAAGCTCCACATCGATTGGAACGACCTTCTCATGAGCAATTAATGGATGACGACCGCGCTTCAGCTTGAGAAAGCCTCTGTCGTTCATCCGCGGCAGCGTTGCTCTCATCTCATGAGCAAGCCGAGCCTTCGCATAAGCAAAGTCAAGCTGACCAAGCAGATCCAGATTAGTAATCAGGTCCTCTACATAATCTGAAGCGAGCGCAGTAAGCTTCTGTAAAATTTTCTCAATCTCGCGCAGCTCACCTGCTTTAAGCTCCCGCAGCTTATTATTCATCGCTACAATTGCTTCCGGCTCGATAAATAAGGTCGCGCCTGATCCAGATTGGTCATGCACGATTCCACCAAAGCTGGAACGGTACTCCTGCTTGACCGGAATGACATATCGATCATTGCGCAGCGTTACGATCGCATCCTGAAGCATTTTTTGAACAGAGGTGGAACGAATCATCTGCTCCATCTTCTCCCGTATGCGTGATTCTCCGGTTCTCAGCTCACGTCGAATGGAAGCGAGCTGTGCGCTGGCGCTATCCATGACTTCAGCCTGGTCATCGATACAGTCAAAAATCGCATCTTCCAGCGTTTTGTGCTCACTGATTTGATCAGCTAAATTTTGTAGCATCGGTATTGGATTATCTTCATGCAAAACGCTAATATGTCTCTTGACACGGCGGCCGCCACGAGCGGTATTAGCAATATCAAGCAGCTCGGCCGGGTTCAGCGTCCCCCCGATACGAGCACGGTGCAGCGGCGATTTGATATCGGTGATCCCGCCAAACGGAGCGCTGCCCTTTAGACGATCCGCAGTATAAGCTTCATCTGTAATCTGCAGCAGCGGCTTAACCGCTTCCAAATCAGATACTGGAAGCAATGCCTCCGCAGTAGCTTTGCCAAGTGAAGTCGCGGCATGCTGCGTTAATCTATATATGATTTTAGGAAATTCAAGTGTCGTTAATATTTTAGTGTCCAATCTGACACACTCCTCTCGCCCTACTATTATAGCCGAATGCGCGCTTCGATGCACGAATTCAAGATCAGTTCCATACATAAATAACAATCAATTGGCTACACTAGAAACGAATAAGCCGCCTTACAAAGTAACTTTTGTATTGCACAACCTAAGTTTAATCTAAGGAGGGTAAAGATATGAGTTTTTTAGGCCATGTTGTCCGGTTTGTTGTGTCTGCGATTGTGCTAATGATTGTCGGGTTTATCGTCCCTCAGTTTAAAGTCGGTGGGTTTTGGAGCGCGTTATTTCTTGCTCTGGTCATCGCGGCAATCGGTTGGGTTATTGAAGGGATATTTGGCAAACGGATTACACCATTTGGACGTGGTATTGTCGGATTTATCGTTAGTGCCGCCGTCATCTGGATTGCTCAATTCATCGTCGGAGGCGTTTCCGTAACAGTACTTGGCGCGATCTTAGCTGCTCTCGTTATCGGGATTATTGACCTGTTCATTCCGGTCAGCACTCCTTATGAAGCAGGAAAACGCAGTCACGACTAATACAAAGGCTGCTTTATCAGCCCTTGATCGCCTAATATGGCTGACAAGGGCTTTTTGCTGTCTATATGACTAATCACATGAAATCAAAATCATTTTCACACCTTGTTCATCACTTTGTCATAGAGCTGTCACTGCAATTATAAATAGGATACGTTACAATAAGATTGAGAAATTTTAACTATCTATTTAGAGTTGAGAGGGGTACTACAGGTGAAAAAATATTTACTATTGGCAAGTGTATTGTGTCTAGCGCTTGTTCTAGCAGCATGCGGAGCTAAAAATAATACGAATAACGGCGGGAACAGCAGCGCAGTTGATCTTGGGCCAGCAACCTCAGAATTAGTAATTACAGCCTCTAATTGGAAGTTTGATCAGACGGAATACAAAATAAAAGCAGGTGAAACGGTTAACATTTCCCTGAAGTCGATTGACGGCGTTCATAGTGTTAAGATTTTAAAATCAAAATTTGATGATATTAAAAATAATGAAACAACAGCTGTCAAATTTGATGAGCCTGGCGAATACAACATCATATGTACTGTGCCATGCGGTAAAGGCCATAGCACTATGAAATCAAAACTAATTGTTATATAACCAGTCGCTAAATACGTTTAACAACAATATGGCTCCTTAAGCCTAAGCCACGGTTAGCTGTATATACCAATGCTGCCGAATAAGTCGTGAATGACTACGTCTCGTAGGTTCACGGCTTTTTGTTATGTTTGCGGGAATAGCAGCATAACATATAGGATCTGTTAGTCTCTATTCGCATAAGTCTAGCCCAAATATAATCACAGCTTAACAAATAGTTAAAAAACTTTGATCGCGTAGACTCTTCCCCTGCAGTCTGCCCTTTGTTAAAATAGTCACCACATAAACCATGAATGGAGGAATTGTATGGGATCATTAAACAATCGAGTTGCCATCATCAGCGGGGCAGGCACAGGACTTGGACGCGCAGCAGCCATTTCCTTCGCATCAGAAGGAGCCAATGTCGTTCTTCTAGGACGTCGCAAGCAAAAGCTTGAGGAAACCGCGATTATCGTAAAAGATCGTACAGGTAAAGAAGCGCTTGTGCTGCAAACCGATGTGTCCGATGAGCATCAGGTACAGGAAGCTGTTGCTGCTGTGCTTCAACAATGGAGCCGAATCGACATTGTGCTGAATAATGCCGCTGTTCTTGAGTCTGGCACCGTAGTAAAGTTAACTTCTAACGAATGGCAAAATCAGATCGATACGAACTTAACCGGACCTTTTCTCTTAAGTAAAGCTGTAATACCAGCTATGCGTAAAGTGAAATACGGACGAATTATAAATATTACATCCGGTCTTTCCTGGAATGGAGCAGGCGGTTATGCCGCTTATAGCGCAGCCAAAGCCGGGTTGGAATCGTTAACGCGCACGCTCGCCGATGAAGAGCATGAGCATGGAATCCTCGTTAACTTATATAATCCAGGCACGCTCCGCACCGAAATGCATGCCACTGGCAAAGACCCTGCAGTCGTTACTCCTGATCTTATTCGCTTAGCTAATCTCCCGGCTGGTGGCCCCACCGGCACGCTTGTTTCCTACGGATAATGCTAATTAGCAGAAATCATATAAACATTCGATTCCAGTTAATCACCTATAGTATCAAGAAATTAGCACTCCTATGTCCGCTAATTTTATGAAAGTCATTATTTATGGCCAAGAAAGTAACGCTTCAATGCACGCTAATATTACGAAAGTCACCATCAGTCACCAATCTCATCTTGGTGACTTATTTTAATCCATACCAAAACCAGTTCAAAACTGAAATCAGCCGTTGACAGCTAGTGAGTAAGCTGGCTTGCTCTTCATTAGTCGTATTTGACTGTATTTCATACAATCAACTCCACATCAAAACATCGTATTTCGACTCAGACTGTATTTTATACAAGCTAATCGTCCGTTTTGCAGAAAAAAAGCTTCTCACTATCTATTTGATTGTATCTTTTCCATTCAAACACATAAAAAAGAGAAATATCAGATGTTTGAATGGACAATATACATTCTACATGCCTAATTTTCACGTTCGTTGAACTAGGACGTTGATAACTTGTTGCCTTGACCTAATTCCAGTTCAGCAATAGTCAGCTCTTCTGAACGGTGTGACGAATGCGCTATTCTAAACACTATTCTGCTTTCTCCTTTGACGCCTGAGTACACAAAGTTTTGGAATCCATTCCTATTAACCAACGAATTCTGATCTATTCCAAACAACTCTGCAGACTGACTATCTACTCCATTTGACAATAAAATCTTCACTGTCGGATCCATTTACGATCTCTCCTAATAGCATTAAGCCCAATTATAATACCATACTCACTCGCTATTATTTGGTAGAAATTGATTATATCTAAATGGTATCGTGTATCTATTGTGTATCCGATTCCTGTTAAGCCTTATAACCTCCGCTTACATCATAACGATCCAACAGAAAATATTTAATCTTATCCGCTACAAAAAAACCGCAGTGTCAGCAAAGGCATTCACCCTTGCTCCCACTGCGGCTTTGTTGTTATCTTGTTAGCTTGTTAGCTTGTTAGCTTGTTAGCTTTGTTCGATTAGTTCAATCCACTCGTTGTACTCCGTTTGCAGCTTGGAATACTCGTTTTTGAGCTTATGATGCTGTTCTTGTAAATGCGTATGATCCTCTGCTAGTCTCTCAGCAGTTCGTGCAGCTTCATCACGCTCGTAGGCTAATGATTCCGCTATCCGCGCTGCTTCATCTCGCTCGTTAACTAGCTTTTCTACCGTACGTTCCGCCGCATCTCGCTCGAGAGTAAGCTTTGAAGTATGCTCGCTTAGCTCTTCCTTCAGCTCTGATGCAGCTGCCGCCTCTTGCAAGGCTTGCTCCAATTGATCGAGCAGCGCCTCTCCGTCAGCTTCCTGAGCTTGCTTCTCAAGCACAAGTCTCTCAGCCTCGGCTGCCGCTTGATCCGCATATTTCTGCTGTGCTTGAAGCAACTCGCTTAGCTCCCGCTCACGGGCAGCGGCTGCTTCAAGCTGCTGCGCCGCAATTCGCTCACGAGCCGCAGTTAGCTCAAGCTGCTCGGTCAGCTCCTGCTCCTTTGCCGCTAGCTTTTCCAGCTCAACTTTGGCAGTTTGCTCGCCTTGTGCGCTGGCCGAAGCTGCCTGCTTGATTTGCTCAAGCTGGACTTGCAGTTTTTGCATGCTTTCATCATGATCATGCTGCTGCAGCAAAAGCTTCTCCTCTTGATTTGCTGCAAGCTGCTTATAACGCTCTTCATGCTCGTCTATGATTTGCTTGATGAATGCTTCGTGCTCCGCAGCTGTTTGTTTATTGCGCTCTTCTTGCTCAGCTGCTTTATGTTTAAGCAGTGCTTCTTGCTCAGCTACTTTTTGATTATAACGTGCTTCATGCCCGGCTGCTGCTTGTCTATTGCGAGCTTCCTCTTCAGCTGCTTTTTTCTTGAGAAGTGCTTCATGCTCAGCTATTTTTTGATTATAACGTGCTTCATGGACAGCTATCGTTTGCTTAAGGATTGCTTCATGCTCTGCAACAGCTTTCATATAACGCTCATCGCGCTCCGCTATCGATTTCTTATAGCGTTCCTCGCCTTCAGCAACCACCTGCTTAAATAAATCATCATGTTCTGCTTCAGTAAGCTCAAGCTGCTCGGAATGCTCTCTTCGAAGCGACTCTAACAGTTGTGCATGCTCCTGCTCACGCAATGCCAGCTGATCCTCATAAGCTTCTTGAAGTGTATGTCGCTGCTTCTCAAGCTCTTCTCTCAGCGCTTGCCGGCGTTCATCCATATCTTGTTTATGTGCAAGCTCTAACTCTTCCTGCTCCAGCTGAACCTGCAGCAGCTGCTCTTCTTGCTGCTTGTATTGTTCCTCCAGCAGCAGCATTTTTTCTTGCTGCTGACGTTCAGCCTCCTGCGATTCGTTCAAGCGCTGCTGCAGCTCTGATGAGCGCTTATCAGCAGCAGATACATGACTCCGCTCATGCAGGAGCTTCTGCTCTAACTCCTCAATTCGCTCAAGAGCATGACCCTTCTGTTCTTGTAATTGAGTAAGCTCATCTCGGGTTCCATTAAGTTGCGCTGCTTGTAATTCTCCTTCTTGCTCTAGCTGCGCATATGAAGTTCGGAAATGCTCCTCTTGCTCCATCGCCTGCACAAGCTGCTCTTCTGCTAATGCAATACGAAGATCTAACTCTTCTTTATCTGTTATCCAGCCTTGCTTCAAATCAGCAACCTGATCCTGCAGACGGCTTCGTTCCTCAAGCCAGCCATTTCTACGTCGTTCAAGATCCGCACGGAATGCTTGCTCTGTATCGACTTCTTTCGTCTTCCACGCCTGCTCCCGTTCCTCATTCAGACGCGCTTGCTCTAAGCGTTCAGCATCTGCTGCCGAAATCCAGCTTTGCTCGCGATTATCCCATTTAGTCTGCCAGCTCAGTGCAAGCTCTGTCAGCAACGCGTCTTTCTCCGCTGTCACTGCAGCTAATTCTGCTTCCTTGTCTGCAGTTAAACGTGTAATCTGCTCCGTCTTCTCAAGCTCCAGCGCTGCTAGCTGTTCAGACTTCTTCCGTTTAATAGCTTCAAGCTGCTCCGCTTTTTGTCGTTCAAAAGCTGCAAATTGTTCTTCCTTCTCTAACTCAAGAGCAAGTAGCTGCTCGTCTTTTTCTAATTCAAGCGCTGCCAGTTTCTCGTCTCTCTCTAGTTCAAGAGCTGCCAGCTTCTCGTCTCTCTCTAGTTCAAGCGCTGCCAGTTTCTCGTCTCTCTCTAGTTCAAGAGCTGCTATCCTTTCGTCTTTCACTAGTTTAAGCGACACTAACTGCTCATCTTTCTCTAGCTCAAGCGCTAACAGCTTTTCGTCTCTCTCCAGTTCAAGAGCTGCTATCCTCTCGTCCTTCTCCAGCACAAGCGCTGCAAACTTCCCGTCTTTCTCCAATTCAAGTGCTGCCAGCTTTTCATTCTTCTCTAGTTCAAGCGCTGCCAGCCTCTCATCCATCTTACGACCAAGCACAGCAAGCTTTTCTTCTCTATCGCGAATCAAATTAGCTACCCGCTGTTCATTTTGCTGCTTAAGAGCAGCTGTCTGATCCTCAAACGACTTAAGCGCTTCTGCAGCGGCTGCTTGCTGAACAGTTGCTTGCTCTGCCGCCATCTCCAGCATCTGCGCGATATCCGCTTCTGCGGCAGCCTTTGCCGCTTGAATTTGCTCAGTTGACTCTCGCTTTGTCTCGATTAACGATGCTTGCAGCATTGCCGCTTGCTGAGTCGCCTGCTCAAGCTGCTGGCTCATTAAGACCAGCTTAGCTTCTTCCTCTGTAAGTCTTGCATTCTCGCGGCGCAAACGAAATACTTCCTCTGTAACTTGAACAGTCGCAAGCACAGCAAGCTTCGGCATATCCAGTCGCGGATAACCTTTAGCCAGCTTCTTCATGCTCTCGTCGATCGAACTGGCGACTCGCTTCATATATTCTACATTGGTGTGACCTTTTAGCTTATATTGAACTCCATATATATCAACTGTTACTACCGTTTGTTCAGTATCCATTAAGGCGAATCCTCCTATTATCTAAGTTGCGCCTCTTAGTCTAGCAGAAACGAGCGCATTATCCGTAATTTATGGATGATGCGGTTTCGCGTTGAAAGATAAACAAAGTATCCAAAGAAATCATACCTCTTACCTTCCTCTAAAAAAAGTCGCATCGAAGCCCACTAGGAACTATTTCGATGCGACTTTGAAGGTTTCCTGCCTACTTGCGTAATTCCGCTGCAAAAGATTGTTCTAATTTTAAAACAACCTTCTCGTGCACAGCACTGACCTCTTCATCTGTCAATGTACGCTCTCCATGACGGTATACAAGGGAGATTGCAATGCTCTTCTTGCCCGCGCCCAGCTTCTCTCCTGTAAACACATCGAATACTCGTACGGACTCCAGCAATTCACCAGCAGTACTCCAAGCTGTACTAGTCAGATTAGCCGCCGCTACCTCTTGATCAACGACAACAGCGATATCTCGCTGCATAGCCGGATAACGAGGAAGCACCTTATAAGCAATATCCGAATCCGCCAGCTCATAAAGCAGATCGAGACCTATTTCAAGCACATACGTATCCGCTAGATCAGCTTCAAGTTGAAGTCCAGGATGCAATTGCCCCACATAACCTATTACTTCTGGTCCTTTACCCGCGTCGATTAGAACAGCTGCTGTTCTTCCTGGGTGGAAATGCTCTGGCTGAGCCGCTTCGTATGTTACACTGGCTGTTAAACCAAGCACCCCGAATACCGTCTCCAAAATCCCCTTCGCATCATAAAAATCAACCGGAACCGCCTTGCCACTCCATTGCGCCTCTGTGCGATTTCCTGTTAAAAGCGCTGCAAAGCGGTGCTTCTCTTGTGGCAAACGAGTAAGCTGCTCCTCATCGGTATGGAATACGCTGCCGATTTCAAATAATGCCGCGGATTCATTTTTACGATTACGGTTGTATGCCGCTGTTTCCAGCAGCTGTGCTATAAGCGTAGTCCGCAGCAAGCTGCGATCTTCACTCATCGGCATTGCCAATTGTACGGGCTTCGTATTCTCAGCTAACACCGGGAACAGCTTAGTGCGCTCAGGCCCAGTGAAGGAATAGCTTACGACCTCATGCAAGCCAGCATCTGACAATCGTTTACGCAGTTCGCGGCGAATCGCTTGCGGCTTAGTAAGCGAGCCCGGTATAACATCTCCGTGAACAAGCGTTGTAGGAATGTTATCGTAGCCATATAAACGGGCAACCTCTTCAATTAAATCAACAGAACGGGTAATGTCGCCGCGACGTGTCGGCACATTCACTGTGAATAAGTCATTACTAGAAAGCTCATATTCAAAATGTAAACGGCCAAATATCGTCTGTACTTCAAGACGAGATAGATCCGTTCCAAGATAGCTGTTAATTTTATCTAAAGATAGGTCAATTTTTGTTGTTTGAGCCTCGCCAGTAGAAACCTCAACGATTCCATCCGTAACAAGACCTTCAGCAAGCTCGGCAATTAGAGCTGCAGCGCGGTCAAGTGCAGGAATCACTCTTGCTGGATCTACTTCCTTCTCGAACCTTATACTTGATTCCGAGCGCAGTCCGAGCTGACGTGACGTTTTCCGAACTGTTCCGCCGTCGAATCTTGCCGACTCCAGTAAAATATTAACAGTTGAATCCGTTACTTCTGTGCTAGCTCCGCCCATAACGCCCGCAAGCGCTATCGGATTAGTACCGTCCGTAATAACGAGCATATGAGGCTCAAGCTTGCGCTCTTGATCATCGAGAGTTACAAGCGTTTCACCTGAGTTCGCAAGACGAACATCAATTCTTCCGCCCGGCAGACGATCTGCGTCGAAAGCATGTAACGGTTGGCCATATTCAAGCATTACGAAGTTGGTTACGTCAACGACGTTATTAATCGGCCGCACGCCAGCGGCGATCAATTTATTTTGCAGCCACAAGGGAGAAGCACCGATTTTAACATCTTTAATATAACGAGCTGAATAATGCGAGCAATGCTCAGGAGCGCTAATACTTACAGATACGAGACCGTCCGTTTTCACAGTACTGGCCGGTATAGACGCATTTGGCAAAAGAACCTCGCGTCCCGTTAAAGCGCCGATTTCATAAGCAACGCCAATCATACTAAGACAATCCGAACGATTCGGAGTCAGATCAAGCTCAAGCACTTCATCATTAATTGCTAGAACGTCGCCAATTGATGCGCCGATCGTTGTTGATGCAGGCAATACCAGAATTCCTTCCTGCTGATCCTTCGGCAGCAGCTTTTCATTTAGACCAAGCTCTTTTGCCGAACAGATCATACCTTGTGATTCAACGCCGCGCAGCTTCGCGCGTTTAATTTTGAAGTCACCAGGAAGTACTGCTCCAATAACAGCTACAGGAACAAGCTGCCCCGCATCGACATTTTTAGCGCCACAGACGATTTGAAGTTCTTCTCCCGTCCCGACGTCAACTTTACATACGTTCAGCTTATCCGCATCCTGATGCTTTTCTTTCGATTTAACATAGCCGACTACTACGCCAGTCACGCCCTTGTTGCGGGATTCCACGACATCGATTTCAATACCGCCGCGCGTCATCTTCTCTGCTAGCTCTTCCGCTGTGTAGCCAGAAAGATCGATATATTTATTCAACCATTGATAGGATACATTCATCGTTTTTCTTCCCTTCTCTCTTTGTTACATTCTCGCAAACTGACTTAAGAAACGCAGATCGTTCGTATAGAAATGACGAATATCGTCAATGCCGTATTTCAATAACGCGATACGCTCAACACCCATACCAAATGCAAAGCCGCTCACCTCTTCAGGATCGTAGCCGCCCATTTCAAGTACGCGCGGATGCACCATACCGCAGCCTAGAATTTCAAGCCAGCCTGTATGCTTGCACATCCGGCAGCCTTTTCCGCCGCATTGGGCACAGCTTACATCTACCTCAGCGCTTGGCTCTGTGAATGGGAAGAAGCTTGGACGTAGACGAATTTGTGTTTGGGAGCCGAACATTTGCTGTGCAAACTGCAGCAGCGTCCCTTTCAAATCGCTCATTCGAATGTTTTTGCCGATAACAAGTCCTTCGATTTGATTAAATTGGAACGAATGAGTCGCATCGTCATCATCGCGGCGGTATACTTTACCCGGGCAAATAACTCGAATTGGCGTTTCGCCATTTTTGGCTTTCATTGTTCGCACTTGTACCGGTGACGTTTGCGTACGCATCAATATATCATCCGTAATGTAGAACGAATCCTGCATATCGCGAGCCGGGTGATTCTTCGGTAAGTTCAACGCTTCAAAGTTGTAGTAATCGGTCTCAACCTCTGGACCTTCCGCTACTGTATAGCCTAATCCGATAAAAATATCCTCAATCTCCTGTGCCACTTTGTTCAACGGATGAACAGAACCTGTTGGCAATTGCTTGCCAGGCAGCGTTACGTCAAGCGTCTCCGCAAGAAGTCTATTATTTGTTTCAGCTTGTTGGAATGCGGCCTGCTTCTCTTCGATTACACTCTCGATTGCCGCACGAACCTCATTGCCAACCTGACCAATAACCGGACGCTCTTCCGCGCTGAGTCCGCCCATGCCGCGCAAAATCTCAGTCAACGCGCCCTTTTTTCCTAAGTATTTAACACGTAAATCATTTAACTGCTGTGGGTTTTCCACTTGCTGCAGCTCTTGAAGCGCTTCTACGCGCAGCCCTTCCAAACGTTCCTTCATTTTTCTTCGCCTCCATATCATCTTTCCTCAATCATTCAAGCGTAAACGGCTGGCGCCGTCTTTGCGGTAAAAGCATTCGTTCCGCTGTGAAATCTAGGCGGAGTATAAGCGTGAAACTTTTACTTTCCTATATTTGCACAAAAAAAAGGCCTCTCTCCCTAAAGGGACGAAAGAACCGTGGTACCACCCTAATTTGAATTACTGCCTGGCCTTAGTGCTCGTAAATGACTAAAATAACGTCATCCT
Source organism: Paenibacillus sp. J31R122 (assembly GCF_056269185.1). Classification (NCBI taxonomy): domain Bacteria; kingdom Bacillati; phylum Bacillota; class Bacilli; order Caryophanales; family Paenibacillaceae; genus Paenibacillus; species Paenibacillus sp. J31R122. The sequence goes on from NZ_JBWDNM010000011.1 coordinate 115,862, forward strand.
TTGCACTGACGGAAGCTTGTAATTCCTCTAGCCCCATAACGGCGGGAACCGTACGCACCCTACTTGCGCTTCGCGGCACACCGCTTCGGCGTTTCAGGGGTCTGCTCCGGAGTGAACTTCAGCAGCCTTATTTCACAAAGACACTCTCAATCAACGGTGTCTTCTCCCTGTGCGAAAGCACTGCTTACTCTTCTCCATCATAGCTTTACATCGATTATGATACATTAATCTATATTATATGCAAACATCAGTCACGATGCAACAATTATGGTTCATTAATACGTTGTTTTCTCTAAGTTTATTTACGAATCAATTCTCATCATCATTTCTTCCAATAACCGAATACGTGTGACTTTTCTCCGTTGTCGAAGCAAATCGATTGAACAACAAAGGGCAAATCACAGCTTCTTTATATAACAGCATTGTACACAATTCAAAAAGGGCTTCCCTAAAAGGTTCGTTAAACCTTTTAGGGAAGCCCTTTTTGAGAATAGCTTAACCTATCAATCCGCTGCGCTCTACGCTTTCTACGAAATAACGTTGAGCAAACATATACAATAGTACGATCGGAGCAATAAACAGCAGCTCCCCCGCATTTTTTATCATATAAGCATATAGTGGATCTGTCATAGAGAACGAAGCCCACATAATTGGAAGCTTTGTCGATAGTACTTCCGAAGATGTCAGGAATAGAGAAACGAAATAATTGTCATTCCACTGCCATACGAACGAGAACAGTAGAACTGTTACCATCGCTGGTACCGCGTTAGGCAACATAATACGCCAAAACGATTGAAATACGCTGCATCCATCAATGTAAGAAACCTCTTCCAGCTCCTTAGGAAGACCTCGGAAAAACTGAATGAATATGAAGATAAACAAACCACTCTTTATTCCCATTCCGGTAGCTGACTGAAGGATGAAAGGCCAATAGCTGTCTAGCAGATTAATTCCCTTCTGCCCGGTGAACAATTGGACAAGACCCAAAACATCAAAGTAACGATAATTTAGATAGGTCGTGATCATAATGGTTTGTACAGGAACGATAATCGTAAAGAGCACGCCGCCGAATAATAACTTGCTCCCTTTAAAGGCCAGCCTAGCAAAACCAAATGCTGCCAAGGAGCAAGAAACGACCTGTAAGATCGTCGAGATCGTTGCAATAGCTAAGGAATTCATAAATACTTTTGGATAACTAAGTGCTTCAAAAGCAATCTTAATCGTATCCAATGTGAAGTGTTTAGGAATCCAAAGTACGGTTGAGTCATACAAATCCACACGATCCTTGAATGACACTGAAAGCTTGAAAAACAATGGGTATAAAATAACAAAACAAAACCCGATCACAAGTATCGTTCGAACGGTTACCCAACTCCAATGCTTACTCCAATTAAGCAAGTTGAATCGCCTTGCACGTTCTCTCCATGCTGCTGTGCTTGAATGGTGGGCCAGCTTCACAGTCCCCCCCCCTATCCTGTTAGTCTTGATAAAACACCTTACGTGAGACGAGTCCCATTGTCACTACTAGAATAAGCGATACGATAACGAAGTACACCCATGCCATCGCTGCGCTCAAGCTGAAATTGAGTGATACAAACGCAGTGTCCGATATCATTTTGCTTAATGCATTAGTGCTGTAGGAATCAATAACGGTATAGACAATATTCGTCAACATGATTGGACTGAGCATTGGAAAAGTGATTTTCCAAAACGCTTCGTAGCCTGTCGTTCCTTCAATTTTTGCTGCTTCGTAAAGAGAAGGAGAAATGGACTGGAGCGCTGCAAGGAAAATCAGTATCTGAACACCAGATGAACTAATAATCTCATAAATCCGATCAACTGAATCGGTTATATAGAATATTAACCCACCCCCGACACCAGCTTCAAACAGCAATCTCTCCAACTCGAAGCTAGTAAATGAAAATGCTCCGCCCCCGCCCTCAGGTGATGCACCTGTTATCGTCGAAGCAATGGTTGCCATCTCGCCGCTGCTCTCTAGTGAAAGTACGGGTGCTGCAAGCATGACAGGAAGGAAAAAAATAGCTCGTGCAAATACCCTTCCTCTAAACTTCTGATTAATCAACGTAGCAACGAACAAACTAAAAATCGTGATGGACGGCACATTGATCAAAAGATCAGAAATCGATTCAACCAGTGTTCGAGTAAACGTGGGATGCGACGTAAATAACTCCTTGTAATATGAAAACCCTTTATACTCTGTAATGAAGCCGCCTTTTCCAAGCGTTAGCCCATTTAAGCTGTATATAAAGGATTCATACAACGGAATGATAAATAAGAAAACGAATCCTAGAAACCACGGTAATACGAATAACATGCCTAATCTAGACTTTTTCTGCTGAAGCGTCGGAATTTTACGCATTATCATAATCCACCGCCGATCACATGGTAACCTTCTGCCTCAACAGAAATACTTTCAACAGTAACCGCTGTTTTATTGTAGTTTACTATTACTTTTTTACCTTTTTCAAAAGTCGTCTCGTATACGCCATCCGCTAACTTACGGTGGCCTGTAATCGTTTGGTCCTGTACGTCTTTCAGAACCGCATTCGCTTCGTTATAGAGCTGTACCGCTTCCTCAAACCAATCCATATAGTGAGCAGAATACAAGTCATTTAACTTCGTGTCCCGAATTACGGAAGGTTGTGCGTAGAACCATTGATAGTATACATTTGACCCCGTCTCAAGTGTTTTAAGCAAGGCAGCTTTACTATTCTGATCACGCTCGTGATTCAAAGGCGTTCCCGAATAGTCTACATATCCATGCAAAACAATGGAGAAGAAAGGGATCTCTTCAGCAGCAATATTAAATTTACTGCTCGTAAGCGGTGCATCAACAATCGTCTTCGCATAAGGCAATGTGTAAGCATTACCTCCGCTAATCATAATATTTTCGGCTTTGTTCTTAATCAGTTGCAGGTTTTCACCTATTATCCCGATTGTTTCCTGTCGATTAATCGTTTCACGTGGAGTAACATCACTGTTTAAGTCCTCTCCCATGTCACGTAAAGAAACTCCACCTATATCGTATTTCTCATAATCCTTCAAAAAGCCCTTTACGACACCACTCAATTTACTTGGAGAAAGTAAATAATACAGGAAAAATTGAGAATTCGTTGTTACAATATCTTTATCCATGGCTATCTTTTCCTTCCAATTAAAGAAGCGCGTAGCATCTCTCGAAGGTTTAAAGCCCTTTCCATCCACGTATACCCGATTAAAAGCAACATCTGGATACAATTCGACATTCTTTTCCTCAACATAGTTCAATAACTTTTCAAACTGTTTCTCGCCTCCAAGAACTTTATCTAGTTTGATTGATGACGGGAGATAATGCTGAAAGCCCTTGTTAAACCATCCTGAATATTTAAGTTGAATGTCGGATATGTCTCGTTGTTCCAATAAGTCTAGTATTTCCATTGCCTGTGAATAGGTTGTTACCGCTTCAACAGATTGATATGGAATACCGAGAAAGTTTTTGCGGACGGGAATCGAGCCGATCAGATCCAGAACGAAAGGCGTGTTGCTGCCACTTGTTTGACGAGTCAGATTGTATTTACTGATCAGATAGTCTCTATAATAATTAGCCATCCCTATATAATCTGCCTCACTATTCGCTAAAAATCCATAGCGAATCTGAATGCCATCATCATACATTTCTGAAAATTTGGGAATTGCTTTCTTAACTGATCCTGCTCTAAAAGTGACCAATTCCATGTCCTTCATTTGGAACTTGGCACCTACACTATTGTAACTATTCAGCTTTCCGCTCGTATCCGCAGTGATTTTTCCCTGTGCGTCTCCTTGTTCAATAACGGCAAACATAGCGGAGTTATCACGTTTTATGCCGAACACTGGAAATCTTGAAATCTGTGTAGGCTGAATTAGAGTCTCCCTCTTATAGGGCGTCTGGTCCTTACCATAAAGCGGAACTTCATAGGCACGCGCCGCTTTATTTTCGCTGTTCAAATTAATGAGCGCTCCTGAACCATCCGGGACAAATATATACCCTTCTTGATCTTGTTCAGCGGCTCCGAAAAATGGCAGCAATTGCAACGTGTGGAGTTGAAATAGTTCAGTATCCTTAACCTCTTCGGTTGGAATTCGAACGACGAGATTATCACCATCTAGCTGATACGTAATAGGAATTGTAAAATTGGGTGCGGCATTTACTACCGTTTCTCCACCATCTGCCAACGCATTATCCTCTTGCGCGTCTTCCTTTGTATAGCCAATGGACTCTAGAATCGAAACAACGTCTTTCACGATATAATCTTGCATTTTTTTACGCTCATACTGTTGCTTCTCTTCATTGAAAAAAAAGCGAGTACGAAGTTTATTTCTGACCTTCTCATCCTCAATTTTGTTCAAAATCCGTTCTTCAAATCGTTCCTTCGTAACTACTGCTGGAATGGAGCTTAATCCTTTCTCCGAGCTTCCAATTTCGTAACTAATTTTGACACCCTTATCGATGAGAGTAATCTCAAATTGATTTTTCTTAATGCTCTCATCGAAATTGTTAATAAAGGATTCATGCCCTTTATCGTTGTAGTACGAGATAATCATTTGTGAGGCTAGATTGGATTTGTTCATACCCGCAGCAATCGCATCTTTATCATTATCAATTGGGTTTGTCGTCCATATTTGACCGTTACGCTTCTCCCTCACACTGACCGCAGTCGTCATCTTATCAAGATAAAGCTCAAGATGCTCATTCTCAGCAATCATGCTTATGCCATCGGGAAGACTGTTTACGGAAGCAATGGTCACTTCAAGGTTATCTTTGTTCACCTGCTGACCACTGACAGCAGCCTCAGTCTGGCTCCGAAATAGAGTCTCATTTAGAGATACTGCTGCAATAAGACAGCATACTATCATGATCGTCAGCCGTTTTTTTATCTTACTCATGCACGTACCTCCTCACGCTCTTGCCCTAATTTCTGTAATGATTGAAATAACGAATGCCATGACCTGCTGCAGCAAGCTGAAGCAGAGAATACTTAGGAAGACAATAAATATCATCACGATAACAGTCAGGAATAGTGTTAAAATTGTTTTGAAAATAGAGTATTGATGAACAGTCATAAGACCAACGAACAATAGGAACATCGTCCAGACAATAGCTATCGAATCAATTAGATAATAGAAAGCTGCTTCTTCTTTCGTAATCATATTACTAAATATGATTTGCGGCAGATACAAAATGACAAGCGGCAGTAGTGAATAACCGACAGCCATAATAATTTCTTTAAACTTTCCTTCTCCATCCATAAGTGTTGTAAGTGACCAGTTGGCCACACAAAACAATACAAACGGCAGCACGATATAAATAAGCTCATCAATGCTATTCAGCTCTGACAACCTGTTGGTATTGACAATGAATCCAGAGTATTGGCGTTTCAGAATCATCGTTACGATGAGTGCGCCCACAATGAACAGCGCAATCTTTACTCTGCCCTTCTGCTCAAACTTCATCTCCCAGAAGCCGTTAAACGGTCTCATTATCGTATAGAATGGAGCTTTCAATATACCCGTTTCTACAAAATAAAGCTTAGGTTGTCTTCTAACCCAGTAAATACGGCCAGCAACAAATAGTGCAACTGCGGAAATCAAGATCGTCATCATCGTTCCGAAATTATTCCATACAAATTCCTTACGATAACGTTTGAACGCCTCAGAATAGTATTTTCGGTTATTACCATTTTCGAAATATTCCATAGCCAGCTTAGTTTCGTCCTTCTTGAGCGCCGCTTTCCCCATACTAATATAAGCAATATCGAAGTTAGCGTTCAGTTGAAGCACTTGCTTCCAAGCAGTTTCCGCTTCTTCTACCTTACCCGCATAATGAGCTTTGGCAGCTTCACGAATCAGCTGGCCGTAGCGTGTCGGTGCAAAAAATGTCAAACGATTCATCTCATTATCTAGTACGGCTACTTTCTCTCCAACCATCGAAAACCCAACTACTTTTTGGAAATTGTCCGACTGCGTTCCGATTCCTCCGAATTGATAGAGGAGATTGCCATCACGGTCATAAGTAAAGATACGATTCCGTGTGGCATCCAAACCGCTGTACATACCGCTTTCATCAGCAAGGACATCAATGAATCTAGAGCTACCTCTAAACCTTGTGCTAGTTACTACTTCTGTCGACGAAGAAAATACCCCAATGTCACCCTTCGGATTAAAATATCCTTCTCGGCGCAATATGTCATCCCCACCAGGGTTGAAGCGTTTGATCGGTTTTTCCGAATTGGTCTCAGCGGATACGCCGTAAATAAAACCACGATCATCGACATCTATGTTGCTGAATTCAACCGGCAGGAATAACTCCATTTGCTCTGACTGCTGCTTGGTTGCAAAACGCTTCCAAAATCTATCAATTGGGCTAAATCTAACTTTAATCGTTCCAACATATCCTTTAAAGTTACCTTCAAAGTCAAGCTCCATAACCCCATCGAAAGCACCTTGTGCGATTACATACATCCGGTCAAACTTATCGACATTTATTTTCAAAGGGAAATATTGAAATTCCTTTGGAATGATGCTGGAAGTAGGAGCTCCGAATGATTCGATGAACTTACCGTCATTGGTAAGTTTAACAATCCGGTTGTTGTACGTATCCGCCACATAAATAATATGGTCAGGACCTACATATACACCATAAGGCTTGTTGAATACATCCTTCTTCCCGCCATTGTCAAAGCTATCTATCGTACGAATAAGCTGACCATTCTCATCTAAGGAAACGATGCGGTTGTTTCCCGTATCAGCAATGTAAATCCGACGATCATCGGCAACGAATAAATCCTGCGGAACATTAAAATTACCAATTCCGAGTTCTGAACCGTACACATGCTTTTCAGCCAAATAAGGGTACGGTGCAGGCTCTGCCTGTTGCCAGTATGAATAGTTATATCCATAATCAGGAAGAGAATTGGCCGGAACAGCATGAGCCGGAACAGTGAAGCCGATCATGAAGCTCATAAGGATAAGAACTGATAAAATGCCCCTTATGGACGCCAATTGCGCTCCCCCCTTTCTCTATTAATCTTTCAGGCCTGATGTCGACATAGTCTGCATAACGCTGCTTTGCGTCAGTATAAAGATCGAAATCGGCACAAGCATCATGATGAGTGAAGCAGCAGCCATCGGTCCTGAACGAACAAACCCTCCGGACAAAATTTGGCTAAAAGCATAATCCATCGTTTTCAACTGCTCGCTATACACATAGGAAGCGCCTTGACCACCGCTGCCCGTTCCCCACAAACCTTTAAAGGAAAAAATGATAAGTGTTAGCCAGGCAGGCTTAACCATTGGCATGACTATGGTCCAAAAGATACGGTACTCGCTCGCGCCATCAATCTTTGCGGCTTCAATTAGTGCATCGGGAATCGTCTCCATAAATTGTTTCATTAGGAACAAACCTAGCGACGTGGCGAGCGCTGGGAATATGAGCGCCCAGTAAGAATCCAGTAGGCCAAGCCAAGTAATCGTTAAATAATTGGGAATCGCGGTTACCTGAGAAGCGAACATCAATGACAGGACAACGATCGAAAATAGGATATTCCCTCCCGGAAGCTTCAGCTTTGCTAGCGGATATGCCGCCATGGATGCCAAGATGACATGTCCGACCGTTCCGGTGAATGCAACAAATAGGGTATTAAACACATAACGTGATATCGGTACCCATGCGTTAGAAAAAATAAGTATTAAGTCATAAAAGTTATCCAGTGTTGGAGAGCGTACAATAAATGTCGGAGGAAACAGGAACATCTCATCCAATGGCTTCAGCGCAGTGCTGATCATGAAAACGAAAGGCACCGCCATAAATGCTCCCGCTGCTGCTAGTATAAGAAATAAAGCGATATCAACAGGAAGAGAACGATTGAGCTTCTTCTCTCGACGCAAACGAAAGCTAATATTCATGCTCTCTAATCACCCACCTTCCGAAGCAGTTTCTGCACGACCATGTTCGAGCCAAGCATAAGAACAAATAATACGGTTGCAATGGAACTAGCATATCCCATCTCGAAACGAATCGTCCCGAAATCATTCAGATGGGTTACGATTGTATGTCCCGCATACTGCGGGCTTGGGAAACCGACAAGGCTCGTTGCCACCTCAGCGACTGCGAATGAAGCTGTAATTTGCATAACAGCGCCAAACATCAGCATTGGACGTAGTGAAGGCAGTGTAATAAACCACAGCTCCTGCCAGCGGTTTCTTATTCCATCAATCGCTCCAGCTTCAACAAGCGTCATATCCATTCCCTGCAATCCAGCTATAAAGGCAAGAAAGGCCGTGCCGAGGCTTAACCATAGCTGCACTAGCATAATAATCGCCAGCATATATTTGGGATTTTGAAGCCATTGAATCGGTTCAAATATAAATCCCCATTTTATCAGGAAAGCATTGACATAGCCGAATGAATCACCGGAGAAGGCAACCTGCCATATTAAATAGACGCTTCCTGAGATGGAAGGTGCATAGAATAGCAACGTTATAACTGCCCTAATTTTAGGCGACAATTCGTTGATGAGCCATGCAAGAAAGAAACATAGAATATAGCTGAGCGGTCCGGTAATCGCCGCGAACAATATCGTATTTTTCAAAGCAATCAGAAACACTTCATCCTTGACGAACAAGTTAGCATAATTTTCCCAACCAACCCAGCCTGGCGCTTCAAGTACATTAAAATCAGTGAAGCTAAGTCCGAATGCCATAAGGACTGGAAAGGCGGTGAAGATAAAGAAGAGGATGAAGTATGGCGCAAGGAGCACATAGCCATGCCGTTTCACACTTATCTCACTCCGCAGATGATCAAGCTTCCTCCGCCTCTGGCTGGGCTGCTTTGACAAACTGCCTGGGACCTGTAATTCAACGCTTGCTTGATTTGGGTCGGACAATGCAACCGCCCCCTTTCTCTATTTTGGCAAGCCGAACTCTTTGCGTTTTTTTGTAATTTCCTCATTAATAAATCGGGTATAATTGTCTATGGCTTCACGTGGATCCCCATCAGAAATAACGACGCTGCGGAACGCATTATCAAGATGACGTCCTGTGAAATATCCGCCTGCAACCTGAGGAATTCCCCGTACCCATTGCCACTGATCCATGATAACTTTGTATTCCTTTACCTGCCATGGAAGCCGAGCTACAGCTTCTAGATTAGCTGTCGCAGTACGTCCTGCGGGACCATACATCGCTTCAATTTCCAGACTATACTTCGCTTGCACGTCTGTACTGGTCCACCAATCAAGAAAGGACCAAGCCTCCGCCTTATGCTTACTGTCCTTCAGCATAATAGCAGAAGTTCCATTCGAAGGTACTTCTCGGTGTATGGTGCCGTCCGACCCTTTAAGTCCTGGAACAACAGTAATATCCCACAACCCTTTCAACTCCGGCGCTACGATGCTGACCAAACCGTAATCCGAATAGGGAGCTATTGCGATTGGCATCTCTCCACTACGGAAACGGTTGATGAAGTCTGTCGTCAGCGGCAACTTATAAGTCGTATATAGTTCCGTCCAATCGATAAACGATTTGATTGACACCTCGGAATCTAATGCGCTTGCTTTGTCGTTATCGCGATACAACTCACCGCCGTTCTGATACAGCATCGTGCCGTAGGTAAAGTTAACAGGTAAGTTCGAGTTATCCTTTTGATTCGAACCTGTTTTCACCAAAACCTGAATAGGGAAACCGAATAATAAGTTTTGTTTCTGAAGCTCAGGAATCATCTCGAAGACGTCATCCCAAGTTTGCGGAACCTCTAAATTCAATTCTTTAAGTATATCCTTGCGATAATATAAAATTGGAAAATACTGCTCGATCGGCAGTGCAAAGGTTCCCCCGTTAAATCTATTAGGCACCATTGCGCTTTCGTGGAAGCGCTGCGCTACCTTGTCAAACCCGGGATACTTCGACAAATCCTCCACAGCATTGCGCAAAGCGTAATTGAGTGGCTTATCATCTGCCAGTTGGAATGCAATATCAGGCCCCCGTCCCGCCAGCATCGCCTGCAACAACACGGCTTCAGTGACAACCTGAATATTGACTGCAACTCCTGTTTCTGATGTGAACGACTCATCAATGAGCCTCTTTGTAATTGTTGCCTGATCTATTCCCTGTGTCATCCACACCGTAATAGTTTTCTGACCTTTCTTCGACGCTCCGAGTACATTGTAATCGGTGACGAAAGAAGATAAGAACGTTCCCACTTGATGCTTCATTCTTTTGAAGAACTTAGCTTTGACTGCAGGCATTTTCTGATCAGGAGAGGCAACAACGAGATAATCGATCGATAATGGCATATAATTCAAGGAATAGATCCAATCCCCTAATGAGCCCGTATTGGATTTGAACGCCTCTAATCGGCGTGCGATCGTCCCCGGGGCATCCACCATTTCCTTCAGTTGATAAATGAGCCTCGTCAATGTAGCAGTGCGATCACTGCTGCCACCTGATATTTGCTCCACACGGTCGACAATAGCTTGTAATACTTCTATTTGTTTTGTAAAGACATCAATCAGCTCTGGTATTTTCACTTCAAGCTGATAATCCCGATTATCATCGGGAACCGTTCCGGTGACCATAATAATGCGCCGGTAAATACGATTCAGATCCAGTACGCTGGACTCCACCGTTCGCAGCAACTGTGCCATTTCACCGAGTGTAACTTCAAGCTTTATCTCATGTTTGCCTTTGGTCAAATAAAACTGATATGGGTTTTCCCCGTCTCCAATCTCGTTCATTTCCCAGTTAGTTGAGAAGCCAAAGGTAAGATCGTTAGCCTCACGAAACGGAATCTTGCCATCAATATACAGCTTACGGTAGGAAGTCATACCTCTTTGAAAGCTTTGCAAATATTTAATGCCGATATTATAAAGTCCGTCTTCCGGCACTTCTACGTCCCAAGTTATCCATTGTCCGGATTCCGCCCAGTTGAAGCCGCCAATTGTATTGAGTCGGATTTTTGACACGTGATAAGGTTCCGTAGACGGGCTGCTGCGGTCCATCATCGGATAAAGAACTTGACTTGACTTCAAATTCGCTAATTCTCCTTGAACCTTGATCATGAAATCTGATGTGTCTTTATAGCCCTTAGCTTCATATTCAGCGGCAACCGCTTCGTAATCCTTCGCTTGTTCAGCTTGGCTCAGCTTAATAGACTTAACCAGCATCTTTTCCTTTGCGGAAACTAAGGTGATAGTATGCTTCCCTGGCGTAAAGTGATATAAATAAGGATCATTATGACGACCATCAGCACTTTGAGCATAAGTCTCTTGCCATATCGGAAACTCGACCTGCTGGACATGTGTGTCGTTGCCGCGCTCATCGAGTAATATTTCACCATTACTCGTCCATACTCTCGCGAACACTAAGTTTTTACTCTCAGCAAAAGGTGCTACACCATCAATCAGCAATTCCCGATCAATATCCGCACCCTTACCCTCCATTGGATAATAAAGAATTCCAATATTATAAAGGCCTTCTTCCGATACATTGAAATCCCATGAAATACTTCCTACTTCATCGGTTTCAACCGCACTGCCCGTCATCCCTCCAATGTCTTTAACGACATTAGCTTTCATTTCTACCACATTAGAAAAAGCTTCTCCTGGAATAAGGATCTCTTGGTCAGGCTTAGAAGCATTCTTATGTTTCACCAAATATTGATCATATCCACCCTCAGTCTTACTTCCGAGCAACTGATCAGAGATTGCATCAGAAGCCTCTGAGGCTGCCTTTACTGTGGACTTGTCATCCGCTTGAAAGCCCTGGGGCAGGATAGACATAGCACATAAAGACACTAAAAGTACCACCTTGACTATTCCATATTTGTTGACATAGGCCACATGGAATCCCCCTTCCCGCCTAAGAGCAGCACCCCAATGTCAATTGAGGTGCTGCAGCGTTTTATGCAACCAGAAACTATTTTTTTAATGTTACATCAATTGCAGCCTGAGCTAGCGGTTTAACTCTAGCAAGTTCACTTGCAGGAGTACCTGTTCCTGCCATGATGTTCTTAATTGCTTCACCGTAATAACCATCGAATCCTTCGTAAGCGTAGTACTTCATTACAGTACCATTACCAAGCATTTGACGAAGAGTGTTCAAGCCTTCTTCATTTCTAAAGTTAGCTTCTTCTCCACGAATTACGTTATCATAACCTTTTTCTGGATCCATCTCATAAAGCTCTTGCCAAACCGTCATAACAGCTTTAGGGTTTTCTACATCAGCCAACATATGCCACATGTTAACAGTGATAGGCACTACATACTCTGTAGCTTTAGGCCCTTTTGGAAAGAATACATAGCCCCAGTCGTCAGCCATACTGCCGTTGAAATCATAAGCAGCCCAACGAGCTCCAGACATAAATAGCGCTTTACCTTGGGCAAAATCTCCACCTATAACTTTATGAACATTGTATAGATCAGATACATACTGAATAGCTTCCAAAGCTTCCGGTGAGTCGAAAGTGATTTTGTCATCCGTCGTTACAGCTCCGCCATTGGAATAAATGAACGCATTCGCTGCCATGGTAGCATCACCACCGTAAGGTGCAAATCCGAATGTATCATCCTTCGTAGCGGCTTTAGTCAACTCTAGGAACTTATCCCATGTCCACTCGCCCTTTTCTTGCAATACATATGGATCTTCTACGCCTAATTTTTGAACTAACGTTTTGTTATAGTAGAGACCATAACCGTTGTTATCTTTGTCGGTGAAGCTGTATTGCTTACCGTCGTATTTACCACTCTTAAGCATCATTGCATTCCAGTTAGGGTCTTTTAAATCCACTATGTCATCAATAGCGCGAATGTAACCTTCACTAGCCAACTTAGGAAGCGCCCATTCCGTCGGAATCATAACAACGTCAGCAAAAGGCTGTCCCGCAACGGATGTTGTAATGATTCTGGATACAAGCTGGTCAAGAGGAACCGTTACATACTCAATTTTAACATTGTACTTCTCTTCTGCTTTTTTCTGCTTTTCTTTCTCTTCTTCATTCAAATAGTTTTCCATTCCCCACCATTGACCGATGCGGATCGTACCGCCTTTGAAGTCGATCTTCTCGTCGACTGGCTCAGTTGAAGGTGGCGCTTCAGTTGCTTCCTCCTTGACTGGCTCGCTTGTCTCGGTTGGCTTCGGCTCATCCGTAGGCGCATTTGTTCCCGAGTTCTGAGAGCACCCAGTAAATACCACGAACATTGCGATAACCAGCATAAACGATAACCATTTAAGCTTCATTTTTCTTCCCCCCACACATCATTATTTTGGAAACATTACATTACAATACCGAATGATTGCTCGCTGTGAAAGCGATTTCATACTGTAATAATACTTATTATAGGGGATGCTTTTGGTGCTAGGTATCTGTTCAAATTCATACTTTTTCTACATAAAAAGCCTATACAATAGGGACCAATAAATATCATAATAATTAACTATAGATTATCTAAAAATATTACATACTACGCTGGCTTCATCTCTGCTCGAAATTGAGAAGGCGTCGTTCCTACGACTTTTTTGAAAATTTTCGTAAAATAAAAGTAGTCCTGATATCCCGCCTTTTCCGCAATTTCACCCACCATTAGATTGGTATTGCCAAGCAGCTTGCAGGCATAGGTAATGCGTAATTTGGCGATATATGCCGTAAACGTCTCACCTACCTCTTTCTTGAATAATTGACTGATGTAGCTTGGGTTCGTGTAAAATTTCAGTGATAAGCTTTGAATCGATATATCCTGAATGTAATTTTGATTCACATAATTCAAAATTGACCTAAAGGTTTCATTGCTTATCTCTTGTGAAACGTACTCGGACGCTTCAAGAATATATCTGCTGACGTATTGACGTAAACAATGAATCATTCCAGAAAGTGAGCCAAAGGAGGCAAGCAGCAATTCGTTGCTATATAACATCTTGTCAGACAGCTCTGTTCCGAACTGGTACATGAATGAAAGTACGATATTATAAAGCTTGAGCGCATGGCTCATAGTCAGGCAGCCTTCTCTGAACAGGTCAAGAACCTGGTCAAAAGCAACATTCGCTGCAGCTATATCGCCTATTCGAATAGCATCATCAATACACTTCAGCATTTCGTTAAAAGGTTCGCGCATCGGTGTTTTTTCACGAAAAATATCGGCTTTTCCAGTAATAAAGTAATGATCGGATAACACCTTTGCGATCTCGACCGATTCAATCAGCTTACTCATGTCCGTTAATCTTTGGCTTACGCCAATTCCCCGGATATGATCAGGCATTTCATTGCTTATTTCGTAAAGTGTCTCCTCTAGTTGATCCCAAGCTACAATATAAAGAGACTTCGATCTTCCGATCTTAACTTGCAAATATTTATCTGAAGCATGCTGAGCGGCATTCCCGATAAAGGAACAAACGAACAGGCCAATACCCTCTTTAAAGCCACCCTTTATGCCATACTGTTCAAGATTATTGAGGAGCTTGGAGCGATTTGTCTCGTTTGGTTCTTCCAAAAATAATTGAAGCGAGTTTTCCGTCACCCTCTGAGGAGTCTCATTGTTTTTCTTAAACTTGCATAGAATCGAAATAATATCCTGCTCGTCGAATGGCTTTAAGCAATAAGCAAGCGCGCCATAAGAGAGAGCCTTCTGCGCATAAGCAAATTCCGCATAACCGCTCACAACAATAAATTGCGCTTTATGCGACAGCTCGCACCCTTTCTTAATTAGCTCTAGACCATTAATTCCCGGCATGCGGATGTCCGTAAATACGACATCAGGTTTTATAGTTTCTATCATTTTCAGCGCTTCAGCCCCGCTAAGAGCTGTTCCCGCAACCTCGAATCCATAAGCGTGCCAATCAACACTCGCCTTAAGACTTTCAACTACCCATGCCTCATCATCAACAAGCAGAACCTTGTAGCCCATTTACATCTTCCCCCTTCGTCGACAGCTTCACACTTACTCGGGTTCCTGAGCCTTCCTTGCTAGCAATATCTAGACCATACGCAGAGCCACAGGCAAACTTGATCCTTGCATTCACATTGGCAACACCGATGCTATTATCTCCCTCGCCTAGCAGCCATCCATTGGAATCGGAATCTGCCAATGTCGTTTGCAGCTGCTTCAGCTGCACCGGATTCATCCCGACCCCATCGTCCTCAATGACGATAATCAAATCTCTGAACGCATCCAGATACGCACTTATTTTTAATAAACCATGCTTTTCATTTAACTCCAGTCCGTGATAAACCGCATTTTCGACAATAGGCTGCAGAATCATCTTTGGCACTTGACAGTTAAGTACCTCACCAACGATATCAAAGTTTACGCTAAAGCGGGATCCAAAACGAAGCTTTTGAATTTGTAAATAAGATTGTACGATAGTTAGCTCCTTATTCAGGGGAACGATCCCTCCCCCCTTAATGCTGTAATGATATATACTTCCAAGCAAAGCGGCGGACTCCCTTATTTCCTGAACCCCTTTTACTGCTGCCATACCTTTAATCATTTCCAGTGTATTGTAGAGGAAATGCGGATTAATTTGACTGCGTAAATAAGCCATATCCGATTTCTTCTTCTCCAGCTCTATGACATTCAGAACCGCATTTGTTTGCAGAAGCTCTTTCGTTAAGGAATCGTTCTTATTTAGCATGACTTTAAATTCGCTAGCCAGCTCTCTGATCACAGCCCAGCCATTAATAGTGATCTTTAATGCTATAACGATAGCTCCGAATACAAATATCCAAATAATAAAAGTGACGTTCGCGTTCATCTCGCGCATCAGCGCGTCTTTAGGAATCATATCCACAATTGAGCTTTTGATCTCAGGAAGATATTCCATCTGGGCGACATACGTTTTGCCGTTCCAATTGATCTCGCGCTTGCTTATATCGGGTTGATCATGTCCTAATTTGTCGAGAAGCTCAATCCCAATTGGCTGTGAGTCACTGCCTGACACCGCTACTTTCTTCTGCCTGTCAGCAAAAATAGAAAACGCATTCATTTCTACTGATAACGCTCTGCTTTTGTCCACAAGCGCTTGAGGAGATACAACTAAAAATAAAGTGCCGATCGTTTTATTAAATTGCTCACCAGGCTGTAAATACTTAATGTTGAGCCCGATAAGAAACACAAGCTCCGTATTGTATTGACCTTCGAAATGCTGCAGGCCATAGAAATGGAAAGTCTGCCCCTCCGTATCTGATCCTCGATAAGGAATTGTAAGTCTCGTACCCCCGTCTATATCAATCGAGCGTCCGTCTTCTCCGTGAATGATAATATCAAGAATTCCTTCTTTTAGCGTTCGAGAGTTGATAAACAAGCTGTCTACCCGGTTGGCGAGCATAGAGCTCTGAACATTTTCCGATTCAGTCAGAAAGTTTTGAACATCCAAACTGAAGGCAATGCTTGTCATAATTCTCTCAAGAACGTCTTTATTAGAATGAACCGTCTGCTTCATCTTCAAGAAATGATCGCTCGTATATTTTTCGTTGTCGGTGCTAATGTTTTTGGTCATTTGCAAATAATTGGTACCTATTATGAATAGTATGACAAAGGTGATGGATAGCGCGATTATGGATAACTGTGAACGAATCGTAAGCTTACGCAGCAGTGTCACGTCTATCGCTCCATTCTCATGCGTAGGTTGATGAATTTTAAGTGGGGAGACTCCCCGATAAGAGCTTGGCAGTGAAATGTACCAAACGTTTATGAGGGAGTTAACATGTTAGTTAAATGTTGTTCAAGAGGAGGCGGCTTCCAGTAACCGTCGATGTACTTGTCTAAATACCGCACAAACTAGTATAAATAATCGGACTAGCTCGGATGATGCTCAGGCAGATTTGCAATAGATCCGTCATTCTGGCGAATCCATGTATCGAAATCCCGTTCTCCTGCTTTTAATAGGATGACTCTAGCCCCAGTCTTAAAATGATCCTTGCGAACGTTATCTACATAGCTCACATATCGCGTGGAGCGGCCGTAACAAAGCCGGATGCCATGCAGCGTTCCGCTGAAGTCATTCGCATGATCATGACCAACGAACGTCCCCATAATATCTCCCATCTCCACCATTGCCGTGAAGAAACCGGAATTGACGCGCGGCGAGCTTACTCCCTCATAGCAGTGTCCCAGGCAAACCTGATTATTCCATACCTCTTGATACTCCGGCAGCGGAATATGAAAGAACGCCAACGATGGCAAGGGCAAACCATTTCTCATGGATGACAATTTCAGTGATTCCGATATATACCACCCAATTTGGTCTCTTCGAATCCAATCATAACCTCCAAGGGACTGGATAGATGAGTAATCACCGCTGTCGAGGAAATATAAAGCTGCGGCCGTTTCATCATTCTGATCCAGAAGAGTAATCATATAATTACCGGCTCCGCTTACATGAGGTGGATCTTCTTCGGCAACACAAAAGCTGTGATTTAGCTGCTCTTCATGCATCTGCCGGCGAGGAACGGCTCCTTCTGAATCATGATTGCCGAATACAGCCGCCCATGGTATGCCGCGCTCCTCCGCTACCGCGACAGCATCGCGAAATGATTGAATCGGATCCCTGCCTCTGGCGCTCGCCGTTACATCTCCGGCAAATACGATAAGATCCGGCTTCTCATGCTCAATGACGCATTCCATTGTCGCCCTAGTCATGTCATTAATTTCCGGAGTATCCGGATCATAATCCTCCGCGTCAATAAACTCCACATCTGAAAATTGGACAATGACGAAAGTGCCATCATCTCGAAACTTCATTTTTCTACCCATCTCCTGTTAATCTCCTCTCTGAAGTAAATTCCTTGAGGAATGCTGGCTATTTTTCCGTAGGCTCATGAGCGCTAAGCTGCATATCCACGCTTCCGTCATCCAAACGCAGCCAGGATTTCAGTTCGCGTTCGCCTTCTCTTAATTGAATAACCCGCGCCCCGCGAGGGAAATCTTCCTTGCCATAGGTATTAAAACCCGTCGCTCGTCCATAGGAAAGACGTATGCCAAGCATAGATCCCCAAAAATCATTAATGTGATCATGCCCAACGAATGTCCCAATCACATCTCCCGTTTCTACCATTGCCGCGAAAAGTCCCGAGTTTATTTGTGAACAGCATACATTCTCAAATTTATTGCCGTAGCAGACCTGACGTTCCCAAGCTGTGAAGTACTCTTGCAGCGGAATGTGGAAAAACGCCAGAGACGGCAGAGGCTGCCCGTCATTCTTTTCCTTAAAGCTATTAGCTTCAGAGAGATACCAATCAATCTGGTCTCTGCTGATCCAGTTGTAACCCTGAACATGGGGGAGCTTTGAATAGTCGCCGCTGTCTAGAAAGTAGAGAACTGCGGCCTCTGATTCATCTTGGCCAGATACTGTTAAAGAATAATTGCCATAACCGCTTACTCCCGGTGTATGTCCCGTCATGCCGTTATCATATTCCATGAGTACATGCAGCAGTTCCTCTCTCGTTACATTCTTCTCAGCATCGTGATTGCCAAGCACAACCGCCCACGGTATTCCGCTCTGGTCGGCAGTCGATACCGCTTCTCGCAACGACTGAAGCGGGTCTAAGCATGCTTCGCTGTAGATCACATCGCCAGTGAAAACAATAAGATCAGGGCTCTCCTCATGCAAGACAAGCTCCATAAGCGAGCGTGTCCGCATATCGTGCTCATCCCCATTCTGCCAATGTAAATCCGTGAACTGAACAATTTTAAAGGTTCCATCTTCGTTAAATCGCAATGACTTCTTCATTATCCGCAACCTCCTGCAATGTTTTAAAATGATTGATTATGCTCAGCCTACGCTTCTTTATCGGGCAACTCATTAAAGAAATGAAGACCATATTCAGTAGGTTAGCGACAGCCAATTGCGCTCCCTTTTATTAATGCTCCTGTTGGATCCGATCCGATACTTTACTGTAAAGAATACTGTACTTGAATTGTATGAGCACAGCTTAATTCACTCTACCAGAATAATGACTTTCTACTAACAGACTGGTGACTTCATTTACAACTATAGGCAGGGGCAATAAAAAAAGCCGCCAAATAAAACCGGCGGCTGCAATATATAGACAATAATTAGCTATTCGAGCTTCCTGACAGCTTCCTAAACTGCTGGGGGTTGGCTTGATAGACCCGCTTGAACATTTTAGAAAAGTAGGAAAAGTTACTATACCCAATAGATTGCGCAATCTCCGAAATAGGCATCGTTGAGTTGGCAATCAGCTCTTTGGCAATCCGCATCCTCTCGTTAAGCAAATAGTCCGTAATACTCATCCCTGCCTCTTTCTTAAACAAGCGGGAGAGATAAGCAGGGTTTAGGTGAACGTATTCAGCAAGCATCTCGCGGGTAATGTTCTCGCTCAGATGATCTGCGATAAAAGCTCTAAGACGCGGAATGACTGATTCTTCTTGAAAGAGATAACAATGTACCTTTTGGATTAGGCTTATTCCCCATTCCTCCATCTGCTCCAGCGTCCTTGGCGGTGCTTTTATTTGGCGAACGCTAGTGTCTTGAAGCAGTTGATGGGCCGAGAGACCTTTCTTCTGCAGTAGGTAGTGTATCATCTGCTGAAATCCTTGATAGTAAGCAAGTAAAACCTTTGCTCCAAAGCGTCGGTCCGAAGCCAGCTCCTGAATACTATTCCTTAGCTGCTGAACTAGTTCTTTCTCCTTGCCATTTTCCAGCAGCAGCGCCCAGGCAGTGAAATCAGGCAGGCAGGGATCTGGGACAGTGTCCGGGCTCTGCTTGCTAAGCCAATTAAGCTGATTGGACTCGCTGAGGTTATTGTACTCCATAGATAGCAGCAATTTGTACATCGCTGTCAACTCATGCAGCCTCACGGGCTCACCAATGTAGCAGGATACCGTACAGTTCAAGTAATTACCGCAAGAATCAATATACAAGTTGCATCTATCACCGATACTATCCCGAAGCGTGATCTCCTCCTGCGGTGAGAAGTAGATAATAGCCATCGTGACACCGTTCTTCGTCTGAACGACCTCCCCCCTTGAGCTAGCAATCAACAACTCGGAGGATGACTGGCGAATAGCGTACTCCATCACTTCCTCGTCTCTTGTAGTGAGTTCCCGCTTCCAATTTTCCACGCTAACTATAACCGGGAGCAGTCGATCATCAGGCTGTAAGGTAATGCCGTACTCCGCAGGGAGGCTGCAGCTGTCGTTTTCTCTGGCTACAATTCGCTCCGACAGAAGATCGTACCAGAAACGTTCGCTAAGCAGCGTCTTTTTTTTGTTCCACAACTCATAATATGGCTTATATTGTTCACTCTGCAACAGTTCTGCATTTTTCTTGTTAACAGTAACAATCGCCTTCCGGATAGCTTCTTCCAAGACTTCATATTCCACTGGCTTCATCATATAGTCAAAGCTGCTGAGTTGAACGGCCCGCTGCATAAACCTAAAATCATCGTGAGCCGTCAAGAAGATCGTCTCCGTATGAGGTGAAAACTCGTTGACCCACTCTAGCAATTCGATTCCCGTTCCTTTTGGCATTTCGATATCACTAATCATGATTTGAATTTCTTGCTGTTGAAATATTTTAACAGCTTCCCTCATATTATAGGCATCGTATACTGCAGTGACACCTAGCGCCTCCCAATTGATTGCATCCTTAATCCCCATGACCGAGTACATCTCATCGTCAACAATAAGAATATGCATACTTCTCACCTCCAGCTTTAATGAAACTCTATGGCAATCATGAACTTAGCTCTTGCTTCCGAATCAGCTGCATTCGCTACTTGGCGCCTTGATAGGAATATCCAGCTCTATTAAAGCACCGGAATCCGCACAATTGTTGAATTTCAAGTGAACGGTGTTCCCGTACAGGAGCTTCAAACGATGATAGCTGTTCCAGATGCCCAGATGCTGGTCATTAGTTTGATGGAAATAATGACCACTCTGTAAGGAATCCAGCATCTCTTGCGAGAACCCGCAGCCGTTATCTTCAATTCGAATGCGGCAACGTTTTTGTTCGGTATCTTGAATTGCATGAATCTCAATATGGAAAGGTTCATCCATGAAGTCAAATCCATATTTGATCGCATTCTCGATAAAAGGCTGTACAATCAGGGGTGGAATCTGAACCTGTTTTGAGTCCTCATCCAACGTGATCCGGAAGGTTATCCTACCGGGAAAACGGAGCTGCTGTATGCGCAGGTAGCTGTCCATATGCTCCATCTCTTCGGAGAGAGTGACAAATTGCTGACTCGTTTTGGTCGTGAAGCGGAAGTATTTTACTAGATTAAGGCACATCGCTTGGATGACGGCAAAATTTTTGAGCTGTGCCAGATTATAGACAACATTAATGCTGTTGAGCAAGAAATGAGGATTGATTTGCAGCTGTAAATGCTTTAACTCCGCCTTATGGGCTCGAATTTGTTCTTCATAAACATTTATTTTTAGCTTTTGAATTTGAAGCGCCATATCATTGAAGGTTTCGTTGACCGTATAAAACTCTCTGGAGGGAGAGTTGTTCAGTCTGTACGCCCAGTCCCCTCTTTTAAGTGTACGCATGCCCTTGAGTAATTCATTCATCGGTCTGAGAATAATACCGTTAAGATAGATCAGATAGAGAGAGAGCAGCACAACGGCGAATACCGGAATCCAAGCAATAACCGCACGGAAACGAGCAAGATTATGCAGCATTCTCTCTTCCGGAATGAAAGCAGTCAATGTAACATCTGTTGAGATAATTGGATTACTGACGACAATGTAGGTATCTTTCTCTCCCATAATCCTCTGGTATTTCTCGTAGGAGTCAATAAGAGGAGGTTCGGCGAAACCGCCAACATCGAAGCTGCCGGTGATCAGTTTCCCCTCACTATCCGCGAGAGCAGCAAATCCATCTCTGCCGAGCTGAATCAGCTCTAGAGGAATCATCAGCTTTTCAAGGCGAACCCATGCTCCCAAGTATATACCTACGCCCGCATCCACAATGCGTACTAAGCCATGTATATCTCCAGAGCTAACCATCACCCACCCCGAAAATAATGGGCTGCCAGGCTTTACCGTGTCAAGCAAGTCCTGAATACACTGCTTAATGGCCAGATTTTCATCGTATGAGGCTGTCTTGATATTGGTATGGATGAGATCACGGTATGCTTTAGAATAGGCAAACTGAATATCAACGGTGCCATCAAACCGATTATATCGGCCTAAGCTGTTCAATATGCGCATTTTGGTCAAAGTATACTCATTAGAGTTGTAGACCAACTTATTTAAAGACAAAATATCCGAATCGGCGGAAGCCAAATCGTATAGAAAATTGGTTTCTATACCAAGAGCGGTCTGGATTTGGTTAGCGTATAGGGTGATCATGCTTTTGCTCGACTCCGCCGCTTGTTCTCGTATGGAATTCGATGCCATGTAATTGCTGTAAAGCAGCAGAAAGACTAGAGGCATCGTAATAGTGATAAAGCCGACCGTTAACTTGAAACGCAAAGAGCCTCTTGGATTCATCGCAATTCTTCCCCTATTCCTTCATGTCGGTACTCATTCTGCTTGTTATTATGGCATATCCCAGTTTGGAAAAGGAAGGAGGAGTTAGAGAATTACTCTCCAACTCCTATACGCAGCTTATTTCGTATTCCCTTTGGCCCATTCGTCTAACTGGCGCTGCTGTTCTTCTAAAATTTTCTTGTATCCAGCCGCGTCGCGCTTTGCTTTATATTTGGCCAGCGTTCCTTCTACATCATCAACAGCACCCGAGTATAGAACCATTTGGAACTCTTTATCCACGTTGCCGACCGCTGCTTTCTCCGCCTTGACTGGCGACTCATCAAAGGTGAAACCAAGAGCGATAGAGCGTTCGGAGCTTTCGTTGAATTTCTCGTATTGTTCCCACTTGTCAGGGTCTTCGTTTGCCCATAGGTAAGAGATAAACTGATTGCCGAACATCCAACCGCCCGGGCTAAGGTAGCCTTGTGTCTCCGCTGTTACGCCTTCGGGATAATCAATGACATTATCTGCTTTCTTGACATAGTGCTTGCCTTCAATTCCCCAATCCAGCATGTTAAGCAGTTTAGCATCGGTGTAAAGCATATTAATGAACATCATCGCTCTCTCAGGATCCTCAGAGGTGCGGGAAATGGCGAGCATAGCTCCTGTAGCTTCACCAGTTGTCGTATAAGGCAGAGCTGTTTCCACTTGTACAAGCGGCAATCCCATCATCACAGACATTTCCTTGTCTTTGCCAGGCTTCAAAGATGAACCGATCGCAAATGCTTTGCCGGCTTTCATCATGTTCTCGGCCTGACCGCTTGAATCTGAAGTCATAACATCTTTATCGAACCAGCCATTAAGATTCCATTGTCTCATACGCTTAAGAAAATCGACAAATTTAGGATCCTCTAGGTTATCAATAGCCTTTAGCTCTTTGCTTTCACGTGAAATTATCCCGCTATCATAGTTAGATGCACCCCAAGTCAATGCAAATTTATTACTAACAACGGGTACAATACCTTGTTCCTTCTCATTGATTACCTTAAACATTTCTTCCATTTCTTCCAAAGTTTTAATTCCTTCAGTATTAAAGTTGTATTTATCAACCAATTCTTCGTTTAGAAGAAAGCCATAGCCTTGTGCAAATTCCTTCTTGGTGGGTACGCCATAAGTCTTGTTGCTGATTTGCGAGCCTTCCATAAAATCATCACCCAAAATAGTAGGGATATCTTTGCCGTGGCTTGCAATGAGATCTGTGAGCTCTAGAAATTGTCCTTTGGATACATCCTGCCCATAACCAAACCATCCGGCAGTAAACATGATATCAAAGGATTCCCCGGAAATTTTCATCAGGTTAGTTTTATCAGTCCAAGAGCCCCAATCAATCGGTTTCAATTCGATAGTCGCGTTAATTTTTTCTGTTAAGTATTTGCTCATTTCATCTTGAACAAGTTTTAGATCTTTAGGCACAGCACCCGGATAAATCATCGTAAGCTTATATGGCTTGAGGTTTGCCGCCTCGCCAGCCTCATTTGTTGGTGTATGATTAGTTTCCTCTTTTGGAGTGTTGGATTTTCTGGAGTTGTTCTGAGAGCATCCCGACAGAATTAGCATAGCAACGATGATCAGGGTCAATGCGGTTTGCAGCTTTTTCTTCAACTTAACCAATCCCTTCATCACTTTGTTTTTATCGGAAACCTAAATGCGCAATGCTAGCCTTTAACCGCACCGCTGGTGATACCGCTGATGTAATACTTTTGAAAGAACGGATAAGCGACCAGGAGAGGCGCGACACCTATAATGGCTAGCGCCATACGGACACCCTCGGATGGCATTTTGGAGAGCAGTTCGCCTACCTGGCTGGATGTATCCGCCTTCATTATTAGAAACTGTACATTATTAAGCGTCTTGGTCATCAGGTACTGGATGTTCATCAACTCCGGCTTATCGATAAACAGCATGCAGTTGTACCAGTCATTCCAATAAGCTAGCAAATTGAACAGGGCGACTGTCGCCATAATCGGAGCAGATAGCGGCACCACTAGCTTCAGAAAGACAGTCAGCTCACTCGCCCCGTCGATGGTGCCTGACTCAACGATGGATTCAGGAATTGTGTTGGCAAAAAAGCTTCGCATCAACAAAACATTAAAGGCACTCAATAACAAATTCGGAATCACCATGCCAAGCAGCGTATTTTTGAGCCCAATCATTGTCACATAGGTGATATACCAGGGCACCATTCCTCCGCTAAATAGCATGGTGAAAAATAGAAGAAATGACATGGAGCGGCGCAGCGGCAGGTCTTTGCGAGATAACGGGTACGCGAAGAGCGCCGTTATAAGTAAGCTGACCGTTGTTCCAATCAGTGTGACGAGGATGGTCACGCCATAGGATCTCGCAATCTGACCAAAGTCATTAAACAAAAACTGATAGGAGGAAAAATTTATTTGGCCTGGAAATAAGCTGTATCCGTTCTGGGCAATAGAGCTCTCATCTGAAATGGAGACCATGAATACTAGAACGAACGGGAATAGGGATGCAATGCTGAAAAGCACAAAGAACAGATGAATAAAGGGAGTACGTAACCGTGATGTAACCAGCATCCGATTGATGCCTCCTTTCGTCAAGCGTAAACTTATAAACTCTTATCTATTAGAATAATGCGTCGTCCTTGCTAATCCGTCGAACGGTGAGATTTGCTCCTAAGATCAAGAAGAAACATACAACGGACTGATAGATACCTGCGGCAGTAGACATTCCTATGTCTCCACGCTCAATCATTGCACGGTAGACAAACGTATCGATGGTATTAGTAGTAGGCATTAGCGGACCCGAGTTCATTGGTACCTGATAAAATAAACCGAAGTCCGAACGCATAATGGAACTGATCGCTAGCAGCGTCATGATGATTATCGTCGGTGAGATGATTGGAATAGTAATCCGAGTCATTTGTTTCCACTTGTTGGCGCCGTCAATAGTCGCCGCTTCATAATACTCCTTATCGATGCCGATAATGGCCGCAAAATAAATGATAGCCAGATACCCGACGTTTTTCCATGCATTTACAACAACCAAAATGTAAGGCCAGTAATCCGGCTCATTGTACCAAGAGATGGAACCTGCACTGAACCATTTGGCAAGTTGCCGATTGACAAGTCCGCTTTCCGTGTTTAGAAAACTGTACACCAGATAAGCGACGACTACCATAGAAATAATATGGGGCAGCAAAAAGGTGCTCTGGTAAAAACGGGTGACTACTTTATCCTTGATCTCATTGACCAGCAGTGCGGCAAGCAACGCAAGCGTTGTATTCACAATGATAAAAAACACGTTATACACAATCGTATTTCTCGTAATCAGAAAGGCATCAGGAGAACTGAACAAAAACTTAAAGTTGTACATTCCTGCCCAGGGGCTGCCCCAAATGCCGTCCACGTAGTTCAGTTCCTTGAAGGCTAGGATGACTCCGTACATCGGAATATAATTGTTTAAAATTAAGTATGCCAGCCCAGGGATCATCATAATAAGTAAAGCTCTGTATTTCTTTATTTTTTTTTTGAATATTCTCATTCGGCTGCGCAATGTATGGGATGTATCGTTTGATGCAAACGCCGTCATGAGGGTCACCCTTTCTTGTTGCTGTTCTCTGCCACTTATTATAGTAGGTCACTATTCTAACGAACTACTAGAATGATGACCTATCATTATAACGATAATGACTAGTTATCTTAGAACATAGAATCACATATTGACGGCTTTGGAAGGCACTCGTATGCTATAAGCGTGAATAGAAGGTGTCGTGTTCTCTTTCGGGGAATTCCGCCTTTCATGAAAGATCTCATATGAAGGAGTGAAACATGATGAAGCAAACAAAGGTTGTGCAGCGCGTATTTATTCTTGGAATGGATGGAGCCGGAAATTTCGTACAACAAGCAGAAACCCCTAATCTAGATGCCTGGCTGGCACGCGGCGCTTATACCTTTGAAGCGAAGGCGGAAATGCCGACGATCAGTGCAGAATGTTGGGGCTCTGTGCTTCACGGGGTGATACCTGAAAAGCATGGTTTGAACAATGAGAAGGCTGCGGAACTATCTTACCCAAACGATTCTCTCTATCCTTCCCTCTTTCGACTAGTTAGAGAACAACAGCCGGATGCTAAGCTAGCTTCCTTTGCCAGCTGGAGTCCGATTAATTCCGGTATTATCGAAGAGAATCTTGGCATACATAAGGTTTCGCTGCCCGATGCGGAGATTATCCCAGCTCTATTAGAATACGTTGAAGAGAATCCCGATGTACGTCTGCTGTTTCTGCAACTGGATGAGCCGGATGGCTCCGGACATCGGTATGGATACGGAGATGATTGTCCGGAGTATCTATCCGCGATTACTACATGTGACGCACAAATCGGCAGAGTGCTGGAGCGACTGGAGCAGCTTGGTCTTATGGAGGACAGCCTTGTTATTCTGCTCACTGACCATGGTGGAGGCGGCGAGAACAAGTACAGCCATGGCAGCGGCCACCCCATGGACCGTAACGTCTTCTGGGGCTGTATCGGACCTGGGATTCGAACCGGCCTTCTGGATGGTTCCGTATCTATAACGGATACAGCCGCGATTACCGCGCTAGCGCTAGGTCTGACATTGTCTGAGCAATGGGACGCAAGGTTACCGGAGGGATTGCTGGACGATACATGGATCTCGAAGAGCATCGCTATAGTCGACAATAAAATAGATGCCGCTAGGGGGTCCCAGAATGGCTAAGTCTCTAACATTTCGCGAAGATGGGACGTTTAAGATCGTGCAGTTCACAGATCCTGAATTCTCTTCATATGATGCGGAAGAACAGAGAATGGAAGCTATGATGCTCCGTATTTTGAAAGACGAGCAGCCTGATCTGGTCGTCTACACAGGAGATGTCATCGCTTCCGCCGGTCATCCTAACCCGGTAGCCGCATTTCGCCGCGCCTGTTCAGTGCCTGAGAGCTTAAACATTCCATGGGCTGCTGTGTTCGGCAACCATGATACGGAGGGAACGGTCACGCGGGAGCAGCTGCATGCGTTGCAGTTGACTTACCCACATAATTATGCGAAACCCGACCCGCCAGGCATTCACGGCTCGGGAAATTATGTCCTGACTGTTGAAGGGAAAGAGCGTGAAGCGGCCGCTGCCCTCTATTTCTTGGATTCAGGCAGCTACTCTCCGCTGGAGTATAGCAGAATGGGCTACTATGACTGGATTCGTCGTGATCAGATTGATTGGTACACACGTGAGTCCTATCGACTTACCGGAAGCAATGGCGGAACACCGCTGCCATCTCTCGCCTTTTTTCATATTCCGCTTCCTGAATACAACGATGTATGGGACTTCGGTGTCTGCTACGGAGAGCGTAATGCCCCATTCTGCTGCGCGCCTTGGGTGAACTCAGGCTTCTTCGCAGCTATGATCGAGATGGGTGATGTCATGGGCACCTTCGCTGGCCATGACCACGGCCACGATTTCTGGGGCGACTGGCACGGCATTCGTCTCTGCTATGGACGGACGACCCGGAATGCTTATCTAGATCGGCCCTTTTCTACAGGAGCCAGAATCATTTCCTTGAAAGAAGGAGAAAGAAACTTCGATACTTGGCTTCACTTAGAGGATGGAACTGCGCAGTTAGAACAGGCTAAGCACGAACCTGAAGGCCGCACACCAGAGAATGTCGCGATATACTTGACTTAAGCAGCACTTATTCGATAGGAAGCAGTACAAAAAAGCGTGATATTCATCCTTAGATGAGCATTACGCTTTTTTACATTCCTTTTTCATTATGCTGCTTATTACATCGTTAAATTAGTTCCACATTCTGAAACTAATGAGTGGCGTTATAGAAAAAATGACGAATTAGTTTCAGAATATGCGGCTAATTCACCGGAAAGAGTACGTGGATCGAGCTAACCCAGCAGTTAAGTTCATTCTGTGTAACTAACTCGCAACTTACCCATTTGCAGCTTTATATAAATTCAAAAAATGAAACTACGGGAGCAATGACAGCATGCTTCTCATATTCTAAAACCGATTAGTGTCCAGATGACGCGATCATTATGATACCTGTCACTACAACGATCGAAGCCATTATTCTTCGAGCGCCTTGCGACTCCTTTAGTACAAAAAAACCAAGCAAAGTACCAAAAACAATACCTACCTCACGCATAGGCGCGATAGTAGACAGATTAGCATTTCTAGCCGCAAACAAAAATAGCAGATAGGAGCCCGGCGACAATATCGCCCCAATCCAAATGATGTTTCGATGATTTCGAATGACACGTTTTACTCTATCAAAATGAAGAACAGCAGGAGTCAGACCGAGTATAAAACCAATATTCGTCACTTCAAGCAGCGCAAGCGGTGAAATGTATTGCAGGTTTACCTTGTCAACCACAGAATACGTCGTAATACACAATCCGACGCTTAACGCGAGCAATATCGGTTTAAGGTAAGCATGATTTTGCTCTGTTCCCGATTTCCGTCCGACCATGACGACGAACCCCGCCAACATCAAGCTGATACCTAACCATCCCCATAAAGGCAAGCTTTCCCCCAATAAGATGACACTAGCTAATGGTATAAGCAAGGTCGGAGTACCACGCATAATCGGATACACTTGAGAGAGCTCTCCCGCTTTGTAGGTATAAGCAAGCAGCATAGAATATATGGCTTGCATCATAAGTGATAACCCGATCATTAACCATTGGTTCAGTGTAAAATGCGCACCAGATAATTCAAACATCAGATTTGGCAGCAATAGTAAGGTTGCCGGAATATATATTACCCATAGGAACACCGGCTTATCTGTACTTTGCTTTGCAAACATATTCCATACAACGTGTGCCAAACCCGAGCATAAGACTAGGACTAGGCTAATAACGATCATATTAAAAACAACTCCTCCCTATATTTACAAAAACACAATAACACACAAACACACATATACACAATATAAAAAAACCAAATACAACTTCGCTCACAAAAAACGCCCCTCAGCATCACACTAAGGGCCGTTTCATGGAAAACTTATTCCTACTATTCGATTTACTCACAGACAATTTCAATACCGTTCTGTTTGTATTTCTCAACTATCTGTCTATCAATCTTAGAATCCGTTACAATCCGTTCAACTTCCGTGCAACCGCACACTTTGATTAAGGAGACTTGGTCAAATTTACTGCTGTCCGTAAGCGCAATCGTACATTTCGCGTTTGCATGCATAATTTTTTTTACTTGTACTTCTCCTATTGCGATATCTGTAAAACCCTCTTCTAAAGTAACACCGCTCAAACTCATAAAAAAGATATCGGCATGAAAACGAGATGCGAATTCTTCTGCTAAGTCGCCGATAATACTCTGCTCTTCCTGTCGAATAATACCGCCGATCATAATGAGAGTATATCCGGGCATATCGATTAATTCATTCATAATCGGCAACGAGTTCGTTATGATCGTCAGACGATCGAACTTAGTCTTAAGCGCCCTCACGATATGCGTGTTGGTTGTACTTACGTCTAGCGCAATGGACATCCCCTCAGTAACGTAGCGGGTCGCGATTTGGGATAATTGCACCTTCTCCTCCAAATAGATGGAATCGCGAATCGGCAGTGGAATTTCCCGGCTATAATCTGGCTCCTTCAAGATTGCCCCGCCATAGACACGCCTTAAATATCCTTCGCCTTCTAAAAATTCCAGATCTCGTCTTATCGTTTCAAACGAAACACCGAACTCTTCGATGAGCTCAGAGGCTTTGATTGATTTGTCCCTATTGAGCTTTTTAATAATTAACTGATGCCGCTGCTGTACAAACAATTGCGTCACTCCTTCTTGCCAATACTTCCTAGCCTATTATTCTTACTTATTAATTTACCATATATCCAGTAAGAACATAAAAGAATGATGCCTTAATCATTTATTTTCAAATAAGCAGCCTCAAACTTTGTATAATGTCTAGAGATAAGCTCCTTGTATTATAAAACTCTCTGTTCGCAACATAGCGGCCCCTTTAGCAGTTATTAGCTGCATCCATTCTATCATTTCACTCTCACATAATTCTCTATAAAAGCCGACAAAGACGCCAAAGGGAGCCATCATAATGGCTCCCCTTTGTTACTCTAGTCCCGTAATTATTTTACTAATCGTTGCGAAATGGGATTATTTCCTTCCTTACCGCTCCTGCTTGATCCGTAATAACCAGCTCTGCCTCCCATGCTCCGCGTACAGGTAAATCTACCTGCTCCGCATAATAATCCGTTTCAGTAAAATCCGGGAACGATTCCGTCCCATCCGCCTTTTCTCCCAGCAGTGGCACATCAATTGCAGCATGCTTTTTCTGATCAACTGCTTTTAGTTTAAGCTGGATATCTGCAGGAGCGCCAAGCTGTTCAGGCAGCCAAATCTTCAAGCTGATTCGATTTGGACCTGGGCCATTGGGCGATATGGCCAATGTATAGTGCAGGGTCTCCCCCATTTTATGATAACGAAGCGGCTCCGTATCCGGCATAGGGCTCAAATAAGTGAACACCGCTGCAATAACGAGAATAAGACTCATAAAGAGGGCATCGACCTTCAGCAGTTGGCCGCCTGGCAAATCACGTCTCTTCGCTTGCTTACGCAGTAAAGCTCCTATTCCAATTACAAATACAATTAGAATCACTTTTACTAGCAGTAAAATACCCCAGCTGGAATACAACAGATAATGCCATGAAGGCAAAATTAAAAAAGTAATGATTAACCCGCTGAACACTAGCAATACAATTGTAATCCAAGCAATTCTTGCAAACTTCTCAGCAAATACGCCCGCTTCCTTACGATCCTTGTACCAAAGCAACAAGAGCACCATCAAGCCTCCAGCCCATAATGATGAGCAAACCAGATGGATAAAATCCAGTACGATAGCTGTCGAATTGGAAGACAGAGACATAACATGTCCGTTGTAGCTCTCCGCCGCTGCCAGCAGCAGCGCCCATACCGCTTTGAAAGTATCATTAAGACGCAGGATCACGAACCCCAGCCATGCAAGAATTAGTAAGCCTAGCCATGAGAGACCCGTCGTCGTTGACGTTAAATATTGAAGCCAATCGTTCGGAGTGCCTCCATCGTAGCCTTTCATTACCTCACGTATATGAACAAAGACGAATATGAGAACTGCAAGCAAAAATCCCCTTATCGCATACAAACGCCACTTATCCACGAATTGTCTTAGAGTTCCTCCACTCCCAGCCGGAATGGCTAACGACCAGAGCATCATACCTGCAGCAAGCATGAATGCGAAATAATAAATAACCCGTACTGCGTAGAATAAAATCTGCCCTAAATCGAAAGCGCTATTTGGATGTGAAATGGATGAATGGTCATGTTCCATCGCAACAGCAGCTGCGGTTGGAGCTGGAATGACAGAGAGTGTAGAGCTTAACCGTTCATTAGCAATCTGCTGGGCGGATACGCTGCTATACGGCACAATTATTAATGAGGAGGCTAGCATGATTAGAAAAAGCATCAGGTATACGATTATGTATTTCAAACGTCCAGCAGACCGTCCTGCGTGCGAAGATGTGCTTATTCTTTTTTGCAAAAATGAGTAGGCCAATATTGTCACTTCCTTTATGTTGTTCAGCTACAGTTTACTAGACCGCAGCCAAAAGAACAATTAACGGCAGCCTTCCAGTTAATCAGCACCCCGATCCATGACTCTGACAAAGGCAGTTGCTGTTAGACGTATAGCGGTCAACCAATTTGATCATTCTATTAATTGAGACCCTTATAGAAGGATGTGATAGTCGATGAACGATAAAGACTTTCGAATTGCCGAGCTTAACAGCCAGACCGATGCCCTCGATGCCATTCGTAAGCTTGAGCAGCAGCTCAGCAATCAATACGGCTCTGATATAGCATTGATCGCATACGCTACCGATAACGAAGAAGAAAATAAATAACAGATTCGGTTTCGGTTCATACGTATCGTAAACTCAAAACTAATAAATAGAAACCAGACCACACGTAAATAACGTGTTAGTCTGGTTTTTATTTATATTGTACCTCTAATGCTCGTATTGTTTAATCATATATCGAAGCTTTTCTTGGATTTGTTCTCGGACTATTTGAGGACGCTTAACGTTTGCCTCCATGCCGAAGCCGAGAAATAAATGTACCGTCCACGGGGTAAACGATGTACTCATCTTCGTACGGATTGTGCCTGATCCGTCCTCATACATCTCGATACACTTGGACAACCATACGTCTGATTGACATCGCCTTACACCCTCCGGTGTTAAATCCACCTCAAGCTCCAACGCGTCACTCTCATCCATCCGCATGATCCACGACTGAATACGATCCTCGGTAGTATCCATTCGCATACTTTGATCCTCCTGGAGTGAAAACTTTTTCACACGATCCACTCGGAACACGCGATAATCTCCTGCCAGGAAGCAATATGCTTGGCAATACCATAAACCATTCATCGTATATATCCCAAGCGGTTGAATCATTCTTTCTTTCAGGGAGGCAGCTTCGTATACGATTGTGACGACGCACTGCTCCAGCGCAGCCTCGAGCAGCTCCTTCAAGAACTTAACCTCCAGCTCATGCGGAGGAACCCAAAATAAAAGACGATCCTGCATGCTCTCGATCCTTTGCTTGAGCTCACTCGAAAGGTAATGAAAAAATTTATGAAGCGCGCTGTCCACTTCATTTTTGAAAGGGAGAGATTTATAGTTCCGCAAAGATTGACAAGCAAAAAACAGAGCGATCGCTTCGTGTTCTGTGAAACTGATCGGCGGCAATACCTTCTCACGCAAAACGCGATAACCGCCTTTGGAGCCAGCCTCGGAATACAGCGGCACACCCAGCTCGCTCAGCTCCATCAAATCGCGAATCATCGTTCGCCGCGAAACGCCGCATTCGTCGGCTAGCTCCTGTATTGTGAACTTCTTGCGTTCGTTGACCAACATAATAAGCTTAATAAGTCGCTGCGCTTTGTGCATAGGCCGCTCCCTCCTCGAAATATATTTTATCAAAGAATAGTGCCATCAGATGGCACTATTATCACGTATGCTTATCTATGAAGTCAATGGACGATAAAAGCTATATAATCTTTTTTAGAGGTGATGAGACATGGCTGACACCATTGCAGGAAAATATAATCAGCAATTTTTCGAACAATTAACGACCCGCATTAAACGTGAGTATCCAGCATTCGAACCGGTTCGATTCATGGAGCTCATCTATGATGATCAATGGGAACAGAAAGCATTTAAACAGCGCGTCAGACATATCAGCGAGTCTTTGCGGCTGACACTGCCAAAGTCATATAGAGAAGCATTATCTGTCTTAATCTCTATCGCTCCTGAGTGTAGAGGAGTTGAATTTTTATGTTTTCCTGATTTTGTGGAGGCTTACGGGCTTGACGATTGGAATGTTTCTATTCAAGCACTAGAGCAGCTAACCCCTTATTCGAGTTCAGAGTTTGCCGTACGCCCGTTTATTGTTCAAGATCCGGAGAGAATGATGGGGCAAATGCTGAAATGGGCTGCTCATCCTGATCATCACGTCAGGCGGTTGGCTAGCGAAGGATGCCGTCCACGATTACCTTGGGCAATGGCCTTGGACATGTACAAGGAAGATCCTTCGCCAATTACGCCTGTGCTGGAATTACTAAAAAAGGATACTTCCGTCTATGTTCAAAAAAGTGTGGCCAACAATCTGAACGATATTTCCAAGGATCATCCCAAACTCGTCAAGCAGCTCGCTCGAGAATGGCATGGAGAGAGCTTGCAGACCAATTGGATTATTAAGCATGGGTGCCGCACTTTACTAAGACAAGGTGATCCAGACGCGCTTTCGTTATTTGGCTTTATCTTATCGCCGGATGTAACGGTTAGCGGTCTATCCTTTGACAAAGAGACACTGGCCATCGGCGAAAATCTTTTGTTTTCTTTTTCACTTCGCACAAATAGTTCCGAATTACAGCGGCTGCGTGTCGAATATGGAATCGAATTTGTTAAAGCGAACCGTACAACATCACGAAAGCTATTCAAAATAACAGAGAACAATTATGACAATATGGAGCGCTCATACACACGAACCCATAAATTCAAAGATCTAACGACGCGAAAGCATTATCCAGGAATGCATCGGCTCTCCATTATTATAAATGGGAAAGAGCTCGCAGCCTTCGATTTTGATCTAACCGCTGCAATAGAGTCCTTGCGATAGCTATTAACCAGATTATTAGCATTTGATTTTATTCCGACATATATTAAAGAGGTGAATTTTGGCTAAACTGTTAGGGTGTGATAGAATACAGATTCGTACCATCCATTTGTAATTCTGAGGAGGTCGTTTAGATATGGCAAGCCAAACCGGCGCCATCGTACAGCAATCCTTAAAAGCTTTAATGGGAGACACAAGCTTTTTGCCTAATTTACAGAACCAAGCTCGCGAACAAGCTTTTCTTTCGCTTGCCTCAATTCTCTCTACACCAAATAAAGTTCACAAAGCCTTTTTGCGTATTACAGTCGACAACGGCAATGTAGTACGTATTCCAGCCTATCGAATTCAGCATAATGACACACTGGGTCCTTACAAAGGCGGTATCCGATTCCACGAATCCGTGAGCGAGGAAGAGGTAACGAATCTCGCTGCGCTAATGACACTCAAAAACGCGTTACATGAAGTACCTTTCGGCGGTGGTAAAGGCGGAGTCATTATAAATCCACGTAACTATTCCACGAAGGAACTCTATACTATTTGCAAAAAATATGTACGATATTTCAGTGATATTCTAGGTCCGGACAAGGATATTCCTGCACCCGACATGGGGACAGGCGAACGGGAAATGGATTGGATGTTGGCAGAATATAAAAGCACACATCCCGGACAGCCCTATCTTGGCAGCTTCACCGGTAAAAGTATTATCAATGGGGGCTCGTTAGGACGCAAAGAAGCGACAGGCAAAGGTGTATATTTCACTTTCCGATATATGCTTCATAACTTTCTTCAGGAGCAAAACGAATTGCTTTCTAAAAGCACGAATCCATTCGCGCAAACTGCGCTAGCCCACATGAATCGTCCGCTTTCACTAGCTGTTCAGGGCTTCGGGAATGTCGGATCGGTAACTGCACTTGAAGCATACAAATGCTCGTTTTTGCAAAATAAAGTAGTCGCCGTCAGCGACCGTAACGTTACTCTCTACAATCCAGAGGGCTTGTCGATCCCTACGTTAATTGAATTTGCCGCTCAAAACCGGGGAGATTTGCCCACGACTGAAGCTGGGCTATCCGAGTTAGGAATTAAAGCCCAAATACTTGGGCGAGAGGATGTCCTTTATCTGGATGTCGATGTACTTATTCTTGCCGCGCTCGAGGAGCAAATCCATAAAAAAAATGTGGAGCAGGTTAAAGCTCAAATTATCGTCGAAGGAGCTAATGCTCCAGTAACCGGCGAAGCGGACGAAGCGCTCACTGCCAAAGGAACGATTATCATCCCCGATATATTAGCGAACGCCGGCGGTGTTATCGTCTCCTATTTTGAATGGCTGCAAGGTAGAGAAACGCAATTTTTCACTGAAGAGCAGGTTTACAAAATGCTTTACGACAAAATGCAAAAAACGTTGAATCTCATTTTGCCAGCCTTCTTCGGAGACCCGTTCCCGCTTCGCCAAAACTGCTACAACCATGCCGTTATGAAGCTTTCCACCGTTCTGTATAGACAAGGCAAACTATATTAAAAAAAGAAGAGGCTATTCGCTGAGCACCTTAAATTGCTCATCGAATAGCCTTTTTTTCGTGGAATCGCCTATACGTTTAATTTCTGCTGCAGCATAGCTGTCAGCTCCTCAGAAGTTTCCCATTCGAGAGGACGGATATGATCATTTTGAACGTACAGCTTCTCCGCCTCGCCGCGTTTCACCGTAAATATAACCGGAATGTTCAATCCAAGCGCGTAGCCAGCTGCAAAATAAACGTCCGGCGATTGATTGGATAAGTCCGCGATAATGAGTTTACTCTCAGCTATTTGCTTCAAGTCATATTTTTTACCATTATCCGTACCCGCATGATTAAACAAGTGTGGCAAATACCCACATTGCTCGATTTTCGGAAGTACCCTCTCCGACCATTCCGCACACCATTCATCGTCATCCGAAAGCAAGACAAAGCATGACTTCAGCTTTCTTCCGCCTGCTCTTGCCGCCGCTTCTCCCCAGCCCTTCTCTGTAAGCCTAAAGCTCACACCTTCTCTAACAATTGACTTCGCTTCTCGCAGCATTTCGATAATATAAACAAGCTCTTGTAAGTTAGGAGAATAGGTTAAATTATAGTTTTGAGAAAGCGGATGAATGCTCACTGGATCATCTGGTCCTTCAGAATGTCTGTACAAATATTGCAGCAAACGTTCTCCTTTTTCTTCAACTGTAGCTGGTATTCTCGGCGAGATTCCAATCGCCTCCAAATCATCTATCGACAAAACAACCTTCTCGTCACAATCTGTGAGCTCCCTTATATAAGCCGATATGTTTGGAAATAGCTGACGTTTCTTAATATAGGAGAACGCATTTGTTGGTTCATAATCGTCTCTCAAGAGACTATATGAGCCTCCAGGAGCGCAATAACAACTTATATACCTGTCGTGATCACCTACTGATTCAATTGACACGTATTCATCACAGAACAAACAGAGTTTCTTTGTCATAACCGTTCATCACCCCTATATAATCTTCGCATATCTCAGCTGTTATTAGGGGATAAATACGACGAAAGCTCTGTAGTAACTATTTCCAACAGTCGAAAATAATGCTGATACGCTGCTTACTACTCCTGCACATAACGGTTAATAACTTCGACAAGCAGGTCATTCAGCAGCTTCACTTCATATTCTCCAACTGCCGGCTCCAGGTGGCTCCCGCCAATTCCGCTGTCGTCAGTTAGAAACAAGTAAGTGCCTCCAGTTGCTGCCGCCATGAACCGCAGCAAATACTCTGTATCTATATCTACACCGCTTGAAGCAACAGGAATAATACGAATGCCTTTCTCTGCCGCATCCTGTATAAGCTGTTGAATCTCGTCTATAATTTGTTCTTCACCATGCGGAGGGGCATCCAAGACGAGAAACAGCAGCCTTGCCCTTGCTTCCTTACTCCACTTATGCTCGTGTATCGCGTTGCGCAGAGCTTGATCGACAGCCTCCGGGTAATCACCTCCGCCTCGTGCATCCTGCTCACTAAACTGATCGGTAATCGTATCGATATTTGTAATAAACGGATACGGCTTAACAATATAATCATCATACGTATCTCTATAAAAATTAGCGCTAAGGCGCATATCCAGCTTATTCGCGTGCTCGTTTGCAACGCGTTTTACGACATCCTTAAGCTCTGCTTCCAAATAATTCAACTCATCCTCCATGGAGCCTGTCGTATCAACAACGAACATAACGTCAACCTTATCTGACAGCGATTCCCCTTTTGCTAAATCAACCTTAACAGTGCCTTGCTGCGGAATATCGATTTGCTCTGTTGTTTTACTCATCTGCCCTGCTTGTACCTGCACCGTATACTTATTCTGATTTCGCACATCACGCTCGAACAGACCAGCGTATACGTAAGCTCTTCCTTCCGTATTCGTGCGTGCAGTCCATACATTCTGGGATCCATCCATGAGCTGCACTTTAGCATCGGACGTCGCATTTCCGTTTGCAGTCACGATTACCTCCAACCGATGAAAATTCCAAAATCCCCAAGCTTTCTTACTGCTATCGCCCTCTTGGCTATTGAGCAAATTTCCGAATCGTTCCCATGATGCAATATCGTCCCATTCGCCTGCCGTTAATTGGCCAGCCTGCACTTCTTTATCTGGAGACTCATAGCCGCGTTTACCACCCTTTTTCTCCTTAACTTGCGGCATAGGCTCCGTGCTTCTATCGTCTAATGATTTGCTGCTACTTTCTGTTTTATTACTAACCGAACGATCTTCTTCTTCACTAGATGGACTATTTGCTGAATCATTGCCGGTTCTGTTCTCACGACTAGCTGTGTTACTTGACGAGGAAGAACAAGCACTAAGCATGAGTATGATAGCGAGCAATAGAGCGATTATCCAGCTCCCGCTTCCTCCGAATCTTTTTCGAATTGACCCATTGAACGAATGACCGACCTTCATTCCTTCAGCCCCTTATATTTGTATTTGCTAATCTGACGTAGATCGGTTTACAATTGTTGCATGAAAGAGTCGTGTGAAATTGAAATGATTTACAGATAAAGCGTAGATATTTCGTTTGACTGCATTGGGCTTGATTGACGAGGAGGGCTATCAGCGTGGAAACATTTGAAATAATTTCTATTGAAATAACGTACCAGCAAGGCACAACGCAGCTTGCTTTCACTTCGGCAGAGCTTGTCCGTGTCACGGAATACGGCAGTCGGTTGTGGTATGTCGATATTAACGGCGTGGACGACCATAAGCTATTACAATGGTTTGGACAGAGCCAGAATATAGAGGTTCAGCTTACTGCTGCAGCAAGAAGTGGACAAACCTTCCGCGGCAAAGGCTATCTTCATCCAAACGAGCAGCACCAGGCTGCAGCAATTCGAGGCGACGACAAGCTTCAAGAACAGTAGTACATATACACATGCGAAAAGAGCTTGCGCCGTCCTTAGCGGTATAAGCTTGTTTTGCGGTAAAATATAAGAAAGGGCAGTTCACATAAGTCAACTTCATGACTTATGCGAACTGCCCTTTATCTATTAGTTACGGTGTGCAATTTCCGGAGTTGTCAGACGGTCGTAAAATTCTACGCCCTTATCTTTGTCAGCCGAATCGCGAAGCGCCATCGCGGAACGTGGATGCTCGTCCAATATTCCCGTGATCATATATGGAATGATATAACCCCATTCTTCCTTCTCACGAAGTGGGATCATAAACTTCTCGATCATATCCAGAACAGGTCGGATGTTGTACTTCGTATTTTGCAGCTCAGCTACAAGCAACTCCGTATTACAGTTTCCGGCAGCGCGACCCATTCCGTATACGGAGGAATCAAGCAGCTCGACGCCGTTCTCTGCGGCAATTAGTGTATTAGCGAAAGCAAGCTGCATATTGTTATGCGCATGAACGCCTAGACGTTTGTTCGGCAGATGTTTGCGGAATTTATCTACAAGATAGCTCAAATCATTCGGTTTCAAGCTGCCATAGGAGTCAACGATGTACACAACATCTACTATACTATCATTGATCAGAGAGAAAGCATCAATAAGTTGATTTTCCATAACGTTGGAAAGCGCCATAATATTGATTGTTGTCTCATAACCGCGATCGTGGAATACTTTAACAAGCTCCAACGCTTTATCTACATCTTGGATGTAACAAGCAACACGGATAAGATCAATCAAGCTCTCACTGCGAGGGAGTATGTCGTTCTCATCTACACGGCCGATATCAACAAGTGCTGAAAGCTTCGTATTGCCTTTGTGCGGAATTACTTTTTTCAAGAAATCATCGTCCAGAAAACGCCATGGACCTGCGCTTTCAGCGCCTTTCAACAGCTTAGGAGAGTTTTTATAGCCGATTTCCATATAATCGACGCCGGCTTCGTTCAGGCTAGCATACAGATGCTGAACAAATTCGACACTAAAATCCCAATTATTTACGAGTCCGCCATCACGAATCGTGCAATCAACAATTTTACAATGACTTGTTTTTGAGTTCATGCGCTAATACTCCTTTGATTGTGAACATGAGTTCTTTTTTCTCATCATACTTGAAAAGGATAAGGAACGCAAAATAATTTTGTCGTATTATGGCTAATTTAGAAGCGCCTCAGCCTCTTCCGATAGGCCTGCGAGGAACTTCTCTATCTCCGGAATATCCGTTTTTTGACCGTCCTTGTACATATAAAGCTGATCATCGGATAAAGCTAGCAGCTCCAAGAAATGAGCCGATAGTTGCCCTATTACCGAATCTGGCGACTCCTTGATCGTTTTCTTATAGCTTGCCTTCACCTCGTCTAAAAGCTTGTAGGTTTCATAATCATAAATGAGCGTATTATAAGAACCATTTATATACATTTCTATATAACGAGTCAAATATAAACTCTGAACAACCTCACGTTCCGGGGATTCTTTATATTCTTGTACGAAAGCTTCCGCCAAAAGCGCCCGCTCAGCTAGCTCATCCCAAGTAATAATTAATCCGCCATCGCTAGCTGTAGGCTCATCTGATTCGACAGCGCTTAACGAGATGAAATCATTCATTTGCTTGGAGACATAGTCTTTATAACGCTTCTGAAAGCTGTAATCAACAACTGGGAATATTGACCCTTCAACCATTTCAAGCTTGTAGCCTCCTTCGTAGGCTGTCCGCACAAGCTCTTTTACCCCTTCATCCTTGATGGTTTCAGCTGTGTCTTTGGTTATTGGCCATACTTCCTTAAGCAATACCGCCTGAACGCTCTGCGAAAAGAAAGCGCCCTGCTTCGCCTCCATATTTGCCGCGTAATACGTATGCAGCTCTCGAAGCATCATATCTGCTGTCCCCTGATCAGCCTCATTGATATGCCCATTAAGAAAGCTGACAATATCCACAGCATCGGCAGCAGACTCTAATACAGCCTTGAATTGTACGAGCAGTTCTTTCTGGGTATCCTTTTCCCCATCTGTTTCAGCAGCGTTTGTAGCTTCTGTTTGTGTTGTTGGTGTGTCTGTAATTTCCGGCTTGATTCCCTCATTATTACTGCAACCAGCCAAAGCAATGAGTGTGATCATTGAAAATAAAGCCGCCCGTTTTGTCCATTTGTTTTTCTTAGTATGACCATTTATTTGCATAATTCATTCCACTCCTTTGTCAACATTATCGCTATTACAATTGTTGCTCTCCTGTTATAGACGAGACATAAGCCGAAAATGTTCACATTAAAAAAACCGCCTTCTCGTTTACACGTGAAAAACGGTTTCCATAACTCCTAAATACTACTACTTAACGAGCGACTGCGGCTCTTGACCAAAATGTCCAGAACGATTCATTTTTGTTTGCAAATACTTCTCATTGTAGACGGAAGAATTGCCCCATAACGGAACTCTCGTCGCAACGTTCAAGCCAGCGGTCTTCATAGCCTCTACTTTGCGTGGATTGTTCGTAATAATTGATACAGGCAAAACGCGCAGTAGCTTTAATACGGCAATAGCTTCGTCATAATTACGCGCATCATCCGCAAAGCCGAGCTCGGTATTTGCATCCACGGTATCCATTCCATCCTCTTGCAATAAATAAGCGATTGCTTTGCTAAAAAGGCCGATTCCACGTCCTTCATGATTAGCCAAATAGAATAAAGCGCCTGTACCGTGTGCTGTAATCATCCGCATAGATTGCTTCAATTGAAAACCGCAATCACAACGTTCACTTCCAAAAATATCACCCGTATGACATATACTATGCATGCGAATCAGCGCATCTTCATTATTCTTAAAATCGCCGTATACGAGCACACTGGATTGCTGCATGTCTGCATAGGAGAAACGATTTAAGTCATTGACAAGCTCGTCAACCGATTGTTCTTCCCCCGCCTCCTTGCGCAGCCAGCTATACCAGTGGAACATTTTCGTTTCACCGTCTACATCGACAGGCAGATTAATAGGCCCGACAACATAAATGTCACCCTCTCCGCTTTCGATTCGTTTTATTTTTTCCTTCAATAGTGCTGAAATATTTGATTTTATCATCCTGTTCACCTGCTTTAGTTATATGAAATATTAAAATTGCAGCGATAAATAGCTAAGTGTACCAAACTCGTAGCTGCGATGAATGACTTTAGGTGCTTCCACAGCGTTG
Source organism: Paenibacillus sp. J31R122 (assembly GCF_056269185.1). Classification (NCBI taxonomy): domain Bacteria; kingdom Bacillati; phylum Bacillota; class Bacilli; order Caryophanales; family Paenibacillaceae; genus Paenibacillus; species Paenibacillus sp. J31R122. Next base: position 158,178 of record NZ_JBWDNM010000011.1, read on the forward strand.
CCACTGCCCATTGCTATATATAAAGGTACAAAATGTTCGGCACGGGGTACTGCCATTTTAGCATGCGGCGCAAGTTTTTCATATTGGAAGAGAGATTTTAAATCCTGAACGTTCATTTTATCTACTAACCATTGGTCAAACTCAATAGCCCAACTCTCCGGCTCCTTCTGTCCCCATTTAACCGCGCGTAAATTATGAACCGTTACGCCGCTTCCAATCAGCAATATATTCAGTGAGCTTAAACTGCGCAATGCCTCGCCTATTCGGTACTGCTCCTCCACGGATCGGTATGGATTAACGGACACTTGCACTACGGGAACATCCGCCTTCGGAAACATATGCTTCAGCATTGTCCAAGAGCCATGGTCTAGTCCGCGTACTGTATCAAATGCAGTCGGTATTCCCTTATCGTTCAAGAGCTTTCCTACTAGAGCAGCAATCTTCGTCGACCCTTTTGCCGGATATTTCTGCTTATAAAGCTCATCAGGAAAACCATAAAAATCATAAATCGTTTCATATTCATCGTCCTTCGATGAAATGGTTACTTCTTCTGTTTCCCAATGCGCTGTAAATATAACGATCGCATCCGGCTGCAGCTTAGCACCCGTTTGTCGAAGAAATTGACTATATTCATTTTGCTCAACAGCCAGCATTGGTGAGCCGTGTGCTAAAAATAATGGATTCAAACGTTATACCTCCTTTTATTCACTTACTATTTGTAACTAATTATACTTTTATCACTTAGCATAGTCAAGTTATTAACATTACTGAGGTTTGCTTGTATAAATAAGTTATTGAGGTTATAATTGAAGGAATCTAAAAGAGGTGATATGCATGGAACAGCAAAACCTTTGTCCCCGTTTCCAGAAGGGAATGGATCTTATTAGCAAACGTTGGACCGGCTTAATCATATATCAATTATTAGCTGGACCGCAGCGTTTCAGTGCTGTACAGTCCGCATTGCCAATTAGCGGCAGACTATTATCGGAGCGCTTCAAGGAGCTAGAGAGTGAAGGTATCGTCGATAGACTGGTTTATCCGGAAATACCCGTTCTCATTGAATACTCATTAACGGAAAAAGGCCGCGCGCTTGAGCCGATTATTCGCGAAATTCAAGTTTGGTCTCAGGATTGGATAGCGCCAGTAACTGAATATGATATAAACTAATTCCACTCAAACAAACCAAGCCGTCTACGGTTTGGTTTGTCTAAAGGTTTACAAACGGTGAAAACCGTTTTAAAATATAGGAACAAACAAAAAAACGCTGAATTTTTCAATTGAAAAAGCGGGGGAACCAACGCGAATCTGTATTGTTACATTCGCAAGGGGTGAATCCGGGGACTTGTAACCCTGGTAGGGCATTCTCTCTAGCCCGAATCCGACAGCTAACCTCGTAAGCGGAAAGAGGAGAGGTTTATTTATGTTTTGTCAGTCTTCTAATCAAGCACCATTTTTCGCTGAACAGTCCCCTTCGTTAACGGTTTCTCGTATTGAGTTGTTCGTAATTCCCGCTCTCGCAATCGATTCCGCAGGATTTCGCGTGTGCCTTCGTTTAACAAGCAGCCAGGGTTATGGCTGGAGTGAGCTCTTTGTAAATGACAATGAGGATATGCTTGATTTGGATCGCTGTAGCGATCTGCTTGTTTCTTTCATTGGCAGCATCGATCTCTCTACTTTGAACGATTACCATTATGACAAGAATGATCAAGACGGTCGAATATTTGAATGTTTTACAGATGCGGTCAATCATATTGTCGCTCTATCCACCGATTCAGCTCAATTCATTAATGAGTCAGAGGAATTTGTTTTGAGACAGCGGGCTGTTCATTATGTATCTTTGAATTGACTGAAGATTTCGTCAAAATGACCACTCAGGTCCTTTGGTTCATGCTGAACCAAAGTCGTCCCGAGTGGTTTTTTTGGTGGCGTTCTTTACGGCAAAAGCAATCGTTGAAGCTATACTTGGACAGCACTCTCTCTTACATGGTGAGTAGCCAGCATCATGTTACGTAACGATGCAACAGTCTCTTCCATTCCTCTTGTCTTCAAGCCGCAGTCTGGGTTGATCCAGAAGAGGGCAGGATCGAGCACCTTAAGCGCGCGGTTAATCATGCTAACCATCTCTTCAACGGACGGTACGCGTGGGCTATGAATGTCGTATACGCCTAGTCCAATGCCTTGATCATACGTATTCTCCTCGAAGCTGTGAATTAATTCACCATGGCTGCGAGATGTTTCAATGGAGATAACGTCCGCATCAAGCGCTAAAATCGAATCGATAATGTCATGGAATTCGCAATAGCACATATGTGTATGAATTTGCGTTGTATCACGAACATCAGCTGTTGAAAGGCGAAATGCATGTACCCCCCATTTCAAGTAGGCGTCCCACTCACTGCGTTTAAGCGGCAGTCCTTCACGTAATGCCGGTTCATCGACTTGAATCATCTCGATACCCGCTGCTTCAAGCGCTTTTACTTCCTCAGACAAGGCCAGTGCAATTTGATAAGCTACTTGTTCGCGTGTCATGTCGTTACGAGGGAATGACCAGTTCAAAATCGTAATTGGTCCAGTCAGCATCCCTTTTACCGGCTTTGTTGTTAACGATTGCGCATACACGCTTTCCGTTACAGTCATTGGCTCTTTGAATACAACATCTCCGTAAATAACCGGAGGCTTCACGCAGCGTGATCCGTATGACTGTACCCAGCCGCTCTGCGTAAACGCGAACCCACCCAGCTTTTCCCCAAAAAATTCCACCATATCTGTACGTTCAAACTCACCGTGAACAAGGACATCGATGTTAAGCTCTTCTTGAATCTCAATCCAATGCTTAATTTTTTCGTTTATAAAGGAAGTGTAATCAGCTGAGCTTAGCTCGTTCTTTCTCCACTTCTGCCTTGCTTGACGAACATCCAGCGTTTGTGGAAAGCTGCCGATTGTCGTCGTCGGCAGAAATGGCAGCTGCCATTTTTGCTGCTGAAGCTTCTGTCTTACAGCGAAAGGCTTCTGCCTAGCAGAAGGATGCGCCGCGATCGCCTTTGCATCTACCGCTTTGCTATTGCGCGCTGGAGATGCTGACAAGTTGTGAATTATTTCTTTGTTCTGTTTCAGTACCTCAGCAAATGAGTTTGAAGCTGCAGCATTGACAGAATAAGCAGCAGCGCTCAGCCATACGATTTCATCCAACTTTTCTTCGGCAAATGCGAGCGCATCTCTTAATTCTGAAGGCAAGTTCGTTTCGTTTTTTGCTGAAACCGGAACATGAAGCAGGCTCGTTGACGATTGGATAATGAGGCGTTCTTTCGGTACGTATGAAGAAATTTTCTCAATCAATGCCAGCTTTTGCTCATAGTCCGAATGCCAAATGTTACGTCCGTCTACAAGACCGACTGCAAGCAGCTTATCTTGTGGGTAACCAAATTTCTCAAGAGCACTCAGGTTTGTTTCTAGGCCATGTACAAAATCAAGTCCGATCGCTTGAACGGGCAGTGATACAACAGCTTCATAATGCTCCACTGCATCAAAATAAGTTTGCAATATCAGCTTAAGACTAGGAGCTGCTGCATTAAGCTGCTTGTAGATTGATTTTACAAGCTTGATCTCATCCTCTGAAATAGATGTTACGAGAATTGGCTCATCGATTTGCACCCACTGCACACCTGCTTGCTCCAATTCTTGCAACATTTGAGCGTACAACGGTATGAATTGCTCTATCCATTCAGGCAGTTGCTTCGCATCATACCCTTTGGAAAGTTTAAGGAAAGTATATAGTCCAATGATGACCGGTTTACCTTCAATTCCTAGCTTTTGTTTCGCTTCAAGATACGCTGCAAGCGGGCGGTTCTCCGTCAAGACAGGTGTAGCTCCACTGAGTTCAGGAACAATATAGTGGTAGTTGGTATTAAACCATTTGGTCATTTCACAGGCTTGCGCCTCCTTAGATCCTCTAGCCATGGCATAGTAGGTTTTAATAGGAACAGGTCCTCCGGCATATTCAAACCGAGACGGGACAAGCCCAAACATTGTTGACGTATCAAGCATTTGATCATATAGCGTGAAGTCATTAACAGGAATTATAGAAATCCCTTTGTCCTTCTGCAGCTGAAGATTGTTCAACCGAATACCCTCCAGCGTTTCAAGAAATACAGCTTCCTCCAAATCCCCTTTCCAAAAAGACTCAAGCGCTTTTTTCCATTCACGATTTTCCCCAATTCGCGGATATCCAAGCACACTGCTTGTTAATTTATTCATTTATAATTCCTCCTAGATTGTTTTTGTAAAATGTAAAAAATTCTACGGTAGCCTAAGGCTGGTTTTGCGAAGCAAACTTGCTTTGTTTGCGGCGCTGACTGACTTGGAGTGCATACGCTTTGTTTTCCTAGCGGAATGACATTGAGTGCATACGCTTTGTTTTCATAGCGAAATTTGCATCGAATTGGATAATACGAAAATGCAAAAAGGGCGTCGTCACCTTATTAAGAAGCAAGGTAAAGACGCCCGTCGTTTAATAGAACCGCGGTCTTGTCTTAACACCTCCCTATCTCCCGTAGGTAAAAGCAGTGTCGTTCAAATAGGCAGGTCTCCTGGCTCCAGCATTATCATCTATAGCTTACCTTCCCAATCTAGTTACAGATCAGTGGTTTACACGCTAAAACTCCGCTGTTACAGTGGCGGGACCGCGCCGGCGTTACACCGGACTTCCCTTTTAAGCTCAAGTTTTTGGCAAGAGCACCTATTTCCACATTATTTAGTTTGTTGATCGCTATCGTCTAGCAATACGAATAACTATACACTCGATCTAATAAATATACAATACTTTGTATATAAGCGTTTCTTATAAATAGAATGATAAAATCTAATTAAGACTATGCCTATTGATTATCCTACTACTTGGAATCAAACATAGCTTCCGTTGTCCCTCTGTTATCATGAATCGCCGAATATGAGAATATTCACTAAATAAATACTTCTATATCCACTAAGTACTTCTATATCCACTAACTTATGCGCTAAAGCCCCGCCCCCGTAGTTTCATTTTTTGCATTTAGTCGATGCCGAAAAAGGATGAACAGCGATTTAGTGTCAGAGAATGAACTTAGTTGCTGGGTTCACTCGATGTGCGGTCTCTTTTCGGTCCTTTAGGTGCAATTTCTGAAACTAACTCGTCTCAAATTCCATTAAACCGCTCATTAGTTTCAGAATATGAATTTAATTTCACTTTTTTTCACCTTATCTCCAAGCCGCTAGTTGCTGCATCGTGATTTCACATCAACAAATAAGAGAATAGTCGTCGAATCTTTTAGCCAAAAATGAAAATAAGCTGCCCCACTCGCAGCCAAAGCTACGTTAGGACAGCTATTCAGATACAACAAGCTACACCTATCTATCTAACTATCTATCTGTCTGTCTGTCTGTCTGTCTGTCTGTCTGTCTGTCTGTCTGTCTGTCTGTCTATCTAACTAACTAACTATCTGTCTATCTATCTAACAATCTATCTAACTAGCCAACCGCCATCAACGGCCAAAATATGTCCGTTCATATAATCCGACGCGCTCGAAGCTAGAAATACTGCTGGCCCTATCAAATCCTCAGATGTACCCCAACGGCCTGCTGGAATACGCTGCAATATTTGCGCGCTGCGCACTGGATCCTCGCGAAGCGCCTCCGTATTATCAGTACTCATATAACCTGGAGCAATCGCATTTACTTGCAGTCCCTTACTTGCCCACTCACTCGCGAGTGCCTTTGTAAGTCCCGCAACCGCATGCTTGCTGGAGGTATAACCCGGAACGTTAATACCGCCTTGAAAAGTCAGCATTGACGCTACATTTATAATTTTACCTGAGCCCTGCTCAATCATATGCTTACCAGCAAGCTGACAAAGTACAAATACTGAATTCAAGTTGACATCCAGCACATCCTGCCAATCCCCATAGCTATGTTCAGCAGCCGGTGTCCGGCGAATAATACCCGCGTTGTTCACCAAAATATCAATGCGTCCCAGTTCATCAACTGTGCGCTCAATAATGCCTGCAAGCTTGGTGCGATCTGAAATATCCGCCTGAATTGTAATGGCCTTTCGTCCGAGTGCCCGAACGGCATCTGCTGTTTTGTCAGCCGGAGTTTGGTTTGTTACTAACGCCACATCAGCGCCTGCCTGTGCCAGTCCAATTGCAATCGCTTCGCCAAGACCGCGACCTGCTCCTGTAACGACAGCCACTTTCCCTGTCAAGTCAAACAAACTCATGATTTCACACCTTTCCATTATTCCGTTTCGCTTGATCAGAAAGCTCCGCCTTCATCATACGGATCCCCTGTGCCTCGTATTTCGCCTCTACCTCACAATCTATACCATCATCCGTTATGATATAGTCAATTTCATTAAGTTCGGCAAACGTGATCAATGCGCCTTTATCGAATTTATTGTGATCAGCTAAGCAATAGACTGTTTTTGCGTTTTCCATGTACAGCTTCTTAAGCTTCGTCAATTCCTCGGTAAAAATAGTAAGACCGTACTCCAAATGTATGCCTGTCGTAGATAGAAACAGCTTATGGACATTCAGACGACTAATCCATTCCTGTGATTCGGCGCCAATCAGCAAATTATTATGACGATATCCTCCAGGAATTACGAGTCTAACTTGATCCTTCGCTATCAGTTCACGAATAATGAGCAGGTCATTCGTAAGTACAGTTACCGGTATGTTAGGCAGCCGCTTCGCCATCTCAAGCGTAGTACTGCCCGCATCTAGCGCTATAATATCGTTAGGTTCAATACAGGTCAAAGCAAGTGAAGCTATCGCCTTTTTTTCCTGCTGATGCTTACTGTTTGGGAATTGCAATGGAAAGAGACTGTCCTCACCGCTTTGCTCAGGTACCGCGCCGCCATGCGTACGCTTGAGAAGCCCCTTTTCCTCGAGCTTCTCTAAATCCTCACGAACCGTCTTTTCTGTAACCTGGAACTGCTCACTTAGCTCGGATACTTTGACAGCACCGAGCTGTTCTAATTTCTCAATAATTATACGATGCCTTTCAGCAGCAAGCATGAAGCACCTCCTGTCGCGAATAATTCTATTTTAGCTCGCTCGCAGGCACTGCGTCCATGTCTGTAAACGTATAGTTCTCTCCTGCCATTGACCAGCAGAATGTATAATTACTAGTGCCAACACCTGAGTGAATCGACCAAGGCGGTGAAATAATAGCTTGCTCGTTCGCAACTACAAGATGTCTAGTTTCCGATGGCTCACCCATCATATGAAATACGCGCGCATCATCATTCATGTCAAAATAGAGGTAAGCCTCCATCCGGCGATCATGTACGTGAGAAGGCATTGTATTCCAAACACTGCCTGTCTTAAGACTTGTCACACCGAGCATAAGCTGACAGCTTTGGATGCCGTCCGCATGAATGTATTTGTACAAAATCCGCTCATTTGATGTTTCTTGTGAACCAAGATGAGTAGGGTTTGCTTCCTCCATCGTCATTTTGCGCGTAGCGATTACCGCATGCGCAAGTGCAGAACAGAAATATAGCTTCGCTGGATTAGCCTTGTCAACACTGGACAATAGAACCTGACGCTTTCCTTTGCCAACATACAGTACATCAAGTTTATTTAATTCATAGACTTCACCATCAACGGAAATTGATGCAGGACCGCCAATATTTAAGAAAGCAACCTCGCGGCGCTCCAGAAAATATTCAGTCTTCAAAGTAGCCGCATCTTCAAGCTCAAGTGCTTCGTTCACAGGAACCGCGCCGCCGACAATCATACGGTCATAATGTGTATAAGTCATCTTGATTTGATCTTGTTCGAACAGGCTTTCAATTAGAAACTCACTGCGCAAACGATCTGTTGTATATTGCTTTACATCTGTTGGGTTAGTTGTGTGACGTACTTCCATGGGGGTAAAACCTCCTAATATGTTTGTTTTAGTTCGTTTATAATAATAACACACATTTACGAACGAAAACAGAACATTTTTAAGCATCACCAATTGAAAAAGCAATTCTACATTAAAAAAGGGTTAGTTGGCGTTTCTATCCGTCACCGTTTTCTCTACTGATAGCACACTTGCTCCCCTCATATGTCCCCCATCATTTTGGCCGATAAATCTTTTCGGCTATCTATTTAAGCTCAAAACAGAAGTCAGCCGCGCATAAATAGCGAGAAAAGCTTACTGTTCATTTGTTTATCGTATTTGACTGTATTTTATACAAGCAAACCAACATCAAAACGACGTAAATTGACTCAGCCTATATTTCATACAGGCTAATCGTCCGTTTCGCAAGCAAAATGCTCCTAACTAGCTATTTGATTGTATCTATTACATTCGAACATATAGGAACAAGGAATATCAGGTATTTGAATGGATAAAATACATTCAAATACCTGATATTCCTTTACGTTTCTTTATACAAAACGATGGTAACTCTCACTGTCCTGCCAGTTCTATCCTACCCTGCCCTACCAAATCAGCCACAACAAATCACGTTACACCACGTCCGAATAGCGTTTTAAGTAACTAAGCTCAGGTTTTGGGGTGTTAGCTAGAGACTCATAAAAACTTATCGAGACTTATCCAGCCTCTTTTAGTGGAAAAATCCCTCTGAATATTGCATAATAGTTTTGGTAACATCCTAAAAATGGAAGTGGGGATGAGATTGGGACAAAGTGGTGGAATTTCGGTAGGCTTGAAAGGATCTTCTATTGTTTTACTTGTTGCTAATTTACAGGATTCAATTCGTTACTATGAGAGAATAGGCTTCACCGAAGAAATTATTGGTGGTCATATACATATGAACCATGGAGCCGTCACATTTATTCTACACGAGGCTAAACAAATAAGTGATGTCCGACCTAGCTCTTCTGTTGATGGTGGGCTGTATTTTGATGCGTTCTGTTATACCCAACCAGAGGAATTGAAACAACTTTATGAGGTATTCCTGTCTAAAGGTGTTGAAATCGTAAATGGGCCTAATTGGTCTGAAGGGTGGAGTGAAATGACCATCCGCGATAATAATGGTTACCGCATTGCTTTTGGCGCTTAAAGACATTCCAATTGAAGTAACCTACACATTCAAAAAAATAATAAAATAAACAATACAATAAGCCCAACGTATAAACTAAATAATACGAAAGAGCTGTCCCCTAAAGGATAGAGCCTAATGGAACAATCCCAAAATAAAAAAACTTCCAAAACCACAATTAAACTGGTCTTGGAGGTTTTTTATTACTTGATTGTTTATTATAAGGGACATGCCCTCTATCAGGTGAATTAGCCGCAAATTCTGAAACTAATTCGTCTCTACTACCACAATTACGGTCATTAGTTTCACAATGTGAACCTAATATAACATCACATCCAAGTCGCTGATGAATATGATTGGTGATATTCTATACAAACGGGACGGGTTGAGCATCCAGTTACTATCGTTCTATTTCAAGCAAGGTTACGTAATCGGCGGTTTGAATGGATTTTGTCCATTCAAACAACTGATACTTCTATTTTCCTATGTGTTTGAATGGAAAAGATACAACCAAATTGGTAGTTATAAGCCCTTTATCTTTTGAATGGACGATTAGCTTGGATGAAATACAGTCTGAGTCAAAAAACGTCGGTTAAAGTAGATTTGACTGGATGAAATACAATCAAATCCGACAAATGAAAATTAAACACAATCTGATAACCGCTGGTTTCAGTTTTGAGCTTCTGTAGCATTAACCAACCTTCTTTAAGTCAACCAATATTTCAATTTATTTTTCGATTTAATAAAAGAAGTCGGTTCGATGATTTTTTGGAGGAATACGTACAGTAGAAAAATGTTTAAAATAATGACTTTACCTTCTCCCGAATTCATTAATATTTCCGAAATCGCAATAACGAGTGAGATCATAAGCATGGCCCAGTATTCGAAACTAGATCGAACGACTTCAACCCACTTTTTACGGCTGGTAGCCTGCAAAGCCAAAGATCTTATAATAATCCCCATCCATAATAAGTGAATGACTGATATGGTGAATATACCATCCCCTTTTAAATTTAATGCCACTAATTGACTCATAAAATCCTCAATCGATATGTCCATTAACATGAGAAAAACAAAACACCCATACAAAATAGGCAGCATAATTAGCCATAAAACAGGAGAGGTTACTCGTCTTATAAGTCCGTGGTATATTCCATAACAAATAGTAAGCAGTACCATAGGACCAAAAATAAAGAGCATCTGAAATTGTGCGTTGATTAGCAGAATAGGTCCAACGGATGCAGCGACTAAACAAATTATCCAAACAAGCATCTCTTTTAATAAGTGGATTTTCCAAGAGGAGGAATTATCCATTCTGAACACCTACAATCCTGTTCATAATTTGCTGAAAAAGTGCCCATTCCTTCCTAAAATGCGATAATGCTTTTTTACCTATTTTTGTAATCCTATAATATTTTCTGCGAGGTCCCTCATGTGATTCCTGCCAATAGCTTTCTACAAGCCCCTGTGATTCCAATCTTTTTAATGCCGGATAAAGAGTTCCCTCTTTAAATTGAAGAAATCCTTCTGAATCTTGATCGATTTTTTGATCTAGTTCATACCCATACATTGCTTTATCATAACACTTATTTCTTCTTCTTCATCTTGCCCTCTGCTCGTTCTATATTTTCAGCTATTCTAAATTTAACGATCCTGCTAATTAATTTATATGGAATTGGCTTATCTATAGGAAATTGTACGGATCCTTTTGCCCCTTTATATTCCGATAATTCATCTTTAAACTCTTCAATTCCACTAGCTGATGGATAAAACCCTATGTGATTTTTATAAGCAGCGAAATGCACCAGATTACCATGTAAAGCAAAGGTAGGCATTTGATAACTTATCTTTTCATCTGCCCCTGGTGCTGACTCCTGTATAACTTTTCTTAATGTTTGAAGTATTTCCTGAACCTCTGGAGGAAATTTTGAAATATAATCATCAATTGATTCAAATATAATTTTGTTGCCTTCCATGATTTCTCCTTTCATAAACCATCCTAGTCTAATAAATATACTTTCTCTCCGATATGAATCTGTCCCGTCTTCCTAACGGAAGCATACACACCGAATTGTAAATTCATCTCTTCATTTACTTTCTTCAATAGAGAAGAATCCCGCTCAAGTGTTTCAGGGTCAATTGTAATCATAGAGCAGCGTTCACAATACGTATCAACTTGTAATTCCGCACTGCCTACTGACAATATTTTTCCTATCCAATTCTGTTCGTGGAATGCGTTCTCTTCTACTGACACAACTAGGTTCGCTCTAAAGCGACGTGGATCTAAATCCTTCCCCCAAAGCTCTTCAAGCCGGCGTATTGTACGATCCGTAATTATTAAAATACTGCTAGCATCAACAGCCATAAGCTCAGAGTTTTCCATGCTATAGCTCATCATAACCATCTTTTTTTTCGAATGTGTTTGAATTTCAGCCAATAAATCTTCATTCCAGTTAAAAACTCGTCCATCCGGTGAAGCTACACTTACTGCTCCCAAATCATTCTCGAAATCCTCGTCCTCAAGTTTTGCCCTATAAGCAAGCATTTTCGGGATACTTCTAGCAGTAAAAAAGCTATCCCATCCTTCCTTTGTTTCATCTATAAAAGCATGAATTCGGTCGCCATATAAACCATAGCTCTCTACTTTGCATCTATCCAAACTCTCACCTGCAAAAGATTTTACAGGATAACGATTAATTTCCTTGATCTTACCAATTAACGTCAAAATGACTTCCCCTTTATCAATTCATTCGTAATAAGCAAGTACTATCCCCATTATAATCCATATCAGTCTCTTTTCACATGACTGCTCAAGCTCACTAAATGGATTGTTGCATTTTTATTCTCTTAGTTGTATAATTATTCAATACTTTAAATAAGCGGGTGATTAGATATGCTTCAGACAGAAACTAATGTAACGAACGGCTTACTGGCAGCAGCGGACAAATCGATTTTATTTACCGCCAAGCGTCCTGACATCGTGATGGAACGCGGTACAGGGATGTATCTGTGGGATACGGAAGGAAAAAAGTATTTGGATTTTGTAGGCGGATGGGCAGTTAATGGTTTGGGGCATTCCCCCGCTGTACTTCAACAAGCATTGTCAAACCAAGCATCTACTCTAGTTCACGCGAGCCCAGCCTACTATAATAAGCCACAAATTCAATTCGCTGAGCTGTTAACGAGTGTCAGCGGCATGGATAAAGTGTTTTTTGCCAGCAGCGGAGCAGAAGCAAACGAAAGCGCCATTAAGCTGGCAAGAAAGCATGGCAAGGTTAATATGAACGGAGCTTATGAAATCATCACGCTCACCAATAGCTTTCATGGACGTACGCTGGCTACTATGTCGGCAACAGGAAAAGCGCATTGGGAGAGCTTATTTACTCCTAAGATAGACGGCTTCAAGCATGTACCGATCAATGATCTTGATGCTTGCTTTGCGGCTGTTACGAATAATACCTGTGCTATTATGCTTGAGCTTGTACAAGGAGAAGGCGGAGTAAACGCGGTTGATGAAGCCTACTTATTCGCACTTCGCAAAATATGCGATATGTACGGTATGCTCCTTATTTTCGATGAAATTCAGACTGGCATCGGCAGAACGGGCAAGCTATTCGCTTACGAGCATTATGGAATAAAACCGGACGTTTTGACGCTCGGAAAAGGAATTGGAGGCGGCTTCCCGTTATCCGCCATGCTGACGATTGACAAATATGATTTATTTGATCCTGGGGATCAGGGCGGAACCTACGGGGGACAACCGCTTGCGATGGCGGCAGGCTATGCAGTACTTCAAGAGGTATTGCACAAAAACCTAGCAGACAATGCGGAGCAGCAAGGCAATTATTTAAAGAAAGGGCTTCAAGAGCTCTCATGCGATTATAAGATTACCAATATACGCGGTAAAGGCTTGCTGCTAGCATTCGATGTTGCCGATGGAATGGGAAGTGAGCTTGTCATGATGAGCTTACAGGAAGGCTTGCTCATTAACTCCCCGAATCCGTCTACCATCAGATTAATGCCCCCGCTGATCGTAACAAAGGAAGAAGTCGATCAAATGCTAGTCCTCTTGCGTCGTGTATTCGATCAAGCAGCAACGATGCGGAGTTCTAAACTTTAATTAATAGGTCTGCTGCCCAACTGGCCCCTCTTAAAATAAGTGCCCGGTAGGCAGCAACATGAAATGACTGACGTTATACGTAGCATAACGCCTTATACACTGCGAAAAACGTTCAGCAGTCACCGTCAACCTAACGGTGCTGCAGAACGTTACTTATACGCTAGAAACCGAAGTATGCCTTCGCGTTTCGATAGGAAATATTTTGAACCATGTCCCCTAGCAGCTCCATATCATGAGGCGCCTCACCGTTCTCTACCCATTCCCCTAGTAAATTACAGAGCAGTCGTCTGAAATATTCATGTCTGGTATAGGATAAGAAGCTGCGTGAATCCGTCAGCATGCCGACAAATCGGCTAAGTAAACCAAGGTTCGCGAGCGCGTTCATTTGATCGAGCATTCCTTTTTTCGTATCGTTAAACCACCATGCTGAGCCCAGCTGTATTTTGCCCGGAATACCTCCGCCTTGAAAGCTGCCGATAATTGAACCGAGCACATCATTATCTTTTGCGTTGAGTGAGTACACAATCGTTTTCGGCAGCGCATTATCCATATCAAGTGCATCAAGAAGCTTAACAAGCGGGTACGCGACAGAGCTGTCATTAATGGAGTCGAAGCCTGTATCTGGACCTAGCATTTCAACCATACGCGTACTGTTGTTTCTCGCTGCATTAATATGGAATTGCATGACCCAGCCACGCTCCGCATACAAGCGTCCCAAGAAAAGCAGCGTATATGTTTTATATTTCTTCTCTTCCTCTAAGCTGACTGATTCACCGTTTCGTGCTTTTGCGAATATAACAGCCGCTTCATCCTTAGTCGTTTCCGCATAGGCAACATAATCAAGAGCATGATCAGACACCTTGCAGCCAACGTCGTGGAAGAACTGCACTCGATCTGCTAGAGCATCGAGCATTTTATCATAATTATCTATTGTTATGGAAGCTGCAGCCCCAAGCTTGTTAACCCAATCTTGAAAAGTCGAGCGATTGATTTCAAGCGCTTTATCTGGACGGAATGAAGGCAATACTTGCACATCGAAGTCTTCTAACCCTTTGATTGCAATATGATACTCTAGTGAGTCGATGGGATCATCCGTCGTACAAATCACTTCAACTTTAGACATTTTGATCAAATCACGAGCTTTGAAGCTGCCTTCATTAAGTTTAGCGTTAACCTGCTCCCATATCGCCTTCGCATTCTTCTCATTGATGAGCTCATTCACTCCAAAAAATCTGCGAAGCTCCAAATGTGACCATTGATAGAGCGGATTTCCAATCGTCTGCGGCACCGTCTGCGCCCATGCCTCGAACCGTTCGTAATCGGTAACTCCCTCGCCGCCGGTTACAAGTTGTTCCTCCACACCGTTTGCGCGCATAGCCCGCCATTTATAATGATCACCGTAAAGCCAAGCTTCCGTAATATTCGCGAAGCTTGTGTTTTCATAAATTTGCTGCGGACTTAGATGGCAATGGTAATCTATAATCGGCATGTCCTTAGCAAAATCATGATAAAGCCTCACAGCAGTTTCATTTGATAACAAAAAATTGTCATCCATAAACGGCTTCATATATACACCCTCCATTTTCTAGTTATAGAATTTCACTAAGTCATCAATCTTCACTGCTTGACCTGTCTGAATCGAACGATTCGCCGCTATACCGGTCAATATAGATCTTGCGCCATCGACATGATTTGCAGCACGATTGAATGGGTTCTCTACAGGTGTACCAAACAAATCATTAAGCAGCACCGGATCTCCGCCGCCATGACCGCCAATGCCTTCCTCTACATCAAGTTCATAAGGTGCCGCAAACATTGGAAATACCGTTATCCGATGTTCCTTTAAAGCACCCTCTTGCGCCTTTTCACCGCCAGAGTTCACGTAGGATTGCTCTACGATGTTCATCTCCAAGCGCCCCTTTGTACCATTAAATGCAATACGATAGCCTTCCCATGGCAAGTAAGCATTCAGAGAATACGTAAGAATCGCATTGTTTTTGTACCGCACGAGCACCCCCATAGTGTCCTCTATATTAATACCATCTCCGAATACGCTCTGATCACGACGATAGCCGTCCTCATGCTCCGCATCTAAGTACATCGATTTTAAATGATCATTTTTATCCAAGTGCAGCGCAAAAGGATCATTTTCAGCAATGGCATTTCCGGTAGCGCGTTCATAAAATTGCGTCTCGCCGCGCTCCTCGGCATTTTCACGGCCGTAGAAGAGCAAATCTCCAAAAGCAAATACTGACTCCGGCTGCGAATTAATCCAGAAGTTTACGAGATCGAAATGATGCGTTGATTTATGAACGAGCAAGCCGCCGCTATTCTGCTTGTTGCGATGCCATCTGCGGAAATAATCTGCGCCGTGCTGCGTATTCAACAACCATTCGAAATGCACGGAGTTCACTTTCCCGATTACACCGTTTGCGATCAGCTCTCTTGCTTTCGTATGATGCGGCGCATAGCGATAATTAAAGGTTACTCGCACATTGCGGCCTGTACGCTCGACGGCATCCAATATTTCTTGGCATTTCTTCTCATCTACCGTCATCGGCTTTTCTGTTACGACATCGCAGCCTAACTCGAGCGCACGAATAATGTATGTGTGGTGTGTACGGTCCATGCTAGTAACGATTACAATATCAGGCTTCTCCACTTCGATCATACGATCGAATTCATTTGATTTGTAGGTATGAACCAGTTCATGGTTATATTTATTCATTAAAATGCTATTCGCGTAATTCATTCGAGTTTGATTAATATCGCAAAAGGCGAGCAGCTCGGAAGTCTCTTTGAAATTTGTTGCAAGCGCACCATAAAAAAACTCCGCTCTCCCCCCGCTTCCTACTAACACATAACGTTTCTTTGTCATTTTAATAGCTCCCCTCTAAATTTAATTACTTCCATATTACCGTATAAGAATGATATAATTCTCTTCAAATGGTGCTCGTTTTTCATAAAACACCGCTTATATTGCGAATTTTGACAAAGGAGCTAGCCTAATGGATAATGATCCTGAAGCGTTTAGCTTCGGTTCCCTTACGGAGCTTTACGTAGAATACGCGAAACGTTCGAAAGCGTTTACAATGACCGATGATCATTATCATGACTATTATGAAATTTATTATCTGTTATCCGGCAAACGTATCTATTTCATCCGTGATCGCTCATACTCCGTGGAACAAGGTGACCTCGTCTTCATTAATAAGCACGAGCTTCATAAAACCATGCAAGCAGGAGAAACTTCTCATGAGCGTGTCATCGCACATTTCGATGATGTGATGATGAAGCGGTTATCGGCTGGCCATGCTGACTTTCTGCTAAGCCCGTTTCAACATCAAAGTCATATTATTAGACTTCCACGGCAGGAACAGCTTGCAATCGAGCAAGTCATGAAGCGGATGATATCAGAAATGCAATGTAAACCTACTGGCTATGAGTTATTCCCTAGCATTGCGATTACTGAGCTATTGCTCTCAGCGGCCCGATATTTAGAGCAGAATGGTTCTACTGTTCTTCATCACTCGACGCCAATGCATGCCAAAATATCCGAAATCGTCCGTTATATCAATGCTCATTTCAATGAGCCGCTCAGACTAAGCTCGCTGTCCGAGCAATTTTTTATTAGTCCTTACTATTTAAGCCGCGTGTTCAAGGAAATTACCGGCTTCTCTTTCTCAGATTATGTCATCTTGACACGAATTAAGGAGGCGCAGCGTCTGCTGCGAGAATCAGATATGAGTATTACGGATGTTGCCGCAGCCGTCGGCTTCGATAACTTCTCCCATTTTGGCAAAACGTTCAAAAAGAAAACTCATCTTTCCCCTCGTGACTATCGGAAAGAATATAATTAGGATGTCGCAATATCACATATTTAAAGTCATCTATTTACACTAAAAATAAGGAGGAAAGTGTGGTAGATTAATGGTGTTGTCATAAAATTATATATTAAAATCAGTATAACTGATAACTGCGTAGGGAGAGATGGACCGATGTTACGAATTGGGAAAATCAGCTATTGGCATGTACATGCATGGGATTATACGAAGCAAGCGCAAGAGCATCCTGGAACAGAAATTACGGCGGTATGGGATGAAATTGTCGAAAGAGGACAAGCAGCAGCAGCAAAGCTTGGCGTACCTTTTTACGCCAACCTGGATGAGCTGTTAAACCGTGATGATATTGACGCAGTTATCGTTGATGCGCCTACTACTCGCCATGCTGAGATAATGGTTGCGGCTGCTAAAGCAGGCAAGCATATTTTCACTGAGAAAGTCATTGCCCCAACATTGCGTGAAGTAAATACAATTTTAGATGAAGTATCCAAAAATAATGTTAAATTAACGGTTTCACTGCCACGCTTGAACGATGGCTATACACTTGCTATTCGCGATATTTTAGATCAAAAGCTACTTGGTAGAATTACGCAAGTGCGGGCTCGTTTGTCGCATAACGGAGCTACTGCTGGATGGCTGCCTGAACACTTTTTCAGCCTGGAGGAGTGTGGCGGCGGTGCACTTATCGATTTAGGTTGTCACCCTATGTATTTGACTAGACTGTTTTTGAACGAGCTGCCTACCCAGGTATCGGCTCATTTCGGTTATATCACAGGTAAAGAAGTTGAAGATAACGCGGTTTCTGTATTATCCACAGATTCTGGCGCAATCGGAATTGTTGAAGCAGGCTTTATCAACAATCATTCTCCATTTACTGTTGAGATTCATGGTACAGAAGGCAGCCTGCTTTACGGTACTCCTGATGATAAACTGCTGCTTAAAACTTCTGCTGGTGGCAGTGAGTTGTCTGAGCAGTGGGTGTCACAGCCTATCCCGCTTGCTAAAGAAAGTGCTTTCCATCAATGGGTGAATCATATTACAGAAGATACGCAGGCGGAAGAAAATATTCGTCTAGCTGTTGATTTAACTAGATTGATGGAAGCATCCGTTCGTTCTGCCGGCGAGCATCGCTCTGTAAGACTAGATGAGTTAGACCAATAATACGCAGCTAACAACTGAATGGCTGCAGGAGGAATTAGCATGCCTAACATTTCTTGCGAGGTGATGCTGGAGAAGCAAGATGCGCTCGAGCGTCTGGAGCTTCGCATAAGATGGGGCCAATATGACATTCATGTCCTTCGTTTCCATATGGCGCGGTTCTTACCTGGCAGAGTCATCGGGTTTCATAAGCACTCGGAATACGAATTCCATTTCATCCCACAAGGCAAAGGAAAAGTTATTATTGCCGATCAAGAGTATGCCTTAAGGCCTGGCATGTTTTATTTAACCGGTCCCGATGTCATGCATTATCAAGAGGCAGATCCACACGAAGCAATGGATGAGCTGTGCCTTCATGTCGATATAATCGATCGGGGCGCTCAAGCTGACAGGGATAACGCTAATTCTTATGATGACTGGGAAGCATCTGAAGCACAGAATTGTATGCGGAACCTAGCGGCGCTTCCACTCTTCCCGACAGTAGACATTCATAACGCGATGCCGCTTTTTTTGGAAGCCTATCAAGCATTGAACAAAAATTACAGCGGCAGCTACACAACAATAAAGCAAAATGTCATTCAAATATTGCTCCGCGCCGCACGAGCCTACGATACCGCGAATGAACAAGAGCAGCTTCCAACGCGAGATATGAAAGCTTACCGCTATCAGCTTGCGATGGAATACATGTACGCAAATTACAACGGTATGATTACGCTCGAGGATGTTGCGGAGAAGCTCAACCTCAGTACACGACATATTCAGCGGCTATTCAAGGAGCTTCATCACGGACATACATTCAGTCATGTCTTAGAAGATATCCGTTTGAAAGCCGTGTGCCGAGAGCTTAAAAGCACCACGCAGTCTGTTGAAAAAATTGCCAAGCTATCCGGCTTTGCGGGAGGCAACTACTTGCACGCTGTTTTTCGCAAAAAATTCGGCGTTACTCCCTCTGAGTATCGGAAGAGTGAAATACTAAAAACTATAATATAAAAATGTAGGAGGAATTTATTCATGTCAAAAATTTATCGTATTGGTATTATTGGTTGCGGCGGTATCGCTAACGGAAAGCATCTTCCAAGCTTAAAAAAGCTTGAAAATGTTGAAATGGTAGCTTTCTGTGATATCGTGGAAGTACGTGCTACTGAAGCTGCTGAAAAATACGGCTCAGAAGATGCTAAAGTTTATTCCGACTATACAGAATTGCTTAAGGATTCCACTATCGATATCGTTCATGTCTTGACTCCAAATGACATGCATGCAGACATCTCGATCGCTGCTCTTGAAGCAGGCAAGCATGTTATGAGTGAGAAGCCTATGGCCAAAACAGCATTTGATGCTGGTCGTATGGTTGAAGCAGCTCGTCGTACAGGCAAGAAGCTAACAGTTGGCTATAACAATCGCTACCGTACGGACAGTCAACAAATGAAAAAAATCTGCGAAGCAGGCGAGCTAGGTGAGATCTATTATGCTAAAGCTCATGCTGTTCGTCGCCGCGCGGTTCCAACTTGGGGAGTGTTCCTAGATGAAGAGAAGCAAGGCGGCGGCCCGCTTATCGATATCGGTACGCATGCACTTGATCTAACACTTTGGATGATGAATAACTACAAGCCAAAAGTAGTACTTGGTACATCCTACCACAAGCTTTCACAACGCGAAAATGCTGCTAACGCATGGGGACCTTGGGATCCTGCTAAGTTTACAGTTGAAGATTCCGCATTCGGTATGATCGTAATGGAAAACGGCGCTACAATCGTATTGGAATCCAGCTGGGCATTAAACACACTTGAAGTAGATGAAGCTAAATGTACGCTATCCGGTACGGAAGGCGGCGCTGACATGAAGGGCGGCCTTCGTATTAACGGTGAACAGCACAGCCGCTTATACACAAAAGAAATTGACTTGAAAGCTGGCGGCGTTGCTTTCTACGACGGCAAATCGGAGAGCGATTCTGACCTGGAAATGAGACTATGGATTAAAGCAATTGACGAGGATACTGAGCCTGTTGTTACACCAGAGCAAGCCTTCGTTGTTTCTCAAATTCTTGAAGCGATTTATGAATCGTCCAAAACCGGCAAAGCGGTTTATCTATAATTTTATCTATAATAATCAACAACAATAAGGAGCTGTCACGCAAGTCTAATCAGACTTGCATGACAGCTCCTTTAATATGTTATATGAATCACTCTTTGAGATAGTTACAAGCTCATCGGTCTGCCTTGTGAGTCAAAGAAAAGCGCATATTCGACTTGGTATGCGGACGAGCATCCTATTTCACCGAGCCCTATACGTAGGCGATGGATTGGAGAGAGTCGAGTCCCTTTTCATAAGCCAATGATCAGTGATTAGAATGGAATTTGTCCAATCAAACACCTATCTATTTCGTTTTTATTGTATTTGAATGGAAAAGATCCAATCTAATACGACGCTAGAGACCATTTAAGTACGGAAATGACAATTAATATGGACGAAATACAGTCATACTCAAAAAAATCGTCTTGGATGTGGATATGATTGGATGTATTACAGTCAAATCAGGCGCTTCTTCTACCCATGTATTAATCCATTACTTTTTCATTTAATTGTTGTTTATACACAACGAGCGCTTGGTTGAATCGATGAAATGGACTCGATAATATTTTTATATTCCTTCGTATTCTCACTTGCTTCTTTGGATCATGACTGCATTCATCTAATCGGTCAATATTTTTATCAATTTTCTCCCGAAGTGTAAGTATGAAACCAATTGCTATATGTCCTCTAGCCAGCTCCAACAGGTCCGCTGCGAGAGCTTCACTAAGAATGCGTAGATTTTGAGCAGGCAACGACTTTTTAAGTAAGAAATAATCAGGGGTAAAGTCCTCACGATACTCTCTGCCAGGCACCTCTTCCCAAAAATCATTCCATTGACGTAAGTGACCAGTCTCATACAATAAAAATTTTAGAAACCCGCATAACCACGCCGTACAGCTTGTATTTCGTTGTTGGCATCCCAGCCCATGCTTTAGATGTCCGCAACCGTTACAGCAGGAGCCTCCATTAGAAATACAGACTTTACAAATGGAATCCGCTCCGAACTGTTGAAGAGCCTGGATTCCACTATCTATGACCGTCAGTCTACTATTAGTTTCTGCTAGTTTTGAAGATAATCCATAGAAGGATTGCGAATTATGATGAGATTGATCGCTAACCTTATTACTTTGCATTCGCAACAACTCCTTATTCACGCCAAACAATCATTCAAATATTCAAATTATTGAATATTCGTTTCATTATACTGCATTTATAACGAATTAACAAATCAGGATCGTTTTAACGCCTTTTCTACGATGTTTTGTTATTTGTGATATTATATTCCTATATTCAAAAGTTTATCTGCTAAGGGAGCATATGCTATGCATCAAAATCAAAATATTCAACAATTTAAAGCCGACTTCTTTAAAGCGTTGGCTCATCCGATGAGAATTCAAATCCTTGAAGTCCTAAGCGAAGGCGATAAGAACGTAAATGAATTGCAAAGTATTTTGGGATCGGAAGGTTCCGCCGTTTCTCAGCAATTATCAGTATTACGAAATAAAAATGTGGTTTACGGCTTAAAGGATGGCACTTCAGTCATCTATTCGTTACGAGATCCGTTGATTAAAGAGTTGTTATCCGTTGCGAAGCAAATTTTTGATAATCACCTCGTTGATGCTATTTCATTACTTGAAGTCATCCGAAACGAGCCATAAACGAAAATAACAAGGGCATCCTTGAGCGATACTTAGGATCACCTTGTTTCTTTGTTTTTATCGATCCTCTTCGGCGAAAATCAGACGAATATCAGCGTTGACATCGCATCCTCCCAGGAGTAATATTCCTTATATATTCAAATAATCAAATATATGAATAACGGAAGGTAATGCGAGTGAGATGGATGGGTAGATTCAATGGATACCATGCAGGATCCTTTCGCAAAGATATCATTTCTGGCTTAATTGTTGGTATTATCGCCATTCCTCTAGGAATGGCGTTTGCTATTGCTGCAGGTGTCAAACCCGAATCCGGCATTTATACGACTATTATGGCCGGATTTCTTATTTCCCTGTTTGGTGGATCAAAATTTCAAATCGGTGGTCCAACCGGTGCATTTATCCCGATCCTCTTAGCTATTGTCATACAACACGGGTACGAAAATTTATTGATCGCCGGGTTTCTAGCTGGGATTATTCTTGTTCTTATGGGTGTATTCAAGCTAGGTGCTCTAATTAAATTTATCCCACGTCCTGTAACTATCGGTTTTACCACTGGCATCGCATTCATTATCTTTAGCGGGCAAATTTCAAATTTTTTAGGACTTCACGATATAGAAAACCATGAAAATTTCCTACCCAACATGAAAGAAATAATCATGCATATTACAACCATAAATTTCTACAGTGTCATAACAGCTGGTATTTGTTTTATGTGCATGCTGCTTACACCGAAATTTCTACCTAAGGTTCCTGGTTCATTAGTAGGCCTTCTCGTATCAAGCCTAACAGCAGCCTTATTCTTTAGGGGAGATTTAGCGACCATCGCCTCTTCCTTCGGAGCGATTCCAAGTACATTACCCCGTTTCCACTTTCCGGAAATAACCCTTGAACGTATAGAGACTTTGATTCGTCCGGCATTTATTATTGCCATACTGGGCGGTATAGAATCCTTATTGTCGGCCAAAGTAGCGGATGGCATGACTGGCAACCGTCATAATAGCAACCGTGAATTAATTGGGCAGGGCATTGCAAATATGGTATCTCCTCTCTTTGGCGGTATTCCGGCAACCGGTGCAATTGCACGGACAGCAACCAACATCAAGAGTGGAGCTGTATCACCTATGTCAGGTATTCTGCACAGTGCAGTTGTATTACTAGTGCTTATTTTGTTTGCTCCTTACGCCTCTGATATTCCTCTTGCTAGTATGGCCCCCATTCTTATGCTAGTAGCTTGGAATATGAGTGAGCGTAAAGAATTTGTCCATATTTTGAAAAACAAAACGAGTGATTCTCTTGTACTCCTAGTTACTTGTTTGTTAACCGTATTTACAAATTTAACAACGGCAGTTGAAGTCGGATTAATCATGGCTGTCATCCTATTTGTGAAACGGATGAGTGAAGCATTAACGGTAATAGAAGAACTTGATTATCCAATAATTAATATCTACTCCATTGAAGGTCCGCTCTTTTTCGGGACGGCGAATGGGCTTGAGAGGTCTACTATAAATCAGATTTATGTAAAGTCTAACATTATACTTCTTCATATGGAGAAAGTAACTTACATGGATACCACAGGAGAATTCACTCTAGCCCGCATTGTACAACGTTTCGAGAAACTTGGATCTACCGTTCTTATTTCAGGAATTCAACGACAGCCTTTGGAAGTATTGAAGAAAATGGGTTTGTATAAGCTTGTCGGGTCGGATCATTTTTTTGAACAGAAGCTTACAGCAATTGAATATGCACTGCGCCAATCAGAGTCTAACCAATGTCTAGAAAAAAAGTATAGTTAAGGAAAGATTAACGAAACCTTCGGCCTCCATTCACGTCTAATAATTGTTACCAAAAATGGAAATGAGGGAACTGAATGAAGCAACGTAAGTTTCGCAAGTCGACACTAACCGGTTTTTCAGTAGCTATTGCTGCAACTGTAATGAGCAGCTTCCCTGCTGCTGCTGCTTCACCGCAAAGTCCATGGGAGAATACTGAGCAGGGTGAAATTATTGAAAGTATTAGTATTCGATCCTCAGTATCCGTATCCTTTCAGAACCTGCCAGTCGGACTTCCTTATCCCCCTCAAATCGTCAACTCAACAATGATGGTTCCGGGAAAAGCAATGCTAGAGGGGCTTGGATATGAGACACTGTGGGACGCGGCTGAGCGAAAGCTGGTCGCTACGCACAAAGACAAGCCTACACTCACATTTTGGGTTAATCGCCATGAAGCAGAAATAGACGGCAACAAAATTACTGATCTCAAAGCAGCACCCTTTATTAGCAAACAAACGATGTGGATCCCGCTTCGTCTTGCTGCTGAAGCCAGCGGCCTAACTGTTTCATGGGACTCGGTCAATCGATTCGCACTCGTTAAAGATCCACATGCACTGCCCTTAATCCGAATAAGCACGCGAGCAGATAACGGAATAACGGATCCCCCATTGAAACTAATGGAATATATGAAGACAAGTATGAAAACTAATGTTCAATTTAACCTTATTCCACCTGATTATTATCGTGACAAGGTCAATTTAATGATTGCTGCTGGCGACATGTCATCGATCATGCTGCTGGATGAGCCTTACCAGTATCCAGATGATTTACTAGAGAGTATTGCAATTGATCTAACCCCAGAGCTGGAAGCATTCCCACGCTTGAAGAAGCTGGCGATGGGAGCTGGCGGCAGAACAATCGATGGCAAAATATACGGTATACCTCGCCCTGGTGATCCGCATGATGCTATATTTCCAGCTATCAGACAGGACTGGCTGGACGTGCTTGGCCTTACGCAGCCAAAGACGATGGATGAGATGTATGAAGTGCTGAAGAGGTTCACTACCCAGGACCCTGATGGCAATGGCAAGCACGATACTTTTGGAATGACCGGATATACAAATGGAGCCGGACTTGGCTCGTTAGCTTGGGTTGAACATGCATACACAGGTAGTCCAGATCGATTCTCAGTCAAGGATGGCAAGGTCATTGACCATGCCGTTAGCCCAGAAGAAGATCTTGCTCTAAAATGGCTGGCCCGCGCTTATTCCGACGGACTTATTGACAAAGAATTCCCTGTTATAAATAATAAACAAGCGACGAAGCGATTAAGTGACAATCAAGCAGGTCTTGCAGCTATAAGCGTAGCGGACACCTTGTCTCTTTCTACCGACAAGATAACATGGATGCCTCTTCAGAGCATCAAGGCAACATCTGCCGGTGCTTCAATTTCACCATGGAATACCAAAGGTAATGGGATGTATTTTATTTCACGTATGTCAAAAGAGGAGCCTAAACAGCTGCTTAAATGGCTGGATCGAGGCTTTGAAATGGCAGAAAACGGTGAGTGGAATGAATTGAAGGAGCTGGAACCAGCTGACCGTTCAGCTATCGACAATCTATTTGGGCAAAACGATCTGCTGGAAAACGACAGCTTGCAATCTTTGCCCGCTGCAAAAAGCATCGCATATGAAGCGGTTATTTCCGAGTGGAGGAAAACCTCTTATGAAGGAAAGACCTTTCTCGCAGCAAATAGCTTGTTGAATACAGGCAAATATAGTGAGCTGAACAACAAACTTATACAATTCAAAATTAAGGTCATACTTGGCGCAGCTTCACTTGCTGATTGGCAGAGCTTTACGTCCACCCTTGCTGCTTCGGATGAGTACAAAGAAATGATGAAGGAATTAAACGCATTGGCTTCAAAATAAGCTAGGCCTACGCGAAGTGAGGTGTTTTGTTGCACCTCATTTTGCATAAGCCCGCCCCTATCCCATCCGCCATACTTCCTACTATTACGGCTTCCTTTACTTGAGAAGCCTTTGATCCATAAAACCCTTTATATCTTTTACTAACTGTATGGATGCATCAATTTCGACTTTTCTAGTGGATACACTCTCGATACTGCAACCAATAGGAATCCCTTTTTCAATACCGAAATCGTATAATTCTTCAAATATTTTTCTTGATAGACTGACTGACTTATCCAAAATATCGTTAGTATTTGTTAAATCATTTTCTAACCATTTCGGTATACTAATTCCTAACCACTTCATAAATTCCAAAGTTTTTTGGGAGCCGCATGGCGCAAGGTTGAATAATATAGGCACCATCTCAATTTCGTTAGCTTGGCAATAATAATAGTAATCAGATAAAAAGTTTTTTGACGCCTCTACATTATAAGTAGCCTGTGATACAAAAAAATCGCAGCCATAATTCACTTTATTTACAACGCGTATATGCTCATCGTTATATTTAGTATGTCTCTCCGGAATGACAACTCCACCTAAAACTAAATGTTCATTTATATTTTTGCTTGTTTTATACGCTTCCGCTAAATTAATTTTCACTTCCTGCTTACTTGACGACGCCCCTACAAATACAGAAAACCTATCCTGATCGGAGTCAGACTGAATCCATTCGGATAACTGAGCTTCCGTATTTCTTCCCACGCAACGATAAATAATTTTAGGAATGTTCAATTGCCCGAGATAGTCTTTACTATATATAGTTGGATCGATGGTTTGCATATATGGAAATGGTCTTTCCTGATCTATACGGTCAGCTTCCTCTTGAACGTCGTAAACAATTAACCCATCTATATCAAGATCTTTCATTCTGTTGTATTGTTTCTCTGAAATTTCTATAAGCTTTTCCGGTGTATGATTTAGCTTAGGCGGCGTAATGCCATATGTTAATATACCTGTCATTTTATTTACTATTTTGTCCCTCAGCAAACCTTCACTTCCTCCGCTATTAATAATGCCATTCTATTAATATACAATACTATGTATTTTTATGCAATACAATCATGAACAAAAATAGGCTGCCTCTAGTCAATGACTAATGAGACAGCACTATTGATTTATCTATTCTATTCGCACTGCGTTCTCCTGTGCAAGTAATGACAGCTCAGCAGCTTTAAAGGTATGCTCTTGGCTCATAGCAGCATCGGTTCCATTCAAGCAATCCAAGATCAACTGTCCGAAAAACGGGAATCCGACTTTTCCTTTAAGCTGCATATGCTGTTCTCCGTCTGAGTTAACCAAGTAAAGCTGATCGCCATCCTTGTCTCTAGCGATATCTACGTATTTGCGAAGCTCTATGTAACCTTCTGTTCCCAAAATAATCGTTCGACAATCGCCCCAAGTGCTCAAACCGCTCGGTGTCAGCCAGTCTACACGGAAATAACCGGTCGCTCCATTATCCCCTACAAGAGTCATATCTCCAAAGTCCTCTAGCTCTGGATAGTTCTTGTTATGATAGTTGGCTACTTGGCTGCTAACAACTCTAGCGTTGCGATTTCCCGTAAAAGCTAGAAACTGCTCTACGTGATGCGAGCCGATATCACATAAAATGCCGCCGTATTTCTCCTTCTCAAAAAACCATCCCGGACGTGACGGTGCATTCAGTCGATGTGGACCAAGTCCGATAACTTGAACGACTCTTCCAATCGCACCATTTTCGATCAAATGGCCAGCAAATACAGCACTTTCAACATGCAGTCGCTCACTGTAATAAACAGCATATTTTTTGCTCGTTTCAACAGCCGCTGCTCGAGCGTCCTTAAGCTGCTCAAGCGTCGTGAACGGTGCTTTGTCCGTGAAGTAATGTTTACCACTGCGCATGACACGTACGCCAAGCGGGCCGCGCTCAGAGGGTACTGCGGCAGCTGCCACCAGCTGAACCTCTGAATCCGCTAATATATGAGCCTCTGACTCAGCGATTTCCACTTGCGGATACGTCTTGACAAATGCTTCAACTTTAGCCGGGTCTGGATCGTATACCCATTTCAAGGTTGCCCCTGCCTCTACGAGCCCGTTGCACATCCCATAAATATGTCCATGATCCAAACTTACAGCAGCTATAATAAACTGTCCATTTTCGACTACTTTATTCAGTGTACCCTGAGGGGCATAATTCATCCCATCCGCTTTACTCATCGATTTAAACCTCCTTCTTATAAGAAGAGTTTTCGATTCTATCCTGCAAATGTTTATGAAATAATTCTTCATCAATCGGAAGATCCACCCAACTATCCGTCCACGTCGATAACAGCATTGCATTGGAAAGCATCAATCCCTTGATACCCTCTTCACCTGGAGCGATTAAAGGCTCATTATGCAAAATTGCATTAACCCAGTTTTGTGTTATGCCTTTATGTTCCAAGCTGTTCCCACTTACCGGTATTTCACATTTCCAGCATTCCGGAGCGCCGAAGCTGCCTTTATATTGTTTATTAAACTCTGGCTCTGGTGTACGAAGTCTCCAGAATGTCAGCTTATTGTCTTCAATGACAATTTTAC
Source organism: Paenibacillus sp. J31R122 (assembly GCF_056269185.1). Classification (NCBI taxonomy): domain Bacteria; kingdom Bacillati; phylum Bacillota; class Bacilli; order Caryophanales; family Paenibacillaceae; genus Paenibacillus; species Paenibacillus sp. J31R122. Next base: position 186,355 of record NZ_JBWDNM010000011.1, read on the forward strand.
CGCGATCACCGCTGATTTCCAGCCTATTGGTCCCAGGCGCTTCTCCGGTCGTTGTAACAAAAACGCCAGTCGCTCCATTTTCGTACTCTACGAAAGCAGTCACATCGTCCTCGACCTCTATGTCCCGGTGTTTGCCGAAATAACAAAAAGCACGAACGCGTTTTGGCATCATACTGATCGTCCACTGCCATAAATCGAGCTGATGAGGATCTTGATTAAGCAGTACACCGCCGCCTTCGCCAGCCCATGTAGCCCGCCATGTTCCCGAATCATAATAGCTTTGCGAACGGTACCAATTCGTAATGATCCAGTTGGTTCTTCTCACCTCTCCGAGCTCACCTGAATCGATGAGATCCTTAAGCTTTACGTAAAGTGGATTTGTACGTTGGTTGTACATCATGCTGAACTTCACATCCGTCTTGCCTGCCGCTTCGTTCATCTCCCTAACCTGCTTGGTATACACGCCAGCCGGCTTCTCACACAATACATGCAGATTACGTTCGAAACAAGCAATTGATAGCTCCGGATGTGAAAAATGAGGTGTTGCAATAAGAACGCCATCTACCAATCCAGAGACCATGAGTGCATAGGGGCTTGAGAAAAAAGCAACCTCATTACCAAGCTCTGCTTTTGCCCAATCCAGTTGCTGCGGTATGCTGTCGCTAACAGCCGTTATTACAGCGCCTTTCACTTCACCGGTCTTTAAATAACTGATATGTGCTCTCCCCATATTCCCAAGCCCAATAATACCTAGACGAACTACGCTCATCATTGTTTATCTCCTTTATTTGAAAATATTTTAATGGCATTTAATGATATACTTCATGCTTTTATGGTAGCACTTTAAAGAAGTGATGACTTCATTCGAATTAATCTGTTTACGCTTTTATTTGACTCTGCTTGGTGTATAATGAGGGTATTTCCAACGGGGGTGAGTTAGTGGGCACACAGCAAAAATTCGGTTTACCTTTTGACATTGGCACCAGCAATGACTATAACGCCTATATCCCATACCATAGCCACTTTTATTATGAAATTTACTATTTTCATGGGGGAAAAGTAAACTATCTTATTAATGATCGTATTTATGTGCTAGAAGAAGGTGATCTATTGCTCATGCATGGCATGACGCTGCACAGAGCTCACGTTGATCCAAGCGAGCCTTATCATCGAACAACGATGCATCTAGACCCTTCCTATTTTAAACAGTTCATTCAGCCAGCGTATGCCCCAGATCTTCTTATTCCGTTTCAGAAGCTTCAAAATGTACGATTACAGCTGCGCGGAGCAGAGAAGATCGAAATAGAAGCAACACTTCAAAAGCTTGAGCAGCTATATAAACAACATACGACTCACTCACACCAACGCTTTCAGGCTGTACTACTCGATTTTATGCTCATGATCTGTGAGCTTTGCAAACCGCCGCTTGAAGCGATAACTAAATTCCCATCCTCCAAAGAACATCATGTACAAGCAGTAATCTCCTATTTAGAGAATAACTATCATGATGATATAACGCTTGAAGGCATACAGTCCGAGCTGCATCTTAGTAAATATTACTTAGCCAAAACCTTTAAAGAAGTAACCGGAATAACTATTTTCCAATTTCTTATGCAACGAAGAATCTACCAGGCAAAGGTTGAGCTTATCGACAGCAACCAGCCTATTACCAACATTGGCTATGAAGTAGGCTTTAAGCATCCTTCTCACTTCAGCCGTGCCTTCAAGCTTCAAACTTATTTAACACCGGAGCAATACCGTAAACAACATAAGCTGAAATCAAACAGCACTAACTAAATATGTCAACCGAGGCGATGGGTTCTGTGATTGCAGCGGTTGACCTTTTTATTTGTCTAGCGTATTATTGTTATAACAACTAATTTAAGAGAAGCAGGTGAAAACGATGGATCTAAAAAATTCCACTGGTTATTTAATCAGCAATACTGGACGAAAGCTGAGTCATTGCTTACAACAGCTTTTCCAAGGTCATGATGTCACTCCTGAGCAATGGTCTCTGCTCGTTTGCTTAGATGCGGAGGACGATATTAGTCATAAGGATTTGGCTCAGCGCACCGAGAAGGACCCTGCCAACCTTACACGCCTCGTTGATCAGTTAGAGCGCAAGGCACTTGTGCTGCGTGCAGCTAATCCAGCAGATCGGAGATCATTGCTGCTGCAAGTAACTGATAAAGGAAGGGCTGCCGCGCATGCCTTAGCACCAATAGAAGCTGCTTTTGTCGAAAGTATTTTAAAGAGCATCACAGAAGAGGAAATGGAAGTATTTAAACTATTTATGTCCAAAGTCAATAAAAACGTGGATGAACATCTAGCACAAAAAAATGAATGATGCCTTCCAGCAACTGGCTTTGTCTGCATCTGAGAGGGGAACATTTAATGAGTCATACAAAATTGTGGAGCGGAGATTTCATTAAGGTTTGTTTGAGCAGCTTTTTTTTATTTTTTGCATTTTATACGCTCGCGACCGCCTTATCCTCCTATGTAACCAATGGACTTGGTGGTACCGAAACCCAAGCGGGTTTATCCATGACCATATTTATTATTGCAGCGGTTTTGCTCAGACCTTTCGCTGCCCAATTCATGAACCGGTTTGGTGAGCAAAAAGTAGTCACCATATCTTTATTGTTATTTTTATTATGTTCCGTAGCTTATTTAGGCGTTTTTGGTTATGCGATGCTGCTGCTTGTTCGTTTTTTTCACGGAGGCACCTTCGCTATTGCTACAACCTCAACGAATACAACCGCAATCAGTATAATTCCTGAGCACCGCAAGGGAGAGGGAATAAGCTACTTTAGTTTGTTTATGAGCCTTGCAATGGTAATCGGTCCGTTCGCAGGTCTGACCATTACTTCAAAATGGGGCTTCACAGCCATGTTCGCCATGTGTGCGGTATGTGCATTGATTGCTCTTGTTCTAGGTGCTTCTATTAAGAAACGACATAAAGACCAGCCGAAAGCTGCTGCTGTTGAAGATAAGTTCACTTCTCTTCCTGCTGCACAAAAGTTTAAATGGCGGAATCTAATTGAGCGTACAGCCATTCCAATCGCAATTTGCGGATTTGTAGTAGCTTTCGCGTACAGTGGCATAGTGACATTTATGTCGATCTTTGCGCATGCGCGAGCAATCGATCAATATGCCAGCTACTTCTTTGTTTGCTTCGGCATTATGATCGTTTTACCACGTCCTATAATTGGAAAGCTTATTGATCGAATGAGTGAGCATGTTATTGTCTATCCAAGCATTGCCGTTTTTGCAATCGGTATGCTTCTACTTAGTCAAGCTCAGACGCCAATTATGCTGCTCGTATCGGGCGCCATTATCGGTCTTGGCTACGGAGCATTGCTGCCTTGCTTCCAGACGATTGCCGTTCTAGCTGCCCCAGTGCATAAAAGGGGACTAGCTACTGCAACCTTCTATCTGCTATTTGATCTGGGTTACGGATTCGGCTCCTATTCTCTTGGAGCGTTAGCCTCAAACTTCGGTTACAGTGTTATGTATGTTATATGCGCAATTGTCATTGTTTTATCATCCGTCATCTACTTTACACTTCACCACAAACGTAAACGGATCACTCCTTCCACTGATCACACAGCATTCGTATCCTAATACATTAAGAAAGATATTCAATAAAAAGGGACTGCCCTCCAGTAGAAAAATCTACGTCGAGGACAGTCCCATTTATTATTTTATATTAGCCTTCTAGAAGAAGGGATTCTGGATCTTCAAGCAATTGCTTCACGATCACGAGGAATCGAACCGCTTCGCTTCCATCTACGATACGGTGATCGTACGACAGTGCGATATACATCATTGGGCGATTTTCCATTTTCACATCATCAATTGCTACCGGACGAATTTGAATTTTGTGCATACCGAGAATACCAACCTGCGGTGTATTCAAAATCGGAGTGGACAGCAAGGAACCAAATACGCCGCCGTTTGTAATTGTGAAACTTCCGCCTTGTAGATCAGAAATAGCTAATGTGTTAGCACGAGCTTTAGCTGCAAGCGCGCCAATGCTTTTTTCGATTTCTGCAAAGCTAAGTCGATCAGCCTCACGTACAACTGGAACGACAAGACCTTCCTTAGCTGACACCGCAATACCGATATCATAGAACTTTTTCACAACGATTTCTTCGCCATCAATCTCAGCATTCAATAGTGGGAATGCTTTTAACGCGCCAACTACCGCTTTAGTGAAGAATGACATAAATCCGAGATTCACATCGTTTTTCTCAAAGAATGCTTGCTTGCGACGTTTACGCAAATCAAGAATAGCAGTCATATCAACTTCATTAAAAGTTGTTAGCATTGCTGCCGTACGTTGTGCTTCAACTAGACGATTTGCAATTGTAACCCGGCGACGTGACATCCTTTTACGCTCAGTCGGCTTCGCGTCTTTAACTACGCTAGCTGGCTCTGCTTTTGCTGCTGGAGCAGAAGCTGGCGGTGCAGCAACCGGTGCGGGAGCTTGTCCTGTCTGAGCTTGTGATAAATCAATGCCTTGCTCACGAGCGCGTTTACGAGCCGCCGGCGATGCAATAATGGCAGAAGCGCTGTCCGCAGGAGCTGCCGGCTGAGCGGCAGGCGCAACAGGTGCGACAACAGCTGGCGCTGCTGCAGCAGGTTGTGCAGCTGGAGCCGCAGGAGCTGCTGAGCCGCCTGCAGAAGCTCCAATAGAACCGATAGCTTCTCCAACCTGAACGACATCACCATCTTTTTTCACAATACGTTCAACTACTCCACTGTTGTCCGCACTAATTTCAATATTTACTTTATCCGTTTCAAGCTCTAGTAGGACATCTCCTTGATTAACGGAGTCGCCTTCCTTCACAAACCATTTCGTAATTGTGCCTTCTGATATGGACTCGCCTAGTTCCGGTACTTTAATTTCAGCCACTTGTCACTACCCCCTTATCAAACTTGACTCAACCGCTTTACCATCTAATGCGGTTGAAATAATCCATTGTTGTTCGGATGCATGAATTTCTTGATGTCCGCTTGCCGTACTGGAGCGTTCCTGTCTGCCCACATATCGAACAGCTGCCTTCTTAGGTGCTACTGAGCGTAGACGCGGCTCCATGAAGCTCCAAGAGCCCATATTTTTCGGCTCTTCTTGTACCCATACGATCTCTTCTAGTTTATCAAATTGTTTTATGATATTTTCGATTTCAGCTTGAGCAAATGGATATAATTGCTCCACTCGAGCAACGCGAAGCCATTCATTATCCTCAGCATTCCGCGATGAGAGTGCTTCTTCGATATCAATGGCAACCTTACCCGTGCAAAGCAGTAAGCGTCTCACTTTTTCCTTCATTTCCTTCGGCTCTGTTAAGCTAAATTGCGGCAAAACAGGTTTGAAAGAACCTTCGCTAAAATCGACTCCATGCGATGCGACGCGTGGATTACGAATCAAGCTCTTAGGCGCCATCAGAACAAGCGGACGAACATGCTCTGTGCCAAGTATCGATGCTTGCTTACGCAGTAAATGGAAATATTGAGCGGAAGTTGTCAGATTCGCTACCGTCCAGTTATTATCTGCCGAGAGCTGCAGGAATCTCTCAAGTCTAGCGCTTGAATGCTCAGGTCCTTGACCTTCATATCCGTGCGGCAGCAAGATCGTGATTCCTGATTTTTGAGACCATTTCGCTCTTCCCGCTGAAATAAATTGGTCGAAGATTACCTGCGCTACGTTGGCGAAATCACCATATTGCGCTTCCCATATAACAAATGTTTCAGGAGCATATACGTTATAACCATATTCAAAGCCCAATACTGCCGTTTCAGACAAAGGACTGTTGTGCACGGCAAACGATGCTTTAGCTTGCGGCAGCATGTGCAGCGGTGAGAACTTTTGAGCTGTCGCATTGTCGTTAAGCACGATATGACGATGAGCAAAAGTTCCGCGCTCCGAATCCTGACCGCTTAGGCGAATCGGCGTTCCGTCAGCTAATATCGTAGCGAACGCAAGCGTCTCCGCATGAGCCCAATCAACCTTTTCGCCATCGTTCAAAGCCGTAGCCCGACGCTGCAAAATACGTTGTAGCTTCGTATATTCCGTGAATCCCTCTGGGCGGTTCAGCAATTCCAAATTGATTTCGCGAAGCTCTTCAATCGGTACCGCTGTACGAGCCTCGTCCTTAGAAACAGTTATAGGCTGCAGCTGCTCACGCGATTTCGGTTTACTAGCCTTAGCTTTCATCGCATCGTATGCAGCTTGAAGCTTGTCATTCGTACGTTGACGAAGTACCTCCACTTGCTCTTCGGAAATGGCGCGCTCCGCTTTCAGTTTGTCACCGTAAAGCACGCTTACCGTTGGATGATTGCGAACCTTCGAATACATGAGCGGCTGCGTTACATCCGGATCATCCATTTCATTATGACCGAAGCGGCGGTATCCAATCAAATCAATAACAAACCCCTTGTTGTAACGAAGACGGTATTCACAAGCAAGACGAACAGCTGCTAGGCAAGCTTCCGGCTCATCCGCGTTTACATGGACGATCGGAATATCAAAGCCCTTGGCCAAGTCACTCGCGTAATGTGTCGAACGGGAATCAACGCTGTTTGTTGTAAATCCAAGACGATTGTTCGCGATAATGTGAAGCGTTCCGCCATTGTGATAGCCTTTTAGCTTGTTAAAATTAAGCGTTTCCGCTACAATTCCCTCACCGATAAATGCGGCATCGCCATGAATACAAATCGTAACAGCCTTCGATGTATCCTGCTCTGGCATTCCCGGCTTGCTGCGATTCTCTTGCGCGGCACGCGTGAAGCCTTCAACTACTGGGTTAACAAACTCTAGGTGACTCGGGTTATTAGCAAGCGTTAGATTCGCACGAACCGTCTCGCCCTCTTTAATAGCCCGATCTGCCCCTAGATGATATTTTACGTCACCAGTCCAGCCATAATTAAGGCCCATAGAACCTTCGGACGGTATTAGCTCCTTGTTAGGTGCATGATGGAATTCAGAGAAAATCTTCTCATACGGCTTGCCAAGCACATGTGTCAATACATTCAAACGGCCGCGATGCGCCATTCCCAGCAAGATGTGCTGAGCCCCGTCATGAGCGACTGCGCGAACGATTTCGTCCAATACCGGAACAAGCATATCTACACCTTCGATTGAAAACCGTTTCTGGCCAACAAATGTACGGTGCAAGAAATTTTCAAAATATTCAACTTCCATAAGCCGCTCAAGCAAAGCGGAGCGCTCTCTATCAGATAACGGAGCAGGAAATGATCCTGATTCCGCTTGCTTATGAAGCCAGTTCCGTTCGCTCTCGTCATGGATATGTGTAAATTCGTAAGCAGCTGAACGGGTATAAATTTCTCTGAGCCTATTAATGGCTTCCCAGCCGTTTATAATGGATGACGGTGCGTTATCCCAAATTAGCGAAGCCGGTATAGCTGTCAAATCAGCTTGCGTCAAGCCGAATGTTTCTGGCTCAGTCAATTTCGTATCTGCTGTGGCGCTAAGCCCAAGCGGATTGATATCCGCAGCTAAATGGCCGTATCTGCGAATATTGAGCATCAATTGATGCGCAGCTACAACCTTCTTTAACATATTTGCATCAAACGCCCCGGTTACCGCATTTAACGTCGAAGCTGATTGCTCCGTCCCCGATTTCGCTGTCATTGTAGAAACTGTTCCAAGCGATTCGGAAGGCGGCGCCCCCCAGCGAACAAACAGTTCGCGTACAGATGTTTCAACAGATTCTGGGTCCGTCAAAAAGCGTTCGTACTGCTCCTGCACATACCCAAGATTGGGACCATAGTAGCTTTGCCAAGGCGATTGATTTCGCTCATCATGGATGCTCATTGCAGAAATTCCACCCTCTCTATTCGTTGCCGTCCTATTATTTTCTAGTGTGAACATTAACATACATGTTCATTGTCTTACACGTCTTGAAATATTGTTATAATAAGCAGCTCACCGTGCTAAACCAAAGAAGAAGCTATTCAACTGCGCAATAACACCAGTTGTCAGCTTCTTTATATTTTAGTATATTAACCGTTTACCAACAATGACCTTTAAGGCATTGATATCATCCATTAAAAGCATGGATTTATGTTCCGATGTATGAAACCTGATATGTAATTAATAGTATGCCCGCAATTATAGCGGATAATTCAGTTTGAATTATTGCTCCTTCGCGATTAATTCATTCATTTGTATGAAGTAAAGCATACTTCAATCACTCTACAACAGACGCAAACGCATTCTCCAAAAACTCGAAGGCCGCTCTCGTCTGATACTCACTAACTTCATGACCAGAAAATGGGTAGTCGTTTAACTGTTTGTGTGAGCGAATTCGATTGTAAACCGCATAGATCGTTTCTGGCAGGCAGACGGTGTCTTTCCAACCAACAGACATAAGAACGGGTGCCGTAATCCTCTCTGCCAAGTTTAATAAATCGAAATGAGCAAGCGTATCAAGTACAGCGCTAAGGCTCTCCGGATAACGTTTTACATATTGCGCTATTTCTGTTAGTGAGCCTGTCGAGTGCATAATACCGTAATCCATATGACACATATTCGGAATATCAGCAACAACCGCGCAAACCTTCGAATGCAGCGCTGCTGCAAGCAACGCGAGTCCGCCGCCCTGACTGGCGCCAGTTACCGCAATGCGCGAAGCATCTACCTCTGGCTGCAGCATCGCCACATCGACAGCCCTTACGGAATCCATCGTTATTGCATGGTAATAGCTCGTCTCTTTTTGGGATATGCCCCGCGTTATCCATCCTTTGATAGAACCTGAGCCTTCCGTCAATAAATCGCCCGTCTCTCCGCCTTGACCCCTAGCATCTACGGCAAATACTGCATATCCAAGAAGTAGCCAAGCGGCATATCGCTCGGGCAATCCTTTGTCTACTGTGTAGCCTTGATAAGCTACAATACAAGGTACCTTCTGTTTCTCACCCTTCTCGGGAACTAGAAACCATCCGTGAATAGGCGTATCATCTCCACCCTTATAGGTCAATCGTTCCGCGCGAACGGTCGGGAAAGGCGTATCGACTGACTCGCGCTTTATGTCCAGAGGCTTATCTGAATAACTATTTAATATGTCCGACCAATACCGATCTAAATCATCCAAATCTAAAGTAGCTACAGGATTGTACACTAACAATTCATTTCTCCTGCGGTCTGATGCAAATAAAGCGTTATTCATTTTACTTATTCCTTTCACATTCCATTATTCCCCATTATTTTGAGAGTAGAAACTTATACTTGATAAGATTTTAACAAATGCAGGTCTTTTTCTTCAAGCCAGCTTTGCCCATTGCAACGGTTTTCTCAATGTAGTCAAAGGCCATAGGCACCTTGCATGCCGTTTTCCCCATATTGACATCAACTTTTCCGATTTTCTGCGCGATTGCTTCTGCTTCCTCACGAAGCTCTTGAACATAAACACCTGTCGATATTACGAAGCTATTCATTGTATATTTCACACGGTTCTGCTCCGTATGAATGGTCTCGCCTACACGCTTCAGCAATTTGCTTATTTCATCAAGATTCAGCAGTTCATCCGCCGTAATCGACACTAAATTCGCGTACACGCTCCAACCGCAGGTAGCCACCATTTCATGAGGCGAATCGATCCATTCCAACGCTAGCTCACGAGCAAATTGGCTCTCTGCAGCTACTCCCGCAACTGTATATTCCGCAAGCATATACCAATCCGCATGCTGCACCCACTTTTGTAAAAGCTCTTTGGATACTGTTTTGGGATTAATGGCAAGCCCGGCTAAATACATCGCGTCGCTATTCCCGGAATCAAATAATCGCAATACCAACTCTGGATCTTTCTTCACATATTTGACGAGCTTCTTCAAATCACCGATCTTCACGCCAAACAGAGGCTCCATCGCGCCATGACGAATAAAAGTCATTTTCGTTTGTTCTGATCCTAAACCTTCCAACTGCTGCATGACCTCTTCATACGTCATCTGTTCGCTCACCAGACCTTTATAATTGATTACGCTTGGTTTTCCACAAGTTCGACTAGCGTTCTGACCATAACACCAGTTGCTCCCTTAGGCTCCCAGCCTCTGCTTGAATCAAGCCATGCAGTTCCAGCGATATCTAGATGCACCCAAGGGAGACCGTCTGCAAAATGACCAATAAATAAGCCGCCAGTAATCGTTCCCGCGTAACGACCGCCGCTGTTTTTCAAATCCGCTGCATCGCTTCTGATCAGCTTCTTATATTCCGGATACGCTGGCAGCTGCCAGATTCGTTCTCCTGAGCGTTCAGCCGCGCCAAGCACCTGGTTCATAAGCGCCTCATTATTAGAAACCGCGCCTGTAGCTTCAATACCTAACGCTACACTAACCGCGCCTGTCAATGTCGCTACATCAACCAGCTTGGTTGCTCCCCTTGTTATCGCTGTTGTTAAACCATCTGCCAGTACTAATCTACCTTCGGCATCTGTATTCACTACCTCTACTGTATAACCGCTCATTGTCCGCAATACATCACCCGGCTTAAACGAACGGTCTGAAGGCATATTTTCAGCAGTCGGGATGACCGCTATGACGTTTACGGCAGGTTTTAATTCACCGATAATTTTGACAGCGCCGAGTACTGCAGCAGCTCCACCCATATCAGAGATCATTTCCTCCATGCCTTCGCCTCTCTTCAGCGAAATTCCGCCTGTATCGAACGTAATGCCTTTGCCAATCAGACCAAGCACCTCGTCAGATTGCGGCGCTCCTTTATAGTGAATAACAATCATTCTAGGAGGATTGATACTACCTTGGCCAACGCCAAGCAAGCCGCCCATTCTTTGTTCCGCAGCACTCCATTCGTCAATTACCTCGATTTCCAAATCGAGCTCCATAGCAAGCTCTTCGGCATAATTAGCGAGTCGTTCCGGTGTAAGATCATTGCCTGGCAAATTGGTCAAATCACGTGCAAAGCTAACGCCTTCCGTGAAGAGCTTCCCTCTTGATATTCCATTTTCCCAAAGCTCTTGCTTAGTAGCCGCTATAACTGCTCCTTGGGGTACAAACGTAACGTCCTTAAGTGTAAAGCGGTCTTTCTGATCACGTTTCATCGGCTGTCTGTCATGGAGCGCAAGCAGCAACCCTTCTGTTATCGCTTGGGCTGTTCTGGAGGCTCCAATCGTCGTAACTATACCTCCGAGCACAGCATCAGGCAAAAGCAGCTGAACAGTCTCCGCACGTAGTCTTTTTAATGTTTTTGCAGCAGCAGCAGCCGCTAGACGGAGCCCTTTCGCACCGCCAGCTTGTGCAAGTCCTACAAATATAATATGGGAGGCTGGATAAAGCCCTAGCGTTGCTATGACCTCAACTTGCTCCTGTTCCGCTTTAAATAATCCTTTCGCGTGCATTCCTCTTAGAGCGGCATCGATCTGAGGCTCCACAATGAGCTCAGCCCCCCCTCCATGCCCTAGCTCCTGTTCACTTATGAATCGAATGACCGCGTCCGCTGTTGCCTGGTTAGCGGCTTGTAAGCCGTATGTAAATAGTACATTCATATTATTAATCCTCGCTTTCTACATTTAGAAAATAAAAAAATCAGGGTGGTTTACCCCGATTTTAATCGTTTATTAGGCTAATGGCAAATAAATCGTAAATTCCGTTCCGACTCCAGCGTGACTATCAACCCGTATCGATCCATTATGATTGCGTATAATTCGGTAGCTTACTGATAGGCCAAGTCCCGTACCGGATTGCTTCGTCGTAAAGAACGGATCGAATAAGCGGTTCATCGTTGCCTTATCCATGCCTTTTCCATTGTCTCTTATTATAATCTCGGTATATTTGCCTTCGCTTCTCGTTATGATATCGATAAGGCCTCTACGTTCACCTTGGATTTCCTCGATCGCATCAAGCGCATTTTTGATTATATTAAGAATTACTTGCTTGACCTGCTTCACGTCAATGGAAACATAATGCTCCGAGCAATAGCACTCCGCCTTTATTTCACAATTTCGCAGAAGCGCTTCACTCTCTGTTAACAGAACGACTTCTTTTATTAAATGATCAATAGACACTAATTGCTTCATGGGCGCGGACGGTTTAGACGAATTCAAAAACTCGTAAATGATGTCATTCGCACGGTCAATTTCTGTCAAAATAATACGCGCATATTCTTCCTTGCCTACTTCAAGAAGATAAGGACGTAGCAGTTGTATGAAACCGCGTATACTTGTTAACGGATTACGAATCTCGTGCGCGATTGCAGCGGCAATTTTGCCTAGCATGGCAAGTTTATCGTTTTGCATCGCTGTTTGTTCAATTTGCTTGTACTCCGACACATCCTTAACACTGAACAAAAAATCTCCGTCCAGCTGATCACCGTATGTAACCGTCACGAGCAGATGTTTGCCATCTTTGTATTCAAACTCGTAATATCGGCTTTTCATAAGAAACATTTCTTTGTACAGCCTAAGTATCGTTCGCTTCGTGCTTATTGTCAGCTGCGGGTGCATTAATATTTCCCGTAAATTACACCCGATTAGCATGTTGCGTGGCATGTCTAACAACTTGGCCATCTGTACATTAATAAATGATAGAATACCGTCGTTATCGAAAATAGCTATACCGCTGTCCATATGTTGCAAAACGTTCTCGTATTTATTTTTAACCATTTCAAACGAACGATTTGAACGAAATAGCATTTCTCGCATTTCAGTAAACTTCTGCTCAGGTGTTATATCAGGTTGTAGCCGAAAGCGACAAGTAACCATTATTTCCATCAAAAAAACGAATGACCGATTATACAACCGAATAGCTTCATCCGAGTCAACATTCACTACGAGTGATTGTATACATTCTTCATGTATAGCAATAATTTCCTCAGGATTAATTCCATAAAGCTCTTTGCCAAGTTCACTGGCATGAAATAGCGATGCTTCCTTACCACTTCGGATATACTCGGCAAGCGCTGGGAAATAGCGCTTTCGAATGGCCTGCATCATGTACTCCTCCCTGGCAACGTCTATGAACAACGGTTAAAGTTCATCCTTATCATAGGTGGACATCACAAGCCCTGTCAATCGGAAATACTGTCGAATTATGTCAAGAAGATCATGAACTATATCATACCCAAACCCCTAACCCCTTTCAGCTTTCATCGCTATTTTTTTGTTGATTTTTGTCATTTTTATTATTTTGCTTATTTTGTTTTTTATCATGATCTCGATTGTCATTTTTGTGATTGCTATCACCATAATCTCTTTCATCGTTCCGCTCATTTTTATGGTCTTTATCACGATCCTTTTCGTTGTTATTTTTATTTTTATTTATATTACGATCATAGTCGTCATCATTGTCATCATTGTCATCATTGTCATCATTGTCATCATTGTCATCATCGTCGTCTTTATTATTCCACTTACGATCAAGACCATTTCCATATTTATCATTGTCATTTTTATTGCCATTTGGCTTGGTGCTTGCAGTCGGCTTATTCCATTCTATCCATGGCTTAAAGTTATTTTTTTTTTCATTTTCATCATTTTTCCAAGAGCTTGACGGTAATTCTGTCTTCTTAGGTTTCTCTGTATGAATGGGCTTCGCCGTCTTCTCTGGCTTATTGGTCTTCTCTGGCTTATTAGTCTTGTCGGGCTTATTAGTCTTGTCGGGCTTATTAGTCTTGTCCGGCTTATTCACAACAGGTTTTTCAGACGGTTTAGCTGAAGCGCCATTCTTATTCGTCTTCTGCTGTTTTTCTTTTTCCTTTTGTTCGCGTTGAACGAGCTCCACAAGTTTTTTCTTGCTCGTGTCAGTCTCCTCATTTACGATTGTTTTCACCCCGCCGATCGACTCCGTTACAGAATCTATCGATTTTTGCTTCATTTGCTCCAGTTCCAGCTCATAGCCTTCATCCTTCGCCATTAAGTACACAGCCATCTTGCCTGAAGAAATGCCATTAGCCTCAGCTTCCTGCCATAGTTCATTCGGCACAGACAAGGTTGTGACATTAGCACTAGAAGCTTCTGTCTCAAGCTTGGAAAGCAGCTCTTTTAATGATTGATCGACCTTTTCAGCTATATTAGCTTCATAGTCGAGTTTTAACGCCTCGTTATTTTCCAGCAGCATGCTCGTTATAAAAATATCCTTATCTTGCTCATCCAAATAATGTGATGTTGATGCCCTTTCCACAATAGAAGCAGCTACTTCTTCAACTCTGATCCCTTTATAGGCCAGACCCTTGATAACGAGCTCGCCGTCCGCATTCAAAGCGCGCAGCTCACGCACCTTTTCTTCGGCATCCACCCCGATCTCAACACTCGGATTGATATCCATACTCATATAAGCAACAATTGGATGAGCATCACGCTGCACGAACAGCATCAGCGGGATAAACATAAAGAGAACGACAGCTGCCGCTCCTGCATACCAATACGACCTTTTAAAAGTGACTCGCCTGCTATACTCTTCTTCAAATGTTACTTCTTCGCCAATTTGCGTCGTTCCTTGAATAGGGGCTCGCAAAAAACTTCCATCTGCCGTCAACACAACAGCATGTTGTTTATTAATGCTCATAACGATTCCACGCTTCATTTGCTAGCCTCCTGATTCTTTGCAATTTGACTATCCGTAACATTTAAATAATCATGCATGAATGGATACGTACCTGAAATAACAAGTGCAATTGCTATTATATATTTCCTATTCCGCTCAATCGTTTTGCGCGATACGCCGCACATCTCAGTAAGCTCTTTGACCGGTAGTTTTTTCGTTAGTTTAAGTGATTCGAATAACACTGTCTCACTAGCAAACCTTTGCGCTATGCTAATAAGCAGCTTTCGAGAATCGGCATGTTTTGGTGATTGATCAGCCAGCTCACTAAAGGAAATACTGAATCGCCCAAGCTCTTGACTTAGCTGTAGAATTTCCAGCCGCCTGTCATCCTCAGTCTGTTTGATTTCATAAGCATTCAATGCCTGTTTGGTTTCGATAGAATTATACTGCAACTGCTCTTCCTCTTCAGAGTCGAACATACTGTATGGCACAACCTTGGAATGCCTTTGTTCTTTTCGGACATAGTCAATAAGCCGGCGTCTTATAACGGTTTCAGCGAACCCGATGAATGATTTTCCAGCGTGACTGTCGAATTGATTAATCGCTTCATTAAAAGCGATCAGCGCTACGCTAAATTCCTCATCACGAGTCGGATCAATATACCGTTTTGAAAATCGGCTTGTTACTTTCATAATATAAGGTTTGTAGTCTGATATGAACTGCTCGCGTTGCAGCTCGTCACCTTGACGAATTTGAGCAACCCATTGTTCTGGAGCAAGCTTCTGCTCGGACTCCTCTGCTACTGCGGAATTGGAATTCCGCAAAAAGCGTTTGAACAAAACAAGTAACAATCACTCCACCTCACTACTGTATAATTCGTTTCAACATGTATGGTTTTAGGGGGTACAGCGCTCGTTCTTTAAACAAAAAAAGAAAAGCCTCCGATAGGGAGGCTTGCGATTCGTTTCCCGAATAACTAGACGGACGTTCGGCGCTGTCGCAGCTTATTCCGTCTGCTATTGAGCATGCCTAGACGCTTCTTTAATAGCAGCTGCCACTCCGTATCCTCAATCTGCTTAGCGAAGCTTAGCAAATCTAATGCCATATCAATTTGACTGTGAACAACATCCATTGGATCTTCGTTTTCATGATTCACACAATTTTCTAATAGTGCCTTTCCCTCTTGCTCAACATACTCTTCAAAATCAACCTCAACAGCTCCGTCGCCATGTGCGTATTCGGCTAATATTTCATATTCGTTCTCAATTAAATAATGAATGTCTACACGGTGGCATACCGGACAAAACGTGATCGGCACATTATGAATATGCGTCCGAAAATGCTTTAACGTCCCCTTCGTACCGATCATACTAGCTCCACAGCAAAAACTCATTGACGACTCCTCCTCCATGGTTTGAACATCAAACCTATTTCGTAAGAATACGTTAAGGTTTGCGCAGCAAACCTACTTCGTAAGAATCTGATTGTTTGCATTAGTTATGTATAACCTATTCGCTGAGCATGGCTGTAATTCCTGCTTTAAAAGTTCGAAACATGATCAACGACCCAATAAATCGAATAAAACCCGCACCATAAATGGTACGGGTTTTAGAAGGTACGAAAATATTATTATTTCGCTACCAATGTTTGTTGTCCTGGTTTCCAGTTCATAGCGCATAGACCGCCGGATTGCAAAGCTTGCAATACGCGAAGTGTTTCTTCAACACTGCGACCTACATCGTTGTGGTTAACGACTTGGTATTTAACTTCGCCTTCTGGATCGATGATGAATAGGCCGCGAAGTGCGATACCTTCTTCTTCGATCAAGACGCCGTAGTCACGAGCAACGCTCTTCGTGATGTCAGCAGCAAGAGGGAATGCAAGTTGGCCAAGGCCATTATCGTTTACCGGCGTGTTAATCCATGCGCGGTGGCTATGTTTGCTGTCAACGCTGACACCAAGAATTTCAGTGTTAAGCTTCTTGAACTCTTCAGCAGCTTGGCTAAGTGCTGTAATTTCTGTTGGACATACAAAAGTGAAGTCTAGTGGATAGAAGAAAAATACCAACCACTTACCTTTGTAATCCGCAAGTGATGCTTGACCGAAATCTTGACCGTTACCTTGTACTGTTTCCAATGTAAAATCCGGGGCCTGACGGCCTACCAAACGCTCTGCCATTATAGAAAACCTCCTTGACTTGTCCATAAATTTTATTTTCTATGTCACTTCATCTTTGTGACTTACCTGATTAATAATATCATTGGAATAGAATGAAGTCAATATTGTAACGATTACTAAATTATAATAATTATAATTATTAATTATAATTAATAATTATTTTCTAATTGCTGCAATAATTAGATCGCCCATTTCTGTCGTTCCGATTGCCTTACTCTTATCAACAGCGATATCACCTGTACGGTGTCCAGCATCAAGCACTTCTTTAACAGCTGTTTCAATTGCTGTAGCTGCCTCGTGGTAGCCGAATGTAAGACGGAACATAAGCGCAACAGACAAAATAGTTGCAATTGGATTGGAAATGCCTTGACCCGCAATATCAGGCGCAGAGCCGTGTACCGGCTCATACAAGCCGAAGCTTCCTTCTCCAAGTGAAGCAGAGGAAAGCATACCGATCGAGCCAGTCAGCATTGCTGCTTCATCACTAAGAATATCGCCGAACATATTTTCAGTTACGATAACGTCGAAGCTGGAAGGACGACGAAGCAATTGCATCGCGCAATTATCAACAAGAATATGCTCCAGTTCTACCTCTGGGTAATCAGGTGCAATCCGGTTAACAACTTCACGCCATAGTCGCGATGTTTCTAGAACGTTAGCTTTATCTACGGAAGCAAGACGTTTGCCGCGAGTCATTGCAATATCGAAAGCTTGACGTACAATGCGCTCAATTTCCAGCACGTTATACGCGCAAGTATCCACTGCTTCTTCACCAAACTGACTCTCACGACGGAATTTCTCACCAAAATAAATACCGCCAGTCAGTTCACGCACTACGATCAAATCCGTTCCTTCAAGCACTTCAGGCTTCAGTGTCGAAGCTTCTTTCAAGCAGTCAAAAACAGTAGCTGGACGAATATTTGAGAACAAGCCAAGCTCTTTGCGAATACCTAGCAAGCCTGTTTCTGGGCGAAGCTCTTTCGAATTGTTGTCCCATTTCGGTCCGCCAACTGCGCCCAGCAATACAGCGTCTGCTCCTTTGCAAAGCTCAAGCGTTTCTTGAGGAAGCGGAGTGCCCTTCTCGTCGATCGCAATACCACCGAACAGGCCGTGCTCCGTTTCGAATTTGTAGCCGAACAGCTCTTCTGTTTTTTTAAGTACTTTAAGTGCTTCGCCTACGACCTCAGGACCAATACCGTCACCAGCAATAACTGCAATTTTTTTTACGTCTGACATAATAGATTTAACACTCCTCTTTTTCATATAGGCTCATTCAGCATCAGCGCTGCGCACTCTGCCATACAAACAAACCTATGAAATCATTCTCATTCTATTATCATTTGTACCATAAAACCTATTCGAACACAAAGATATAAATTCTATTGCCTTTATAGACTATAACTATAAAGGCTTGCAGCGTGTCATTAAATGATAAAGGACATTCGTCTTATTTAGGCATTACCTATTAAATTTTACGCAAGTGTAATAGGCTGTCGCCGTCCCATAGGGAAGGTTTAGATATAAACGGTGTGCGATTGACTGTCCGCTTTCTTAGTTACTATGCCTCCTTAGTTTCAATATTTGCAATTATAATGAGGCCGCGAAAGGGTTAGCTGCGATTTAGTGTCAAGGGATGAACATAATTACTAGGTTAGCTCGGTCTGTGTACACCTTCCGGTGAATTAGGTGCATAATGTGAACCTAATTCGTATCGAATTCCACAATGACTCTCATTAGTTTCACAATGTGAAACTAAATTATCATTACCTCAAAGCCACGAGACGACTATGCACTTAAACAGTAATATCCCCATCCCCCCCTACTAAATAAAGGATAATAAAGATTACTCATTCCCCCTTGTCACTCAGCAATCATTTTTCGATCGAAATACCTTTTATCGGTTAATCAACAGATATGATCTTATATACAAAAAAAAAAGACAGTATGCCCTAAGGAAACCCTTTGGCTTACTGTCTCATCTTTTATATTAGACTAAACTCATCTTGTCGCGGCGTCCTGGAGACTTCCGTTTGTCGATCAAACGATTAAGCGCATCAATATAAGCTCTTGCACTAGCTTCAAGAATATCTGTGCTAAGGCCTCGACCTTGCGCTGACACTTCATCTTGTTTAAGTACAACATGTACCTCGCCCAGTGCGTCCTTGCCCTGCGATACAGACTTAATCGAATAATCTTCAAGCTCAACTACTTCAGCTGTTACTTTATCGATAGCATTGTAGATGGCGTCAACTGAACCATTGCCAATCGCCACTTCTTCCGCTACTTCACCTTCTGATTTACGAATGCGTACAGATGCGCTTGGAGTAGACTGATTGCCATAGCTTACTTGAATCGTCTCAAGTGTGAACACCTCAGGCGTATCAATCAGCTTCTCTTCGATCATCGCACGGATATCTTCATCATTTACGGTTTTCTTGCGGTCAGCCAAATCCTTAAACTTAGCGAATATCGCATTTACCGCATCCTCATCCAGCTCATAGCCAAGATCGATCAGTTTTTCACGGAATGCATGGCGACCGGAATGCTTGCCAAGCACAAGCTTCGATTCTTTTAGACCGATTGTATCTGGTGAGATAATCTCATAAGTCGTTTTTTCCTTCAGCATACCATCCTGATGAATACCCGACTCATGCGCGAACGCATTCGCTCCTACAATCGCCTTATTACCTGGAATAACCATACCTGTCAGCTTGCTGACAAGGCGGCTAGTCTTTGCAATTTCCTTCAGGTTAAGCGTTGTTTTCGCTCCAAAGTAATCACTGCGTGTCTCAAGCGCTAGCGCGATCTCTTCAAGCGCAGTGTTGCCCGCACGCTCGCCAATTCCGTTAATGGTACCTTCAATTTGATCAGCACCGTTTAGAATAGCCGACAATGCGTTTGCAGTTGCCATCCCGAGATCATTGTGGCAATGCGCGCTTAATTGAATAGTCTCAATGTTCGGAACATTTTCCTTCAATGTCTTAAAGATGTTACCGTACTCTACTGGGTACAAATATCCAACCGTATCCGGAATATTGACAACCGTAGCGCCTGCTTTAATAGCCATATCTGTAACCTGACAAAGAAAATCAAGCTCCGTACGACCTGCATCCTCAGGAGAGAATTCAATTTTATCAAAATATTGCTTTGCATAACGTATAGCGCGCTCAGCCGTTTCAAGCACCTGCTCCTTCTCCATCCGCAGCTTATGCTTACGGTGAATTGGGCTTGTGGCAAGGAACAAGTGAATACATGGATCCTGTGCGCCTATTAAAGCTTCACGCACCGCGTCGATATCCTGTTCTCTTGCACGAGATAGACCGATGACTGTAGCATTCTTAACCGCACGAGCCACCGCGTTAACCGAAGCAAGATCTCCAGGCGATGCCGCAGGAAAACCAGCTTCCATACGATCTACACCAAGCTTCTCGAGCTGTAGCGCAATTTCCACCTTTTCCTTCGTGTTCAGGTTAACACCAGGAGATTGCTCTCCGTCACGCAGCGTTGTGTCGAAAATATAAATTTTCCGCATTTCTGCCATACACCTCCGAGAACAGAATGATCCCGATACGCACAAGAGACGTTTGCCGATGCAGTAAAGTTTCGGCAAACGCTCCGGCGAACCGGGATATGATCGTTTATTCGTAATACTATTTCATTGGTTAAGCTTTTATTACTTCTTGATCCAGTGCATCAATTCACGAAGCTGAGCGCCTGTTTGCTCGATAGGGTGAGCAGCTTCGTTACGACGAGTTGCCGTTAGCATAGCACGGTTCGATTGGTTTTCAAGGATGAAGTCACGAGCGAAACGACCGGATTG
This sequence comes from Paenibacillus sp. J31R122, assembly GCF_056269185.1. Lineage (NCBI taxonomy): Bacteria > Bacillati > Bacillota > Bacilli > Caryophanales > Paenibacillaceae > Paenibacillus > Paenibacillus sp. J31R122. Next base: position 206,873 of record NZ_JBWDNM010000011.1, read on the forward strand.
GATATCTTCCAATACACGTTTCATTTCTTTCTTCGTTTCTTCTGTAACGATACGAGGACCTGTAACATAGTCACCGTATTCAGCTGTGTTGGAGATCGAATCACGCATCGACGAAATTCCGCCCTCGTACATCATATCAACAATCAGCTTAAGCTCATGCAAACATTCGAAGTAAGCCATTTCTGGAGCATAGCCGGCTTCAACAAGCGTTTCAAAGCCTGCTTTAACAAGCGCGGAAGCGCCGCCGCAAAGAACAGCTTGCTCACCGAACAAATCAGTTTCTGTTTCTTCTTTGAAAGATGTTTCGATAACGCCTGCGCGTGTACAGCCGATACCTTTAGCATATGCAAGGCCAATAGCTTTAGCATTGCCAGTTGCATCTTGCTCAATTGCGATTAGTCCTGGAACGCCAAAGCCCTCTTGGTACGTACGGCGAACCATGTGACCAGGGGATTTTGGAGCTACTAGGAATACGTCAGTATCTTTATTAGGCACGATTTGGCCGTAGTGAATGTTGAAACCGTGAGAGAACATAAGAGCAGCGCCCTTTTTCAGGTTTGGAGCGATCTCAGCTGTATATACGCTAGCTTGAGTTTCATCAGGCAGCAAGATTTGAACTACATCTGCTACTTTTGTCGCTTCAGCAACTGTAAGTACTTCAAAACCGTCTTTTTTTGCTACGTCTGCAGATTTACCAGGACGAAGCCCGATAACAACTTTTAATCCGCTGTCGCGAAGGTTTTGTGCTTGTGCGTGGCCTTGGCTACCGTAACCAATTACTGCGATTGTTTTACCTTGAAGTACGCCTTGATCCGCGTCTTTTTCATAATACATTGTAACTGCCATATTAATAATTGCCTCCTTTAATTTAACCCTTTTGAGTGGGTGTTTAAGTAGAGAATACCGCATATTCTACGGTTCTCCCCTTAAACTCCCACTCAAAGCGGGAAGTTGAAATGTATAAAGCTATAAAGGTATAAAGGTATTACTTCACGTTGCCTCGATTTAATGCAGTCACTCCGGTACGCGACAGCTCGCGGATACCGTAAGGTTTAAGCAATTCGACCATCGCGTCGATTTTCTCGGTATCACCTACGACTTGGACAATAAGCGAATGAGTCCCAATATCTACAACAGCTGCTCGGAACGTCTCTACAACACCCAAAATTTCTGGGCGTGATGCCGGCTCAGCGCTAACTTTAATAAGCGCAAGCTCGCGTGCAACCATCGGATTCGAGCTGAGATCAATTACCTTGATAACATCAATCAGCTTGTACAATTGCTTAGTGACCTGCTCGAGGGTATGGTCATCACCCGAAGTGACGATGACCATACGCGACAAGCCTTTCTCCTCGCTCGAACCAACTGTAATACTTTCAATATTAAAGCCACGGCGTCCGAATAAGCCCGATACCCGCTGCAGAACGCCTGGCTGGTCATTTACGATTACTGCGATCGTGTGCTTTTTCATTCCGCATCCCCCATGATCATTTCGTCGATCGTGCTTCCTTGCGCAACCATCGGATATACATTCTCCTCTTTGCGAACAACGAATTCAACGACCGCAGGGCCAGGATGACGAAGCGCTTCTTCCCATACAGCACGAGCTTCCTCTTTGTTAGATGCGCGGAACCCTTTTACTCCATAAGCCTCTGAAAGCTTAACAAAGTCAGGACTGCCAGAAAGGTCGATATGACTGTAACGGTTGTCATAGATCAGCTCTTGCCATTGACGAACCATGCCGAGCACCTGGTTGTTAATAATGACAACTTTAACCGGGATGTTATTGATTGCGCATATCGCCAACTCCTGCGCGCACATTTGCATACCGCCGTCGCCATTAATGGAAACAACTACTCGTTCCGGATTCGCCATTTGAGCGCCGATAGCAGAAGGGAAGCCAAAGCCCATCGTACCTAATCCGCCAGATGTCACCCATGAACGCGGTTTGTTGAATTTGTAATACTGTGCAGCCCACATTTGATGCTGGCCAACGTCAGTCGTTACAATCGCATCGCCGTTTGTTGTTTCGTGGATCATTTCCACTACCCACTGCGGCTTAAGCTCAACATCGGAATCCTTATAAGAGAACGGATATTCCGCACAGGACGCTTTAAGCTGAGCACGCCATGCATCGGCTTTGTCCGCAAGCTTAGCTTGTTGATTAACCATCTGAAGAACAGTCTTAACGTCTCCAACAATCGGAATGTCTGTAGGTACGTTTTTGCCAATCTCCGCTGGATCAATATCGATATGAACGATCTTCGCAAGAGGTGCAAAGCCTGAAAGCTTACCAGTTACGCGGTCATCGAAGCGAGCGCCGATATTGATAAGCAGATCTGCTGCTTGAATCGATTTATTAGCAGTGTAAGTGCCATGCATACCCGGCATACCTAGAAATAGATCATTACCGCTTGGGAATGCTCCCAGGCCAAGCAATGTCGTCGTAATTGGAATTTGAGTCTTCGTTACGAATTCCATCAATTCTTCATGTCCACCGGAGTATACAACTCCGCCGCCAGCTAAAATAAGTGGACGCTCTGCTTGCTCAATCGCTTTAATCAGCTTATCAACTTGAAGCTTATTAGGCGATACAGTTGGGTTGTAACCGCGAATACTTACTTCAGTTACCGGCTTGAACAATGTTTTTGCTGCAGAGATATCTTTCGGTATATCAATCAATACGGGGCCTTTACGACCTGTATTGGCAATATGGAAGGCTTCATGGATAATACGCGGTAGTTCCTCCACATCGCGTACCAAGTAACTATGCTTCGTTATCGGCATTGTAATTCCTGTAATGTCCGCTTCTTGGAAAGCATCGCTTCCTATTAGGCTCGAAATAACATTACCCGTAATAACTACGAGCGGTACTGAGTCCATAAAGGCAGTTGCAATACCAGTAACCAGATTTGTTGCTCCAGGACCTGATGTCGCGATACATACGCCTACCTTGCCGCTAGCACGAGCATAACCGTCTGCCGCATGAATAGCACCTTGCTCATGACGAGTTAGTACATGTTTAAAATCTGAGAATCCGTGCATAGCGTCGTAAATGTACAACACTGCGCCTCCGGGATACCCAAACACACAATCGACACCTTCAAGCACCAAGCTACGAAGCAAAATTTCCGAGCCGCTTATGACTTCGGGCTTCGAAAGCCTTTCCTTTATTTCCTCTATTGACTTCAGTGTTGCACCTTGCGTTACCATCAGTCATCCTCCTCTCAGAAAAAACAAAAAAACCTTCCATCCCTCATGCTTCATACGAAAGCAAAGAGGGACGAAAGGTATAACTTCCGTGGTACCACCCAAATTCGTTATACCTCTTCCAAAGTATAACCTCCACAGGTAAGAACGCTCTACAAATATCGTTCATACCATTGGCACTGTAACGCTTGCCCTGCGATTTCCCCTAATAAGTAACAGCTTCTGTTGTTGCTTTTCAGGGAAACAGCTCCGAGGTGAGCTCGTAGAAAAGGGATATTGGCGATGGTTGCAGCTAATCCATCCGCTCTCTGTTCAAAAGAGCCCTTAACACTTCGTCCTCATCATTGCCGATTTTGTATTTACCATTTCGGTGCGTACACCATAACATGGTAGATAAGACTTTCCTTATTATATGCCGTTAAATCCTGTTCGTCAATAACCAGAAGCAACTCTTCCTATAAATTATATTGGGCGCACTACATCAACATGTGACATATACTAATTTAGCCTTTAAACGGCAAATTCATGCAGCTTAATCTTTTATCACCGCTGCAGAAATAGGTGAATGAACATGATTCGATATTACGAGCCTAGATATGACGAAGCAGAGCTGGTTCGCCTTATTCGTACCGAGCTTATTCCGCTGTCTCATACCGTGCATCAGCTTGATGCGCAAACGATCCGCGAGCTCCCGAAACGGTTCAGGCGCGGTGTTACGTATGTAGCTTCTCTCTCTAAAAAAAGCGCACCCGTCGCATTCATCCATTTTGAAGTAATGGACGAGGTTCTTTATTTAGATATGATGGTCACACATCCCGATCACCGCAATCGCCAGTGGGGCAGAAAATTAATAGCGCAAAGCGAGGCCTATGGCCAAGCACACCAGTGCAAGGTAGCTCGGTTGTTCGTGGATCAAATAAACGCCAAAGCTCATCAATTATACATTAAGCTTGGATACGATACCGTCCACTACCATCCAGAGCTCCGCTGCTATGAGATGCTTAAGCTGTTGACCCCACCCTTAGCTACTTAACTACTTAATTGATTTAAAAGCCATTGTAGCCTTGATTGCCATACCCATAAGGCCCAATAGGCCCATTAGGGGCACCGTAGCCACAGTTATTGTTGTAGTTGTTATTGTAATTGTTGTTGCAGCATCCACCACCTCCGCCAAAGCCGCCCGCAAATGGAAGTGTACCTATTGCCAGCAGATCAAACAAAACGAGTGGCAGTATAAATGCTTTTGTTTGAACCCGTTTACCTTTATCTCTTTTGAGCGGAGCCATAACTAGTTTATTTTGGTGAATCCGAACAAGCTTGCCAGTGATAACTGAGCCGTCTTGATTAACTGCATAAATGGATTTGCCGATCAGTTTCCGGACATCCTGCTTGGAAACATTACGCATGCGAAATCCCTCCTTTCCTGTTGTTCTTCAGCATATTCAGGAAATAAGGTGTTCGCCTGTATGTTTGTCCGATAGAACTATAAATGTGTGGAAACAGCAAAAGGCTGTCCCGTGTCATCGCAATGACGACATGGGACAGCCTCTATAATCAATTAACGACTAGGCGTTAATTTTTTCCTTAGCGATACCTGCAAGTGAGTTGAACGAGCTAATGTCGTTAACAGCCAGGTCAGCAAGCATTTTGCGGTTAACTTCTACGCCCGCAAGTTTCAAGCCGTGCATGAATTTGTTATACGAAAGTCCGTTAATACGAGCTGCCGCGTTAATACGAACGATCCACAGTCTGCGGAAGTCACGTTTTTTGTTGCGACGGTCACGGTAAGCGTACATTAGGGACTTGCCTACTTGCTCCTTCGCTGTTTTAAACAGGCGATGCTTCGAACCGAAATAACCTTTTGCTAATTTTAGAATCTTTTTGCGACGACGAGTGCGGACAAAACCGCCTTTGACTCTTGCCATGGGTGGGAACCTCCTGTAGTTATCTTATTTGGTCGATATATTTCTTACAAGTTACCTAGGCCTTGCTTCAAGCGTTTCACGTCGCCAGATGCCATAAGCGGCTGACTAGCGAGAACGCGTTTTTGACGTCCGGATTTACCGGAAAGCAAGTGATTGCGGTATGCTTTATAACGTTTTACTTTACCAGTTCCAGTAATTTTGAAGCGGTCTTTCAGACTGCTGTGCGTTTTCATCTTCGGCATTTCAGTTTTCCTCCTTAAGGTTTATCATCCAGTTGTTAACTAGTGGTTTTGGGTGCCAAAATCATAATCATGCTCCGGCCTTCCAGCTTAGGAGCGCGTTCTACGTTACATATCTCAGCAACCTCTTTGGAGAGGCGATCCAAAATCCTTTGTCCGATTGCAGCATGAGTAATCTCACGACCGCGGAATCGAACGGATGCTTTCACTTTATCGCCCTCATTAAGGAACTTAACGACGTTACGGAATTTCGTTTGGTAGTCGTTTTCCTCAATATTTGCGCGGAACCACACTTCCTTAAGATCAACGACCTTTTGGTTTTTGCGTGCTTCCTTTTCTTTCTTCTGCTGCTCGTAACGGAATTTTCCATAGTCCATTATGCGGCATACCGGTGGTTTAGCCGTCGGTGCGACGTTAACCAAATCCAGATTCAGCTCAATTGCAAGCTGCAATGCGTCACGAATCGATTTAATTCCGATTTGCTCGCCTTCAGCGCCTACTAAGCGCACTTCTCTGGCCCGGATTTCATCATTGATTTGATGTTCTCTGCTAATAACGTGCCACCTCCAAATTGGGATCTTACCTAGTTAAAGACAATAAAAAAAATGCGGGTTCGCTCGAACCCGCATCTCATAACCGTACATTAATGCCGCTTCTTCTCTTCAGAGGAATGGCTAATCGATTATCGCTAACCAGCCAGCCTTAGCCGAAAGGTGAGAAGCGGGTGCTTCTACTTGTGCGTCATTAAGTTAGTTGAAAATTCACTTCGTTACTATACCATAGCCCGCAAAGGGATGTCAATCTTAAGCTGTAATAATCTTTGACCGACTCTATACCCGTTTCCGTTAAAGCTGCTTATTCTGAACTTCCTCCAACCGTATAACGCGTGAATGCTCCGTATGACTCCACTGCTTGTTATTTTGCGTGAAGAAGGCATAGAAGGTGATCGGCCACCAGGAGATCAGGAAGATTGGCAATGTTAATAGATAAGCATACGGCTTCCATGATCTAACTCCCTCAAGCATCATTGCTAGCGGGAATTGAATAACACCTGCAAAAATCGCGATCGCCATAACCCACCATGGTAAGTAACTGTAAACCGAATTCAGTGCATTAAATTGAGGAATCGCCATATCGATCCACATCACCAGAGTAAGCAGAAACCCCAAAAGCGTATTGTATACAGATACTGTGTAAATAGCCGAATCGAATTTAACGAAATTCCGCTCTTTAATACTTGCCCATAGCAGTGGAAAGAAGTAATTCCGAGCGACATTAAAATGTCCCTGCATCCAGCGCAGCCGTTGGCGAGCGGATGCTTTGAATGTAACAGGCTTCTCATCATATACTTTCGCATCATAGTTTAGAATAGGATAGATATTTCGTTGAATACAGCGCATAGAGAACTCTAAGTCCTCAACCAGGCTAGTCGCGCCCCAGCCCATATCCTTCATCAGTGCTGTGTCGAAGCACATTCCAGTCCCGCCTAGAAAATTACTCATTTTCAAATTCGTTCTGGAAAGCTGCCACAAGCGATTACAGTACCAGTAAGTGATGCCGTAAGCCGCGGTAACCCAGGAGTCAGTCGGATTTTTTGTATCCAAATAACCTTGTATAACCTGATGTCCTTCACATAAATCATTGTTCATCAGCTGCAAGAAATCACGGTTGACTAGGTTATCCGCATCAAACATAACAATTGCATCGTATTGTCTTGGCATGCTCCAAAGTTCCTTTAGCATCCACTCAATCGCATAGCCTTTACCGCGCAAATGCTGATTGGTTCTTTCACATGCCTGTACGCCGTGGCTGCGAGTTATATCAGCCGTTCCGTCTGTGCAGTTATCGCAAATAACAAAAATATCGTATAGTTCCTTTGGGTAATCCATCTCTTTTAAGTTTTCAATCAAAGCTGCAACCACTTTTTCTTCATTGTGGGCTGCGACAAGTACAGCAAATGATTTTTGAGGCGCGTGATGCTTTCGGCTTTTATTTTTCATAAAACCAAAGATGGAGAGACCGAATTGATACACCGCGATAGACGCCATTAACACTTGTAAAACAATAAAGATCGTACTTAAGACCATGCGGTACTGCCCCCTTGAGACCCCATTTTTTTGCTTGTTTCAACGCCATCACAAGGATGGGTGACAAGCTTTTTATTATATATTTCTCTCTAGCGTAAACGACTGACGCCTTTCTTTGGCACAGTATGCTCGTTTCGCGATTTAAGAGCGTTTTTCTGTAAACGCCTCTTGACCCTTACTGATTCTCCACAGAAACATCCTCTTTGTCAAAAGTTGAAAATGACGTGATTAGGCTTAATCTCGTCAGAAAAACGCTTGCATCCCCGATCAATGAACGCAGTACCTCCTTTTTCTTCAACTTAGCCTTATTTTCAACCATTTGCTAATTTTTTAGCACTATTGTCCTTAAATACGATGAAAAGTTTATAAATGTTTCGTCTAAACCGACTCTTTATTGTGACAAACGTGTGAACACACCATTAAAAAACTCACATTTTTGCAATCTCGACATTTTTTTTAAGCCTTTCTACTGACATATCTCATAGTTGCTGCAGATGTCTCTGTAATAGTTTTACCCATAGAAGCGATTTGTAAAACGATTACTGTAAAACAAATTAAATAATACACTGTTAATAAAGGCTAATTAAATGTTAACGTTCAGCAAACAAAAACATGTTACGATCGGAATAGGAGAAAAAGCATGCATCAATGGGGAGGATGGCCGCTATGGAACGAGTTATAGACTGGCTTAAAACGAGTGATCTGCGAATGTTCATTTGGGCGAATCGTAGACATTCTAAAGGAAAGCTTCACTTGTTGATTGGGAAATGGTTAAGCTCGGTAACACATTTGGGCGGCGCTACCTTTACGCTCACAACAGCTCTATCATACGCGCTTTTAACTCCAACGCCTTGGAGTACAACAGGTTGGCAATGCTTGGCTGCCGTTATTATCAGCCACTTCCCAGTAGCGATATGTAAAAGAAAATTCAAACGGCTGCGACCTTATCAGGCCATGCCGAACAATGTGAATACATGTCCAAAGCCTCTTCAAGATTCTTCTTTCCCGTCCGGACATACGACAGCCATATTCGCTTGGCTCGTCCCTATATTGCTTACGAGCGGAGGTATATGGCTGTCTCTGCTTATGCCGGTGGCTTTACTAATCGGAATATCAGTTGGGTGGTCAAGAATTTATCTGGGCTTACATTACCCTTCTGATGTTATTGCAGGCGCCTTTATTGGAACAGTTACTGCTATTGCGGTAACCTTCGCTTGGGCAGCCGCTCTGAATGGCATCCTTTAAGCCTCGTTTGTGTCTGCATTATCGGGCGCATCATCCGCTTCGTTTGCTTCATCTGCTTCGTTTGCTTCCTTAAGCGCTTTTTCCCGTTTAGCATCACGGTGCTTTTGAAGCGCCTCAGAACCAATAACAACCTCGCAGCGATAAATATTTTGACCTTTTTCCATAAACTTCATCTCATATTCAGTAAACACGAGGTCCTCACGGGGACCTTCTTTATGCAAATGAAGCGAAATATTTCGCATAATGAGCTCCATTTCAGCAAAGCTGTTTAGTGAAAATTCGAATAACGATTGTGAATCCGTTTTAAAATGGATCTCGCCACGTTCATTAAGCAGCTCCATATATTTGGCGACAAGACGCGGATGCGTCAGCCTGCGGCGCGCATGCTTGCTTTTTGGCCATGGATCGCTGAAGTTAAGATGAACCCGTTCGATCTCTCCTGGAGCGAACATTGTTTCTATTCCTTCAATATTTGCCCGCAGCAACGCGAGATTAGGCGGATGCTTCTCACCTTTCTGTTCCCAAATGTTGCGAGCCTTCTCGCTTGCGCGGCGAAGCAGCTCATCGTACATGTCGACACCGATAAAGTTTATATGTGGGTAACGAGCACTCATTTCACTAATGAAACGGCCCTTGCCCATGCCAAGCTCTACATAAATAGGCTGGTCATTTCCGAAAAATTCACGCCATTTCCCTTTGTGGGGAGCAGCATCCAGAACAACCAGTTCCGGTTGACCTTCCAAGCTTTCACGAATTCCTTTTCTTCCTCTTAGACGCATATTCGGTTTTCCTCCAATATTTCAGCTAGTCCTTATTGTGCCCAACAATGGTTGCGTTGTAAAGGGGGTCTCGTCGAAGCTATACGAATAATGTGTTCTATTGGTCGTTAAACACTCTTTTATTGGTAATTTGGGCTACTTCTATTTTCAAAATAAAAAGCCGCTGCCTCACGGCATTACGGCTTGAGCTTTGTGTATGGATTAAGTCGAGCTTATAACAGCAGCTGATATGGGATCGCGCTGTTGTCTTCTTGCTCATTCTGGTATGTTCCTATAAGCACTTCATTGAGCTTCTTGCGGGCGGAAATTTCTACACTATGATTATTGTGAAATCGAACACCCGTCAGAGCCATCAATTCTTTAACTGTCAATTCAACCTTAACTGTTTCGTCGCCATGCGGTATTTTAGCGATAGTACTCATCTCATATCACCTCATCGATTTATTTAACCGAATTCCAGACAAGCAACGTTTCATGTATTCAGGTTCATATGGGCTGTGTTAGGTTTATTTGTTGTTTTGTCGCACTTTTAATATAACACTTCATGTAAGGTTACACAAGCCCAAAATTGTATATTACAAAAATAATTTCCAAATAAAGCGATTTCCGAACGTTCATGAGACATCCATAGATCAAACATGGTAATTTCGCTCGTTTTTCGATAAAATAAGGAGTGTACGTTTTGAAAGAAGGGGAAAACCGATGATTGAATTACACACGTCGCCGGAACAGCCAATGCTTTGGAACGATAAACGATTTCATACATGGAATTACGAAATGCGTGAGCAATTTGGAGGCAAAGTATTTAAGGTTATGCTTGATGCTGGCTTTACTTGTCCAAATCGCGATGGGTCTATTGCAAAGGGCGGCTGTACATTTTGCAGCGCCAGAGGGTCAGGAGACTTTGCCGGCAGCAGACGAGATGACCTCGTCACCCAATTCAACAATATTCGTGATCGTCAGCACCAGAAGTGGCCGGAAGCACAATATATCGGCTACTTCCAAGCTTATACCAATACGTATGCGCCAGTTGAAGAGCTTCGCGAATATTATGAAGTTATATTGCAGCAGCCCGGCGTTGTCGGCTTATCGATCGCTACGCGTCCTGACTGTTTGCCCGATGATGTTGTCGACTATTTAGCCGAGCTGAATGAGCGCACCTATTTATGGGTGGAGATGGGTCTGCAGACGGTCCATGAGTCAACATCTGTGCTTATAAACCGTGCTCATGACACCGCATGTTATATCGATGCCGTTCAAAGATTGCGCGCGCGTGGAATCCGCGTCTGTGCGCATATCATTTACGGTTTGCCGCAAGAAACACATGAAATGATGCTTGATACCGGCCGCGCTGTAGCTAAAATGGATGTACAGGGAATCAAGATCCACCTGCTCCATCTTATGCGCAAGACGCCTATGGTTCGGCAATATGAAGCAGGACTGCTGCAATTTTTAGAGCAGGATGAATATGTGAAGCTAATCGTGGATACGCTTGAATTTCTGCCGCCCGAGATGATTGTTCATCGTCTAACAGGAGATGCCCCGCGTGATCTCTTGATCGGACCGATGTGGAGTCTCAAAAAATGGGAAGTGCTTAACGCCTTTGACGATGAGCTGCGCAGACGTAACACTTGGCAAGGCAAGCTATGGCAGCTGGAGGTATAGCATGGGATTTCTATCCGTATTAAGCATGGCGCGCAAATGGATCTCTGAACGTGCTGCGAATGGTGACATCGTAATAGATGCAACCGCAGGAGGCGGCGTCGATACGCTTGCTCTGGCGGAGCTCGTAGGCCACAAGGGTACCGTATACGCCTTCGACATACAGCAGGATGCGCTAAACCGCACGAAGGAGCGACTGCATACAAGCACCTCTGATAAACTTGCTGAAGTAAAGCTTATATTAGCTAATCACGCTCAAATGGCTGAATGGATTGACCCGGTCTACACAGGGAAGGTAGCCGCCGTTATGTTTAATCTCGGTTACTTGCCTGGAGGCGATGATCAATCGGTCATTACGGAGTCCGATACAACTATAGCCGCGCTGGACGCGGCAATTATGCTGCTGCGTCCTGGAGGTATTGTTACCTGTGTGCTGTATCCGGGGCATCCCGGCGGCGCGGAAGAAGCAGCTGCAGTCGAGGCGTGGGCCGCTCAGCTTCCGCAGCCGTTGGCACAGACTGTTACATACCGTCAACCACAGCGCCCTTCAGCGCCTTATTTAATTGCAGCAGAGAAACGTTAGCTTTAAAACAGCAAGTGCTATACCTATCATTTTTTCACATGGGAGAGGAATAAGAGATGACAGTAAAACCATATCCATTACAATTCAAACCAGAAATGAAAGAACGCATTTGGGGAGGAAGAGCGCTCGAAGCATTTGGCCTTGAACTGCCTGAAGGTTCAATCGGGGAAGGCTGGATGATCGGCGATCATCCGAACGGTACAACAAAAGTAATGAACGGCGAGCTTACTGGCGTTGGTCTCGATCACATTCGTGAGACCTACGGACGCGAATGGTTTGGTACGCAAGGCTATTCCGAAAAGGGACGTTTTCCGCTTCTAATCAAATTGCTGGACTGCAATGATGATCTTTCGATTCAAGTGCATCCTACCGATGCTTACGAAGGGCTTCCAGAAGGTGAGCTAGGTAAAACTGAAATGTGGTATATTCTTGACGCTAAGCCTGGCGCAAAAATCATTTATGGACTTAAGGACGGAATCGACCGTACTGCCATGGAAGCTGCTATTAACGAAGGACGCATTATGGATACGCTGCAGGAAGTAACTGTTGAAGCTGGAGATGCATTCTATATCCCGGCGGGTACCGTTCACGCACTCTGCTCAGGAGTTGTTGTTGCTGAGATTCAGCAAAATTCCGATACAACATATCGCCTGCATGATTATGACCGACCAGGGCTAGACGGTCAAATGCGCGAGCTTCATATCGAGGATTCACTTAATGTTATTGCTTATAGCGGCGCAGGAGCTCAGCGAATGAGAACTGATCACGCTGTAGCCGGTCAATGGCTAACCATTGCTTCCTCTCCTTATTTTGTCGTTGAAAAAGGGATCGTATCGGCTCCGTGGCAGCTGTCTACCTCACTTGAAAGCTTCGTCATTCTTGTCGTTGCTGACGGTGAAGGCCAGTTGAAATGGGAAGATGGCGAACAAGCTCTGAAAGCTGGAGAAAGCTTCCTGCTTCCTGCTAACTTGGGCGGTTATGAGCTTTCCGGAAGCATGACGATACTTAGAAGCATTGTTCCTGCGCAATAAGATCTAAATTCACCCTCTATTAAGCCTCAACTAAAAAAGGCTGACTCCAAAGTAGAATTATCTACCAAGGGTCAGCCTTTGTTATTTCTATCTCGGCGAAACGATCGCTTTTTCCGCAGAGGACGGCGACAGGACAGCCGTTTACGCCTGTATAATTCGTTTGCTTACACAACTACTTCCCTTGAAGAACTTCACTTTCCGTTTCGATCGAGAGCATGAACGGCTTAGGCTTAGGTTTGCTGCTGCCTGCTTCCAGAGCATAAAGAACAACGAGTAACGTGTGTCGTTCTTTATTAATCTCGCCAGTCGCAAGGAATGCTGCCAAATCGAAAGGCAGCTTCTCAATAACAGCGTGCTTGTGCAGCTCCTTCTCGCCGAAGCGCAGCGCCGCGAATTCTTCCGACACATCAGCAGGGCGTTCAGCCAAACGACGCATCCAGCCGCTCCATATCGCTTTATCCATCGTGAATTCCCACCATGTTTTGCGAGGCTTGTAGTTATGATTGAGAAAATAATCATATTTCATCAGCCCTAGCACAACTTCAGTGTCTAATCGGTTTCCAGCAGTTGTGATCACTTGGTCATATGAAACAATCTTCTCAATGGATTTGTCCTCTGTTGACGGAAGTGACTCGATTGCATTCGCGTCTGCAAGTGGCAGTGACCCCAGAAATGCCCAAAGTCTTGAGAATAGATCCTCCAGCTGATGTCCGATCTTCTGCCAGCCGCTTCTTTCCCAGAAATCCCCGAACGATTGGAAAAAATCAAATGGCGACGGAAACACTCGATCTACTAAATAAAGCAGCGTATGATCCATCCGGTGCGCATTCCAATATTTCTCCAGCACATCCTCCACTCGCTTAATGCGAACGATATCGCTAAATGGCATCAAGTCGTTTCCAAGCATTTCATACGGGGATCTATCCATATAAATATAACCCCATTTGTCGGCCTCACGACGAAGGCCAGTTCCACGAAGCATTTTGAGGAAGCCAAGCTGCAGCTCCTCGGGGCGAAGCTCGAATACATCGTTGAATGTTCCACGGAATGTATCGTAGTTTTCTAATGGCAACCCAGCAATTAGATCTAGATGCTGATCGATTTTACCTGAATTTTTCACCTTCAATACAGTACGAACAAGCTTTAACCAATTTTGACGACGCTGAACCGCTTCATTGGTCGGATCATTCGTAGATTGTACGCCAATCTCAAATCTGAAAATGCCCGGAGGCGCGTGCTCAGCCAAATAATCCAGCACTTCAGGACGCATAATATCGGCTGTAATTTCAAATTGGAATACGCAGCCACCATGATTTTCGATTAAGAAGTGAAAAATCTCAAGCGCGTAATCACGTTTGATATTAAAGGTACGGTCAACGAACTTAATCAGCTTAGCCCCTGCATCAATTAGATACAAGATATCAGCTTTCGTTCGCTCCATATCATAGTATCTAACGCCAACCTCGATGCTGGATAGACAGAACTGACAGCTAAATGGACAGCCGCGGCTTGTCTCGAAATAAACGACTCGACTTCCTAAATTAGCGATATCCTCCTGGAAACGATGCGGCGAAGGCAGCTCGTTCAAATTCAGCTTTGGCCGTGGCGGGTTAATAAGAACCTCTACACGATCTTCCCGTTGCTTCCGGTAAGTAACCCCAAACACCATATGATATTTACCATCGCCCTCAATTTCGGTGAGCAGATGATGAAAGGTCTCTTCGCCTTCACCAACAACGATGAAATCAACCTCTGGAATTCTATCCATCCAATAATCCATATCATAGCTGACTTCCGGTCCACCAAGGATGATCTTGACCTCAGGTTTTATTTTGCGCAGCATATTAATGACAGTTATAGTTTCCTCTATATTCCATATATAGCACGAAAAACCAACCACATCGGGATTACGTGAAAAAATATCCGATACGATATTCATCGCCGGATCTTTAATCGTATATTCCGCAATATCGATATCGAACCTTTCTCCGCTAAACGCCTTCAAACAGCGCAGCGCAAGCGAGGTGTGAATAAATTTAGCATTTAAAGTCGACAGTACGACTTTCATAACATGACCTCTCTAACTTAAGCGAATGCTTATACATCAAATTTTGAACTTCTGCAGGCTGTAAAGCAGCATGACTTCTATTGTACCGAAAATGAATGAAAAAAAGAAGAGGCGTCCATTGTCGCTTTTCGCGACAACAAACACCCCAATTTCTAGTTATAGAGAATGTATACGTTTTATCCGATTCTTTATAACCACCGCGAAACGAGCTTAGCCGCCAAGGAAGCCGACAGCCGTTTACGCTTGGAATCTCATTTTAATATAAATTTTATCCTTAAGCTGCATATCAATGACCGAATATCTAAGGCGCCATTTATTGTTACCTAGCGAGGTTAACTCACCGGCATTAGCACCTCGAATCTCGAATCCGTAATCATTTTCAAAAGATATAAGCAGTTGAATTTTCTCATCAGGAAGCATTCGCTTAAGCTCATATCCTAAATTCAAAGACCAAATACGAAGCTCTTCCGCTGTTGAGGCTGAGGCTCCATAATATAAATAGAAGTCCGGATCGATGTTAGCAGTCAATACAAGCCATCCATTTGAATCCTTTTTTGCTTCCCACTTTGTAAATTCAGCTATTCCTTCTGATGTCTGTAGAGATGAATATTCAGAAGTCATCAGCTTTTGTATATCAGCCATTGACGCCCCTACAAGCGTATCAGGCAAGCTGTAAGGCAGAAACTTCGCGTTCTTGATCATAGCATCAGTTACCTCATCCTTCAAAAGGGCTGCATGTGTAATCGACACCGCGAAATTCAAATCAGCGTTCGTATTGGAGAGACCGCTTGTCGTTATACCAATAAGCTCTCCGTATTCGTTAAAGAGCGCTCCCCCTGAGCTGCCGTGGTCAATTGGGGCACTTGTCTGAAAATAGGTGACGCCATTTTCACGAATGATATTACTTATTAGACCCTCTGAGGCTGTATTTTCTAACCCTTCCGGGCTGCCAATCGCAACAACTTTTTCTCCTTTGCGAGATAAGAAGTCATAACTGATTGCTACTGATGGAAGTTCTAATATTTCCTCCGTCTTAATGATCGCCAAATCCGCTTCTTTATCATAGCTGACTACACCTGCTATTTTCAGCTCGTCTCCATATATAGAAACGGCTGTAGCGGAGGAGGCGTCCATCATTACATGATAGTTAGTGAGGATCAACTGCTCGCCAATAACAACACCGCTTCCTTGCCCCCAATTCGTATATATCGTAACTACTCTTTCATCAAAGGTATCTACGATTTCTTTCGGGGTAAACACAGGTCTATTATTCTGCTCTTCAAGCCATTCCTCATACTCAATAGCTTCTGCTTCTTCCAAAGATGTAATACGAACCGCATTTGCAGCGCTGTCCCACTCCACTTCGGCTTCAAGTGACTGCGAAATAAAACGAACGGGTACAAAGGTAACGCCCTTGGATATTACCGCCGCAGCATCTAGCGCTATCGTCTTGCCGTTAACGATCGCTTCTTTCTTCCCTATTTTAAGAGAAATAGAAATATTGTCCTTCCGGCCAATAATCGTTTGTGTGCTCGTTTCCAACACTACCGTACCGCCGAGCGCCGTGAAGATATCTTTCATTGGAACGAAAGTAACGCCATTCACCTTATATGCAGGAGCAGATAATGACAGCTTCGACCCATCTACAAACACTTCTATTTGCTTCGTCTTAGCGGCTGACGCTGTCGTCGCAGCGCTTGCTGCGTTTACAGATGAATGACTGAGCCCAGGCAGTGGAGCCAGCAATAGTCCAGTCACTAGAAGTGGACAAAGCAATGCTTGAATTAATTTTGTTTTCACGTAATCACTTCACCTAACCTTTTCCATTTTTTAATACATTCATCCTACCACCTTACTCAATAACTTGTCTATGAAAATGCTTTTCATAGATTTAACACTTTCCTATAAATAGAACAATTAGAAAAGTTGCCTTTAGTCGTGTTATAGTAGGAGCATTGAATCTAGGAGGTTTTTGGCATGAATATGGGGAGAAAGCGCCCAGCTCAACAAGCAGACAAAAGTAAATCCTATCCGGTTACTGAACCGATGGAGCTGCTTCCTTTTCTTATAAAGAATATATCGGGTGCTGGACGTAATGTTGTTAAATCAATTTTGGCTAATGGACAAGTGGCGGTTAACGGAAAATTTACAACGGCCTACAATTTCCCCCTGCAGCCAGGTCAGACGGTTACGATTAGCAAGGAGCGACCAAAGGAAAAACCTCAAATGGTCGGAGTTTCTATCATGCATGAAGACGAAGACATTATTATCATTCTGAAGGATGCGGGAATACTGTCCGTTGCATCCGACTCCGCGAAGACAGACGAATTGACCGCCTATCGGCAATTGACCGCACATGTACGCATAGAAAACCCAAAAAACCGGATTTTTATCGTACACCGACTGGATCGCGACACCTCAGGAGTCATGATGTTTGCAAAGAGTGAGAAGATTCAGCAGCTGCTGCAAAATAGCTGGCATGACACTGTACAGGAACGGATATATGTCGCTCTCGTTGAAGGAACGATTAAGAAGGAGCAAGGAACGATTACTTCTTGGCTAAGAGAAAGCAAGACGTTAAAGATGTACTCCAGCTTTCATGCGAATGACGGTCTGCATGCGGTCACCCACTACAAAGTGATTCGTACGAGCAAAGAATTCTCACTGCTTGAGGTTCATCTTGAGACCGGACGAAAAAATCAAATCCGCGTCCATATGGAGGATATCGGACACCCTATTGTCGGCGACAAAAAATATGGCGCTCGCACGAAGCCGATCGGCCGCCTTGGGCTGCATGCGCGGATATTAGCCTTCGCCCATCCAATCACAGGTGAGCTTATGCGGTTTGAGACTGAAATTCCCAAGCTATTTCTAAGACCCTTTCAACCTCCTGCAAAGCCTTAAGACAGCTTGAACCAGTAATCAATTGGATAAGTTAAAATAAAGGGTACACTCCCAAGCTATAAACTAAGCTTAGGAGCGTACCCTTTTCATTCTATCGATTTATCCGTTTTTAAATGGTTCATGAGCCTGCCTTCAACAACTGAGCTGCTGCCACTGACTACTGTATAGTGCTTGAAGCGTTTGATCGTGTAACCCGAATCCACCGCTGGGTGCTGTTCAGCATTCGAGAAAATATAAGCAGCATCCTCGCCATGCCTAATTTGTGGCTCCTCGAAATAGTACCTACCAAATGACTGAACGAACTGAAACTGACCGCCAGGGTTTACATAGTTCACAGTCGATAAGAAATGATGAGGATTTATTTTCTCATAAAATAATACGTAAATATAAGGCATCATAACTTTGTCTGTTACATATACGTTGCCATCTGTCGCATCCGAAGCGTACTCCACTGCTTCCCCAAAGGATTCATAGAAGAGCGGACTAATTTTTTCAGGATATTCGGTAAAGTAATTAACACAAAAGAAAAGAAAAGAAATAGAAAAAGCAGCAATAGCAGTGAAAAATAGAGCTTTTATTTGGCATCGAAGCCACACTAAACCGTACACAGCCAGCATAACGATAGGGTAAAAGATAATGTTAACTCGGTTGATATTCACATCCGTAATAAACGTCATCGTGACCGCGGTTAAAAACCACAGTACTATAACAGCAGTAGCTGTGTCTTGCTGCTTGAACAATTTTGTGCTGACGACTATAATTCCTATCCCTATAAGAGGAAGCGCAAGTGGATATAAAAATCCATACGGAGGTAAGGCATTCCATAGCAAGCCATCATTTTGAGTGATGATCAGATTAATGAACTGCTTAAAGTTATGTATGAGCATAGAGATCGCTTCGCCTTGAAATGCAGTCGAGATCTGCTCCACTCTAGGCACAGTCAGCTTCGGAATGGAGAATTGAAAAACCTCTATAGCTTTCCAGTTAAATCTATTTATCAAGAGAAATAGTAGAATCGGCAATGATAGAATGATCAAGACAGCTGCGTTCCATAGTAGTATATACAGCTTGAAGGTCTTCTTCACAACAAATAAAACGGTGAGTCCTAGTACGAACACAGGGACAAAAAAATAGGCCGTGCCGTATGCATATAAGGAAGCGGAAATAGCAATCGTAAATCCGATCAGCCATTTCGGCTGTTGAATGGCTTTAAATAAAAAAAACACAGCTAACAACACAAGTGAAGGAAACAAATTCGATTCTAAAGCCCATCTCGACATCATAATATGCCAAGGGCAAATGACGATGAGGAAAGCAGCAGTTGCCGCTGCATGCCTATTTTTAAATAAATGGCTGGCTATTAAGTAAAATAAAACCATACTAATTAGTCCAAATAAAAGGCTAACCGCGCGGACCGTTAACACATTTAAACCAAACAAATAGATAAAGGGCATTGATAAATAAGCATATAAGGCATTTTGCCCGCTTCCCCACGCGATTAAATGCATCGGCAGTGAAACACCATTGCGGTCTATTCCATAATGAAGAATCGAATACGCTTCATAGCCGATAGATGCCTCATCCTGATTTAAGCCGCCGGGAATCGATCCCGCATACATGAGACGCACAATAGCTCCTGCTGTAAATAATAAAATGAGCAGTCTATTTTGTTTCGTCCATTCAAGTGTTTTTGTCATATACTGTGATCACTTTGTTTATTCGTTGGCAGGGTCGCATTGGTGCTGCGAATAGGATACAAGTAAAAGAAAATGAGAGCGATCAACAGAACGATGAACGGAATTACGCTTAACATCGAACGAATGCCCCATACTGCTATATCCGTTTGCTCTGCCGCATCCTTCACATATCCGCTTGTTTCTAATATGATCCCAAGTACGACAGCCTGCAGCGATATTCCCCACTTGACAATAAAGCCGTTCATCCCAAAATACATACCTTCCCTTCGAACATTTGTCCGCTTCTCATCCTCATCGATAATTTCGGAAAGCAGCATATCAAGCAAAACCATTAACCCTGCAAGTCCTATTCCAACGCCAGCGGCTGCTATTGCCGCGGAGGCTACGTTAGATGCAAAAAGAAAGGGCAGCATAGCTGCCGCATAGCAACTGATTGCTACCATGATCGTAGTACGGGTTCCCCACTTTTGTACAAGCCTTCCCCATATGTATACACAAGGAATGGCCGCTACAAAAATGGCGCCTAGCATAATTGTATTACTGTCCTCGGTCGCTCCTAACACATATTTCGTGAAGAAAGGAATAGCTGCGGGAATCATCGCAAACGTAAACTGCGTAAAGAAGCTGCCTAGAACAAAAAAAACGAATGCTTTATTCGTAAACGTATATTTTAGCGATTTAACAAACCCAATGCTTGGTTGTTGAACTGCTGAATTCTCTTTGCTAGCAGATACCATAATAATGAAAAATAGAAGGGCAACTCCCGCGAAAACAGCACCCATCGTTCCCCAGCCCAGATTGCCGTACAATAATGGCGGCAATGCCACGCCAATAATCATTCCAATAATACCGAGCATTTGACGCCATGCGGATACGCTCGCGCGCTCCTTAATAGTTGTAAACATTTCCGGAAATAACGCCGAATAATTCAATACAACCATAACAAACAACACATCGTACAAGAGTACAATGGTAAGAAAATACCAAAACAAAGCCATACCTGTCCCTACTGGAAACCAAATAGCGGTAAACAATGCCGCAAGCGGAACCATACCAAACATCATGTACGGAATACGCCTGCCGAAGCGTGATCGTGTTTGATCAGAGATATGTCCAAACAGCGGATTAAGCACCGCATTAACAATACCGTGAATGACCATCGCAACGCTTACTAGGCCAGGTCTTACACCAAGAACGTCGACATAATAAAACACGATATACGCCGCGAATGCTTGTGCAAGCAAATTGACCGATAAGTTTCCTGAGCTATACGCTAATTTGGATTTAAAGCTAACACTATCCATAAACAACACGCTCCCGGTTCAGATGAAAGTAACATTCCTATAGGCCTAAAATTACTTTCATCTTACCGTAAAGTTCCTTATTATTCCATAATTAACTTTCCTATTAGATATCAGTTAGATACCTCTGGTTCAACAGGCTTCACCATTCGAATGTAGCGTGTGCCACTTACATCGATGAAACCATCCTCGATATAATTCTGCTTCTGATATAAAGAATAGGCGCGCGAATTTTCCGGTTCGACAATTAGCGACACCTTCGCATAGCCCTGCTCTCTCCCCCGTTGCTCAAAAGCTGCCATCAATTCTCTTGCGATTCCTTGTCCTTGGTAGCGCTCATCCACCGCGATTGAATCCAAATAATATTCACCCTCTTTGGCTTCCAACGCGATAATATCACCTTTTTTCAGACCCTTTTCACGTCCTATCCGTGTGACAAAAGGCCGATCCAGCATGTCGGCGCCATCACCTCCATAGCTTATAAGCATTCCGGCAATACACTCGTCCCTTTTATCAACAATTACATTTTCATAGCTAATTCGATTTCCTTCCTGTATGTAGAAATCCGCTAAAATCTGTCTTGCCTCAATCTCATCGTCCGTACCCGCGAGCGTATAAGCAATATCTCCAATTGCGGCAAGCAGTAACGGCAATACCTCATGTACTTCTTCTTTCAATGCTGGTTGAATCATCTTTTTTCCTCCTAAGTCTACCTATCGATTTGGCATCTGTTATAATTAATGAATCCTATTTCTGAAGGTGATTTTCTGAGCAACAAATATTATACAATCCCAATTGGTGTTCCTAACAGCGCCGTCCCTGTTGCCAGTAAGGCAGAAGCAGAGACAAGCCTCCAGCTTGTAGGCCCAAAAGAATCCGACGCGGCGTTCTTCCGATCCTTGGAGCAATATGGAATTTCATTAAATAGACCGCAAATTGCTGCGGTTCGTCATCATACAGGCGCCGCGCTGACACTAGCAGGAGCTGGATCGGGCAAAACATCGGTACTCGTCTGCCGCGCCGCTTATTTGCTTGCTGTACGGCATATTCAACCACAGCATATTTTGCTCATGACCTTCTCCAAGAAAGCAGCCGACGAGATGCGCGGTCGCATCCGCTCGCTGCCTGTTCTTGATGCGCAGGCAGCGAGCGGCGTAGAAGCGCGCACCTTTCATTCATTCTGTCTGCAGCTGCTAAGGGGCCGCGGATATCGTCAGTCGATACTCGGAGAAACTGGGCAGAAGCATATTTTTTTCAAACGACTAATACGGGAGCTTCTTCTGCAAAATGACTATGAACCTGAGACGCTGCTAGCCCAGCTCTCCGCGATTAAGCTGCAAATGATCAGCATTAACGATTTACCGGAAAAAACGACAGAAGAGAAAGAGCTCAAGCTCCTGTTCACACGCTACGAGCAGTGGAAGAAAGATCAGGATAAACTGGATTATGACGATCTACTTCTTGAAGCCTATCGCTTGATGTGCTCAGATGCTGCGCTGCTAGCCTCTTTGCAAAGACGCTTCCAATATATTATGATCGACGAATTTCAGGATACAAACCAAGTGCAATATAAACTGGTACAAATGTTGGCTGAGAAGCACCGTAACCTCATGGTCGTAGGCGATGACGACCAGACGATCTATTCTTTTAACGGTGCGCGGAATGATTATATATTAAACTTTGAGAAGCAATACCCAGAGGCCGTTACGATTGTATTGGATATCAACTATCGTTCGACATCCACTATCGTAGGTCTAGGCAATGCCATTATTCAATCTAATAAGCTTCGCAAGGAGAAGACGCTGCTAGCTGTTAAGCCAAATGGTGTTAATCCCTCCTACGCTCGTCTCAAAACAACTCAGGATGAAGCGCAATTGATCACGGATACGATTCTTGCTCAAACAAAGCTAGGAGAACGGTCATATGGCGACTACGCTGTCCTTTTCCGAACAGCCAGCAGCAGTCGCGCCCTTGTCGAGCTGCTGCTCACACGCGAGCTGCCGTTCATCGATTTCGGAGACGGCCAGCTCTTCTACAACCAATGGACCATCAAGCCGCTGCTGGCACATTTAAGGCTTGCCATCGATCGTCGTAATTTTGATGCGATGGAGAGCATGCTGCCAACCTTATATGTAAATCGCGAGCAGGCTATGGCCTTCATTTGGAATCAAGACAAGCTGCGCGCTAAGAAGTGGCCGCTTATCCATCTACTCGAATTGCCGCAGCTGAAGGATTTCCAGAAGGACAAAGTGAAAGAACGAATCAAGCTCATTAAATCGTTATCCGACGTCAAGCCAGCCGCCGCCATCATTCAGCTTCGCCAAGCTTTCTATGATCAATTCCTTGAAACGAGTAAACGTCATGATTTGACCGAGCATAAGGAGGGCCTCAAGGAAGTGCTTGATGAGCTTGAGGCCGCAGCAGGCGCACACGATTCTATAGAAGCATTTATTACTTATATTGATGATATAACGGACAAGCATACAGCCTTAAAGCAGCAGCAGAAGCAGCACCATGATCGCAGCGCAATATCGCTTATGTCCATCCACAAATCGAAGGGACTTGAGTTTCCAATTGTGTTTATCATTGGCGCTACGGAAGGGATTCTTCCGCATAGCTCTGCCCTCGCCGCAGATAAGCTAAGCGACCGCAGCTCGATTCAAACGGGAACTGACACGAAAGCCGAAGCCTTAGAGGAAGAAAGACGCCTCGCCTACGTTGCCGTTACTCGCGCTCAAGAAGAACTTTATATTAGTTCGCCAGCTATATACCACGGCAAGCCATCCGAGCTATCCCGTTTTATTCGATCAGCCTTTCTAAAGGAAGACGATTCAAACGTCGATGCGGAATCCGCGTTAGCTTGGCTATGTACCAGCAGCTCATGCGAGGTATGGCAGCGTATTATCACATACGAAGACTCTCAGACATCCGAGCGCGCTTGTCCGCTTTGCCGCTCGCCAATGGTGCAGGGAATTAAATTACTTCCCAAAAAGAAGAAATAAGGAGTATGGATAAGCAGCATGAATAACATTAACGATACATATGAAAAAAATGATACCAGCTACGTGAATAGCATAAACAAACAACTATGCCCTTTTCTACAATTGGCAGATGCCGCTATTATTACCAATGAGCAGCATCTAATATTAGCGGTTAACCCGACCTATGAGCGAATAACAGGCTATGCTTATGCAGAGATAGTGGGAAAGAAGGCTAGTATTTTAAGAACCTCCTACACCCCTAGGGAAACACATGAAGAGATGAAGCGGTCGCTGCGACAAGAAAAGGCCTGGTCTGGCGTATTTACGAATCGCCGCAGAGATAACAGCTTATGGCATTCATCCATTACGATAACTCCGTATCGTATTGATCAAGAGCTCTATTTTATCGGCATATTCCGTGAACTCGAGCAATTGAAGAGCGGATTTTATTTGCCGGAGGAACGAATCAATCACTTTCAGAGCTCCATGCTTAAAGTGCTCGCCATCTCTTGTGAAATTCGCGACCCTGGGATTGAACAGCATTTAGTTCGTGTCAGAGATTTAACAGAAAGACTCGCTATTCACCATAATGAACGGCTTCAGCTGGGCTGGTCTTCTGAAATGATTAATCGTATTGCTTTTTCAAGCATCCTTCATGACATTGGAAAATCAGGCATCCCCGAAGGCATATTGTATAAGCCTGGTCCGCTTGCTTATTATGAACGGCAAATTGTCGAAATGCACACGCAAATCGGCATGGACATCATTGAAAAAGTGTATGACGAGTTTAATGATGAGATGTTCTCCCAAGAGCTGAATACGGGAAAAATGATCATTTTATACCATCATGAAAAATGGGACGGCACCGGTTATCCGAAACAGCTCTCCGGGAATGACATTCCGATTGAAGCTCGAATTGTGAGCGTCGTCGATGTGTTTGATGCGTTGACCAGCACACGTCCTTATAAGGAAAAATGGACAGAAGAACGCGCCGCCCTTTATATTCGTGAACAAAGAGGATTGCACTTTGATCCTGAGCTGGTCGACTCATTCCTTGATATGCTCAGCAAAGAGTCGCAGCAACCCAATTAATAGCTCCGCCAGCTGTCCAATACAGAAAAAAAGCCGTGCCTAAAGTAGAAAGCGCTACTTGAGGAACGGCCTTTTTATTTGCTTCTTTTTCAAGTAAGTAAATTGCCGATTTACAGCGCCGGCGGCGTGAATGAACGTGCTGCGAACTCAGCGTCCAGCATATAGAAAGCATTGCTATCCTTGTCGATTCGCTTTAGCTTGTGAATGATGCTATCGAATAAAGCTTCTTCCTCAACCTGCTCGTCAATGAACCATTTTAAGAAGTTGATTGTCGCATGCTCGCGATCATTCATCGCAAGGTCGGATAAGTGGTAGAAACGTTTCGTGTTTTGTTGCTCATGATCATATCCGTGCTCGAAGGTATCCAAAATGGACGCGTAGTCGTTCTTCGGCTCACCGAGAGCAGCCAATGTTGCGCGACGACCACGGTCATTAATAAATTTATATATTTTCATAGCATGAAACCGTTCTTCCTCAGCTTGTATGATAAAGAAATTCGCAAAACCTTCAAGGTTCTCACCTGAACAATACGCTGCCATTGCAAGATACACATGCGCCGAATAAAACTCAAAGTTCATCTGTTCGTTTAACGCTTCTGCTAATCCATCATTCATAGCTCATGCACCTCAGCTTTCCTAGTTTGTACTTATTCTAACATAAAAATAAGAGACGGCAAATGCCGCCTCTTGTACATATATCTAAATCACATTAATTATCCGATCATTTTTTTCAATCGCTTATAGAGCTTCTCTGCTGACGGGGCACTTACTGTCTTCGACTTTACAACGACAAAGCATTCCAGCCTGCATGTTTTACAGTTGCCGAGACAGTCACTCTTCTTCTGCTTTATGTCCGGATACTTGTTCTTCATTGCTTTGTAAACCGGCTGCAGACCATTCTTTAAATTTTTCTTGCAATATTTGATCTTCTTCATCCGTATCACCCCGTAGCTCAGCGGCGTAGTAGCTCTCCACTAGATGATAATGATTATCAAAACCAAAGTCAACAACAAATTTCTTTGTTCAAACGTTTTTTTTATGTCGGGTAAGTTTCACCGCCAATTAGCCGACATTTTCGCCACTTTTTGAACGGGAGACTGGAAATAGAGGCTGTAAGCTCACTTTCGATGCTTACAGCCTCGTTTTCGAGTAGTTTTTGAGCTATAAGCTCGATTTTCATGCTTACAGCTTCCTATAAGCCAGTCTATCTGTAGATTTGGAGTCTGTAAGCTCGATTTAGAGCTTACAGCTCCTTTTCGGCTAAGATTTTGACAGGAAAGGAGGCTGTAAGCATAGTTTTCGCAAATATCAGCTTTCCCCTCGAAATAACGTTCATTATTAACTATATTTCCTGGAATCCCATTTGTTGCACAGTTTCAGTGTATAGCTTTAATTAATTCTGTCTTCAGCATTATGACTTCATTCTGGCTTCATTCTGGCTTCAGCACTTCAAGCCCCTTAAGCAATTGAGTATCTTCACGGCCAAGCTTCTCGCGAAGACGCTCAAGCAGCTTATATCCTGTCTTGTCATTGAATTCGCCAGTTGCCTCCAGCTTCTCTGCGACTTGGAATTTGCGCAGGGCATCTGCTGTCTTCTCGTCGAACATGCCTTCCTGACCTGTTGGACCGTAACCAAGCTCATTAATCATCTGCTGCATAGTCTTCACGTCCTCACCATAGCTGCCAACCTTCATATGGGTTCCAATTGCTAGCGGCGGCAATTTTGTATATGCAGGCAGCCCTACTACGTAGTCTGGTGTTACGCCAGCCTTATTAATCCAAGTGCCACCAGGCGTTTTCCATTGGGCTTCAGTTAAGCTTAATACGGAGCCATCCGAAAATTGATTAAACGCTTGAACGACACCCTTCCCATACGTTTTCTCACCGATTACAGTAGCACCTGCCGACTCCTTCAGAGCAGCAGTCAGCACCTCGCTTGCACTTGCCGATTGTCCATTAACCAAAACAGCTATCGGTATGGTCCATTCCTTCTTCTGGTCTGACTTATATGTGGTTGTTTTGCGTTCATTTTTGTATACGACATTTAAAATAACTTTATCCTTCGGAATAAGCGTGCTCGCGATTTTAATGGTGGGCTGCAATAATCCGCCCGGATTGGAACGCATATCGAGCAGCAGCCCTTTTAGAGGCTCCTTCGCTTGCAGCTCCTTAAGCGCAGCGTCAAATTCATCTGCCGTCTTGTCCGCGAATCGGCTAATCGTCACATGCCCGATACCGCCCTCCAACAGCTCAGAAGCTACTGTATGTACCGGAATCGCTTCACGCTTCAATGTTATGTCAAACACTTTAGAAGTGTCACTTCGTTTGATCTGCAGCTTAACAGACGTTCCCTCTTTGCCTCTAACGAGCGCAAGCAGCTCCTGAAACGTTTTTTTCTCAACGGTCTGACCGTCAACCATCACGATAATATCACCCGGCAGCAGCCCTCCTCGTTCCGCTGGAGCGCCTTTCGTTAAAGCGGATATAACATACTGGCTTTCCTCTTGTCTAATTTCCGCCCCGATGCCATAGATCTCGCCTTCATACGATTGCGTGTAGGCTTCCCCTTTCTCCTCCGTCAAATAACGAGAATACGGGTCCTCAAGCGATGCTACCATTCCTTCTGACGCTCCATTAATTAATTTTTTTGGCTCCGCACCGTTTAAATAATCGTTCATAATTTTTGTATAGGTCGCTGTGAACTGCTTAAATGTGGGCTCCTTCAGCATCGGATAACGAAGGCCCGTCCAATATATTCCTAAAGCGAATCCTATTGCGGCAAATAATACAGCACCTATTACGCATAGGGTCAGAAAACGTTGTTTCGCGGCCGCTGTTGTAAAATTGTTCATTGTTTGATCTCCCCCAGAAATTTGATTAGTAAGCTTTATTACGTAAGCATCTCGTCCTTTATTAATAAGAGCGAGTTACTTCAACAGCTATTGCAATGCATTCGCGAAGCCTTGTATCTATCGAGCTTTTTAGCTACAATCAACTTTATATTATTTATAGAAAGACGGAGAGGAGCTTCACCGCTAGTATGTATAAATTAATAGCAATTGATGTAGATGACACTTTATTAACCGATGACTTAATCGTAACCGAAGGCACGAAGCGCGCGATGGAGGCCGCGATAGCGCAAGGTGTCACGGTTACTCTGGCAACCGGCCGGATGTTTGCTTCCGCCCAAAAAATCGCGAAGCAAATCGAACTCAATGTTCCTATTATCACGTATCAGGGAGCGCTCGTCAAAACTCTGCTAGGTGGTCAGGTTTTATATGAACGCAGCGTACCAATTGATGCCGCCAAAGAGCTTCATGCTTTCTCAGAGAAGAATGGACTTCACCTGCAGCTATATGTCAACGATGAGCTATACGGCACTGAGGATAATGACAAAATTAGAGCGTATTCCAAGCTTTCCAATATTCCATACAAAATCGAGCCTGACTTTAATAAATTACTCGATTATCCTATGAACAAAATGCTTATGATCGATGATCCTGCTCGTCTCGATGAGATCGCTGAGCAGTTGAAGCCGCTTATTGGCGATCGCGTTCATATTACGAAATCAAAAGCGCATTATTTGGAGTTCATGCACAAAGAAGGTACAAAAGGGCATGCTCTAAGGTTTATGGCCGAGCATCTTGGCATTACAATGGATCAGACCATCGCGCTCGGAGATGCATGGAACGATAACGAAATGATTGCCGCGGCCGGTCTTGGCGTAGCAATGGGCAATGCTATTCAATCCTTGAAAGACATTGCCGATTACGTTACGCTATCGAACAACGAAGAAGGCGTTCGCCATGTCATTGAGAAATTTGTTCTAAACAGCTCTGCCGAATAAGAATCTACCCATCAAAAATAAGCCATAAGCCCTCAAAATGGAGCTTATGGCTTTATTTTCTATGATGCTGAGCCATGGAAATAATTGTCGCTACAATGAGGTGGACAAATAGGGAAAACTCGCGGAATTGGGAAAATAACAGTTAAAATTCGCGTCGATAATTATACGCAAATCAAATACACAAAAAAGACGAATCATTCCTTGATAGTGGGGATTCGCCCTTGAACCTAAATAGCCTTAAATTTGTTGTACAGAATCGCCTTTGATTAACGTAACGTAGATTCGTTCAGATTCTACTTCTTGTGAAGCG
This sequence comes from Paenibacillus sp. J31R122, assembly GCF_056269185.1. Taxonomy (NCBI): domain Bacteria; kingdom Bacillati; phylum Bacillota; class Bacilli; order Caryophanales; family Paenibacillaceae; genus Paenibacillus; species Paenibacillus sp. J31R122. The sequence continues at coordinate 235,833 of NZ_JBWDNM010000011.1, forward strand.
ATTAATTTCAATAATTGTTCAGATGCAACTGCACCCCATTTGCGTTTGGAATAATCGATGGTAGCTATTCGAGGGTGTGTATATTGCGTTAGCTCCATGTTATCGAAACCGATCAGGTGAATGTGTTCGCCAATACGGAATTCACTTTGCTGCACAGCGTTATACACACCGATGGCCATTTCATCGTTGAGACAGAAGACACCAACTGGTTCTGTATAACCTTCCATAATTTTTCGCGCCGCTTCTTCTCCAGATGATTTATTGAAATCACCTTGAATGGGAATGAATGCTATAGGTTGATTTCTATCTATCGTTTGCTTCACCGCTTGTAGTCGTTGATTCGAATCGAATGAATCAGAAGGACCTGTAACCACATAAATTTTACGATGCCCTTGTTCAATTAAGTATTCAATGGCGAGACCTGCCCCTGCTTTATTATCGAGTAATACAGGGTTGATGTTAGGATGCATTAATTCTCTATCGAGCACAACTAGTTTGTGGCCTTTATTGGCATGGAGCAGCAATTCATCACTAGAGAAAAATGCATCTAAAACGATGGCGCCATCGATCATTTTCTCAGGCAACAGACGATGCGACTGTTTTCCGCTGCAGACGATTAAATCATAGCCGTTTTTATTCAAAATTTCTTTCATCCCTTGCAATAAATCACCATAAAAAGCGCCATTAAAATCCGTTAAGAATGCACCGATTATTTTAGTCTCGCGTCGTTTTAAATTTCGAGCTGCTGCATTAGGTACATAATTTAATTCCTTCGCAATAGCTAATATCCTTGATGCGGTTTCCTCGGTGACTTTGGGGCTACCGTTTAGCGCATAAGAAACGGTCGATATCGAAACCCCAGCTTGTTTTGCAATATCTTTTATACTGATCAAGACATTCTCTCCTAACGCTCACTCCGACATTATGAATATATAGTTCTACTATAACAATTGTAATGGCGATCCCGAAAGATCGCCATCCAGATTGATTTTACATATAAATAGTAATTTCATTCCTATCTTCGTTCATCAAGGAATTTAGTTGCTGCTCGCTGATACGAATTCCGCCTTTACGATATCGGTTGGCTGTTTCAGTTAGTGCAACGTCTTTTTCATTTACGGTTACACGACTGATCGCTTGACCGGTTGTACGGTAGACAAAGCGTGTCTTATATCCATTGATTATGAAGTCAAATTGCATGCCGTCACATGTTGTTGGCAGGACAGGATCTAAAATAAGATCGCCGCCTTCATGACGGATACCTAAGCAGTTGGAGATTAATTGATTCATGTAGATCCCAGGACCGCTGGAATAGATTCTCCAACCGCCTTTAACAGCGACATCGCCGGTACGTAATTCGTTGAACCGTTCCTGTGCTTCATAACGGCTATTGAATTTTCCGTCGGAGCTGCTAAAGTACGAGTTACTTTGACGTATATCAGCGTTCGGTACTACGTCACGAATGCCTACAGGGTTAATCATGGCAAGACCTTTCCAAGCTTCATCGGCTTTTCCAAGCTTCGCCATCGCTTCTACAAAGCGGATGTGTGCATGGACGTATTGCAGACCAACTTCACGACCAAAGTTTGATGCTTGTTCCGCACGCTTGAAGTTTGAGCTCACACCGCCAACATATTGAGCTGGACGGTTCATCAAGCGTACGCCATCCGGACAATAAAGCTCTCTTTTAATAAGATCGTAGTGCGCTGCCGCTTGTTCTTCGGTTAGTAATTCACCGATCATACTGCGAGTCATCGGAAGGAGGCGGTATTGAATGCCTGTCTTCGTATCAGTTGGATGCAGCATCAATTCTGCTTGACCTGGTTCCTCCATGTATACAAAGCCTGGAATGACATCGGTTTGCAGCATATAGCGATTAAAGTCAGCTTGAATCCCTGCAGCAAGCTCACTTAATTCAGAAGCCATAGCTTCGTCTACACCAGAGAGCGCTGCAGATAGTTGGTTGAACACTTGATAGGTTAGTGCAACCGTCCAACTGCTGACCATATATTGTTTTAACTGTGCGTTCGCAGGTTGAAGAGTATCGTCCCAGTCGCCATCGCCATAAGACGACAGATACGTATCATGTAAGAAATGATTTTTAATATACTCGATTTCTTTTTTAGCATGCTCATAGATTGTTGCGCTCTTCTCAGTTAATTCCCCTGTGTGGCGGATTGAATAAGGCACTTCCTCTTGGAGAATGCTGTAATCCTTCGTAAAGCTTAGGTAGTCACTCAACACTTTAAGTGGCCACACAATAATATCGCCATGGCTTTCCTCTTGCTGGATACGATAGTATTGATCGAACATGAACCATTGCGGCCAGTTGCCGTCATCCTCATATTGATGCGTGAACACCATCTTAATAATGTCACGAACTTCATCATACTTTTGAGTGGCCATAAAATATTCTGTTGGGCCCTGGCATACATCACGAGTACCCCATGCAGCACCACCATATTGCTCTAATCCGTGTGGAACAGAATAATGTACGAGCATATTATGTGTATACCACCATGCTAGGGTGTTTACTTTTTGAATCTCATCGGTAAGGCCTTCGGGATGGTTCAAGCTAAATCCATTCATGACCTGCTCGTAAAATGTACGGTAGCGAGCGATCTCGGAAGTTGCATCCGGAGTCTCAAAAGGTAGCTCTCCACCTTCAATTAATCCTTGAGCCGTCATATTCCATTCACTTGTAGCAGTTAATTCAAGGACTACAAGTGAAGCTGATCCGGCATCGACATGATTGGCCATTGCCGTTTCGTCTTGCACCGTCATACTTGCACCGGTAATTTTCATGCGATAGCAGAGCCCAGGAAGCGTTTTTCCACTATCGGATGACGGATCCGCGCGGAAGGTTAGGACCGAGTCAGACTGCTCCATGTGATAAGGTGCAATGTACTCATTGTTGTTCATAACTACTTGATTCGTCACGAGATAACGATAAGATTTGCCACTTGTAGAACGAACTTGCAAGTGTAATTCCGGTGTATTTACCGTTGTGAAGTTCGTAATGATGATCATATCGTCTGCCATTTTGTAGTACCAACGCGCATAGTTAAAGCCCATCTCGAACATCGAAGGCATGGTGAGCAAGTGATAAGCGCCATCGATTTCAATGTAAATACGTTGACCGGATGTTTTCATCACGTTCAGAGCGTTACGAGCATTCGTTAACATTTTGTTGCATGATGTATTTCCTACAACTAATTGCGAGTTAAATATACCATACATATACGAAGTTGTTGTTAAAATCTGTTCGTTCAAACGTGCGTTATCCCCAGTCATTAGAATATGACCGTGTGGACGCTCAACGAGCAATTCTTTAGCTTTCAAAACAATATGTTCATGCGTATCTGTAAAGAAGGACAACAATTGTTCATCCTGCCACTCTTCTTGGTGACGATTAGGGAATAGGGTCTTTACTTCTTCTAATGTCATGGATTCGGTTGTTAGCGGTGACTCAATATGCAAGCCAAGGCTTACTTTACTAAGTGATTTGCTTGCGGTTTCTTGCAGATCACATACATACGTCCATGCTTCCGCAATCTCTTTGTTGAATTCAAGCGACGTAATGGCTGTCGGATGATCTGGTCTGAATAGTCCATAGAATACAAAATGTGCTGTCCCATCAATTGTTACGCGTTCTGATTGCAACGCGGTATAGGCGAATTCATATTGATAAACTTCATTATTTAGTTGTTTTTGTTGAAGCGCAGCGGCTTGATTCGTAGATTTGTAAGATAGACCGAAAAATTGAAATCCATCAGTTGAAAAGCCCACTGTCTTTGTTAATGAACCTTGTTGGATGTACGGGAACGCGCCAGACTGCGGCTGGTTCTGACGCGAGCATACGACGTAGCCTTTCTCTGAATCTTCAAACATTGCATGGTCAATATATTGAGATAGATAAGCTTCGTTCGAACGAACAGCACCTTGATCCGCTAAACCAATATCTTGTCCGTAAATAACATCAATAACTTCACCTTGTCCATCCACTTGAACATCCCAGAACCAAATATTCTTTGGTGTTAAAGTGAATGTTACACGGTAGCGAACGGACTCAAAAGTACCGTTATAGATCACTTGAGTGTCTGTATAGCTCACTTCGCTAGCGGATTGAATACCAAGAAGCGGTACAATATTCATGCCGGATTCGTTGTGTATACGAATATATAAATTATTTAGAGATCCATCTAATGGATTGGCGATCCATTGATTAATCATCGTACGATTCATAAGTATTTCACGGATATCTCCGCTGTTCATAAATGTAAACGCTAAGTCATTTGTCTTAATTTGAAAATTTGAAGATTTACTCATTGTCATTTTCCCCACTCGCTTTCTTTACTTAATTAAAGTAAATTTCAGTTCCATAACGTCTCGGCTATTGCCGCCGATAAAGGCGTAAAAGTCACCGGAATCGCTCTTGAATTCTAGGTTTGAATGATGATAGCGAAGCTGTTCTTCCGTCAATGTAAAGGTAATTTCTTGACTTTCTCCCGGTTCTAATATGACTTTGCGGAAGGATTTTAATTCCTTGACTGGACGAACCACCTCTCCGGCTAGGTCTTGAATATATAATTGTACAGTCTCTTCGCCCTTACATTCCCCTGAGTTGGTGACACGAACACTGATGGTCAAAGGTTGCTCCGTCGTCATCGTTGCAGCGGAAATATTTGCTGCGCTGTAATAAAAGGTTGTATAGCTAAGACCATAACCGAAAGGTAATAACGGTTCATTAGGAATGTCTAAATACTGCGATACATAACGTACTTGTGCATCAGGCGCGCCCTGTGGACGACCTGTATTGAAGTGATTGTAGTAGACAGGCACTTGACCCACCGCATGCGGGAACGACATCGTTAATCGAGCCGAGGGATTCCGCCTGCCATATAGTATATCTGCAATTGCTGCTCCGCCTTCAGTTCCTGGATACCAGGCTTCAAGCACGGCATCCACTTGGTCGTAGACCCCGTGTAAATCTAGCGGGCGACCGTTGAAGAGAACTGCGACCATAGGCTTGTTCAGCGTCTTTAACGCGGCGATCAATTCTAGTTGAGCTTGAGGGAGACGAATATCAGCACGGGAACCAGCTTCACCGCTCATATCGGAATGCTCCCCTAAAGCGACCACAATAACATCGGCATTTTGCGCTGCTAACAATGCTTCTGCTATTTGAGCTTCCGTTCCCGTCTCGATATCGCAGCCTTGTGCGGTAGTGATATTCACAAGGCCTACTAGATCAACCATACCCGTGTATAACTGAATGGCTTGTTCTTTGGAGCCCATCCAAGACCATGGACCGAGAATATCTCCACTTTGAGCGAACGGGCCGATCAAAGCGACTTTTTGCGCGTCTTTTAAAGGTAGAACATTGTCATTCTTCAATAACACACAAGATTTAGCCGCTGCATCTCGAGCAGCCTGACGATGTGCTTCTGAAAATATGAGCTCTTGTTCAAGCTCAATACTTGCGCCGCGATGCGGGTTTTCGAATAAGCCTAGTTTATGCTTCAATTTTAAAATACGCATGACAGCTTCATCAATAAGGGATTCATTCACATGGCCATTTTCAATCAGCGCTTTTAGATGATGTTCATAACAAGATGTCATCATTTCAATATCAACACCTGCTTGGATAGCTTTGCAGGCAGCTTCAGCATCATCCGCGGCTATGCCGTGAGGAATCATCTCCTTCACTGCGCCCCAATCGGAAATTAAAACACCGTCAAAGCCCCATTCGTCTCGAAGCAAGTCTCTCATTAAACGGCGATTTCCAGAAGCAGGAATACCATCAACCGTATTAAATGCCGTCATTACCATTTCGCAGCCTTCGTCTAACGCAGCGCGGTAGGACGGTAAATAATATTCGCGCAATTGGCGCTCGGACATATCTACCGTATTATAATCACGGCCGCCTTCTGCTGCGCCGTAAGCGGCGAAATGCTTCACACAAGCTGCTACACGAGAATGATCTTTCGTTAAGTCCTTTCCTTGAAAGCCTCTTACGAAGGCTCGTGCAAATTCACTATTTAAGAAAGGGTCTTCTCCAGTAGATTCCATAACTCTTCCCCAACGCGGATCACGTACAAGGTCAACCATCGGCGCGAACGTAACATGTACACCAGCCGCTGAAGCTTCTGCGGCAGCTATGGCAGCTGTGTTCTCAGCCATATCCATATCCCAGGAGCAACCAATCGCAAGCGGGACAGGAAATATCGTTTTATAGCCATGTACAATATCCGCCATCATTAGAAGCGGAATACCTAGCCGATTATTTTTTAAATGAGCCTCTTGAACCTGTATGACTTCCTTAGCTCCTGTTAATCCTAGTACCGACCCTGTATTGCGAATCGAATCATCTGAAATTCCCAGTGCTGCCATAGGACCTGTAATTTCACCTTGGCTTTCTGCGCCATCAAAAAAGGGACCAGCTAATTGCAGAAGCTGACTGATTTTTTCTTCTATAGACATCTGATTTAGTAAGGTACGTAATTGTTGTTCCGGCATATGTTCCCTCCATCTTGTTAATCCTATAAACATTCATAGGAACATTACAGGTCGTAGAAACGTTTCTACGATCAATAAATACAATTATAATCACCTTTAATTATGCCGTCAACCAATCTCTGAAAACGTTTAACAAAAATAAAAACGTTTCTAATTATCCGGATCATGCACTTGAATACGCTATTCTCATGATATATAATGTCCGTAGAAACGTTTATATTACATGTTTTACGATATTTATATCGTTCAATACAGTTAATGAAAACGTTTTTAATGAAGATTCATTCAAGCAATATAAGAGTATGTATGACTATAATTCCGGAGGAGGGTCGGTCTAGCTTAAACTAGACAAGAGGTTTTTCAAAATACATCATGATTCAGGAGGAAGTAAAATATGCGTAAAACATTAGCAACCACAATAGCATCAACTGTACTTGTTATGGGTATTCTTACTGGGTGTGGAACAGAATCAACAGACAAAGAAAACACAGGCGATAAAAAAACAACGATCACTGTATGGGGAATGGGTGAGGAAGCGAAGTCGATTCCGAAAATCGCTGAACTCTTCGAAGCAGAAAATCCTAACATTAAAGTTGAAGTACAAGCATTACCTTGGGATACAGCACACGACAAATTATTAACAGCTGTTGCATCGAAAAAAGGTCCAGACGTTGTGCAAATGGGTACAACTTGGATTCCAGAATTCGCAAACGCGAAAGCATTGATGGATTTAACTCCTCATTTAGATAAATATCCGGGATTGAAGCAAGATAACTTCTACCCTGGTTCAATTGAAACAGCAACATTTGAAGGTGCTTATGTAGGCGTACCTTGGTATATCGATACTCGTGTTCTATACTACCGTACAGATTTGCTAAAAGAAGTAGGCTACGATCAAGCACCAAAAACATGGGCAGAAATGCAAGACGCATCGAAGAAACTTGCTGATCGCGGTCAAGGAAAATATGGTTACGCTCTTGACGTTAAAGAACAATCTCTTGCCTTTATGTTAGCTCGCCAAAACGGCTCTGAATTGTTCGATGCTGAAGGCAAGCCACAATTTAACCAACCAGAATTCGTAGATGCTGTGAAATACATGAACAGCTACTTTGTGAATGGCTCTGCTCCTATGGACCTTGGTATCGACGCGATTCAAGGCTTCCGTGGCGAAGGCGTTGCACCGATGTTTATCAGCGGACCATGGATGGTTCAATTGATTAAAGATCAAGCTCCTGAGCTTGAAGGTAAATGGGCAACAGCTGTTTTACCTGCAGGTAAAGAAAACAACTTCTCATCTCTTGGCGGATCCAATATGTCCGTTTTCCAATACACTGAAAATGAAGAAGCAGCTCTAAAATTTGTTGAGTTTATGGCTAAGCCTGAAACACAATTGAAATGGATGGAATTAACTAATTCCCTACCTTCTTCGAAAGCGGCTTGGGAAAACCCACTTCTTCAAGAAGATGCGAACTATAAAATATTTGGTGAGCAATTAAAAACAGCGATTCCTATGCCTTCTACAAAACAATTCGAAGAAATTGCACAAAACTTTTTGAGCAGCTTCGAAAAAGTGTATCGTTCAAAGGATGCTGACATTCAAAAAGAAATGGACAGCTTCAATAAGAAAGCTGAATCCATAATAAACAAATAAAAAAAAAATAATCAAAAACGAACAATGTGGCTAATCGTCTATCACAGTCGGTTAGCCCTCATTGTCTATTTATTGGAAGCTGAGTAAAGGAAGTGACTAGGGTATGAAAGGTTTCACATCAAGAAATGCGCCTTATTTTTTCATTGCACCTGCGATCATATTACTCACCGTATTTTCGTTGCTGCCTATTTTCGTGGCCCTGTTCATTAGCTTTACCAATATGGACTTGGCGGGCTTAGCAGACTATTCAAATTTGAGCTTTGTTGGCTTGAAGAACTATATTAATGTACTCTCTGATCCGGTTTTCTTAAAAGCCATTTTTAATACGTTATTTTACGTTATAATTGGCGTTCCACTCGTAATAGTAACATCGCTTGGTGTGGCGTTATTGATCAACTTAGGTACGTCTAAAATTTTCAAAGTGTTCCGAGTTGTCTACTATTTGCCTTCCGTTACTAACGTTGTAGCTGTTGCGGTTGTTTGGGCTTATTTGTACAACCCGGCATTTGGTCTATTTAATTACATTTTAGAATCGATGAACCTGTCTGCAATTCCTTGGTTAACCGAGCCAACTGTAGCCAAAATATCATTGATACTCATGGCGCTTTGGAGAGCCGTAGGTTTAAACATGATCATTTTCATTGCAGCATTGCAAGGCATTCCGAAGTCTTATTATGAGGCTGCACAATTGGATGGTGCCAATACGTGGCAGCAAGTTAAAAGTATTACGATTCCGATGCTGCGTTTTGCCATTTTCTTCGTATCGATTACGACGATGATCGGATGGCTGCAGTTCTTCGAAGAACCATTCATTATGACCAAGGGCGGACCGTTGGATGGCACGATGTCAGCTGCATTATTTATTTATAAAAATGGTTTCCAGTTGAGTAATTTTGGTTATGCTGCTGCCGGATCCTTTATCTTATTTATTGCTGTCATAGCAGTAACATTGGTTCAATACAAAGTACAGAATAAAGATTCAGATTATTAAAAGAGTGGAGGTGAACCGATGAAGGGCATTAATAAAGATCGATTATTTCAATGGATTGCAGGGATAGTATTAACGATCTTCGGGATCTTATTTCTACTTCCGTTTGTCTGGATGATCTTGTCATCCTTTAAGCCAGAAAGTGAAGTTATATTAATTCCACCTACATTATGGCCGCAGGAATTTACTTTTGAGAACTATAAAAATTTATTTGAAAATATGAACTTTGCAGTGTATATGAAAAATACATTGATAATTGTCCTATTCTCATTCTTTGGAATGTTCCTGAATGCAATGGCTGGCTTTGGCTTTGCCAAGTATAACTTTAAAGGGAAAGAGAATACTTTCCTTATGGTATTGGCAACAATGATGATCCCAAGCCAAGTAACCATGATACCGGTTTATTTGATCTTGAATAAATTGAATTTGACGAATACCATGCTGGGAATTGTATTGCCTAGTCTCGTAGGAGCATTTGGTATTTTCCTATTCCGACAGTTTATGACGACCATTCCAGATGAAATTTTGGAAGCGACACGACTTGATGGAGCTAGTGAGTTCCGAACCTTCTTACAAATAATTCTTCCGGTCTCGAAGCCAATTCTTGCTGTGCAAGCCATTCTTGCCTTTATCGGTGGTTGGAACAGCTTCCTATGGCCATTAATTATGGCTAATGATGAAAAGCTATATACCTTGTCCGTAGGACTCTCATTGCTGAAAGGTCAGTACGGCGGGAATTTCGCCTTGCAGATGGCGGGTGCAACCTTTATGGTTATGCCAGTTATTATCGTTTTCATTATTTTCCAGAAAAGCATTATTGAGAACTACACAACTACTGGTTTGAAATAACCTAAATTATTGAACAGGATTTTTGAAACCTTTCTCACTAAATAGAAATAAAACAAAGAGCATTCCCACTGTGGAAATGCTCTTTCGCTTTTCTGAATCGAATAGCTAATTATGATACTGCTTTATTTCCTTTTTTGCATTCACCGTTCGAGCATGATTTGTAATTGCCCGTAAAGTCAAGACGATGATCAAGCACTTTAAAGCCGTATTCCCGTTCAATCCGTTCCTCCAGCTCCAGCAGCCAGTCATCCTTAATCTCTTTCAGTGAACCGCACGAATGACAGATCAAATGATGATGCATATGCTCATGCTCCTCATCACGAAGGTCGAAACGAGCAACACCATCGCCAAAGTTCATCTTTGCTACAATATGAAGCTCTGCTAGCAGCTCCAAGGTACGATATACGGTTGCAAGACCGATTTCTGGATATTTTGCCTTTACGAGCATAAACACATCTTCCGCGCTCAAATGATCCTTCTCATTTTCAAGCAATACTCGCAATATTATTTCACGTTGAGTTGTTAGCTTATAGCCATTGGCTGTTAATTGCCGATTGATTTTATCCACTTCTGAAGTAATGTTCATCATCTATGGGATACCTCCTTCATTTCAATGCTTATCCGCTCATACCAATGATTACCTGAAAGAGTTTTCTTTTAGAATTATTATAATCTAATGGTATTATACTTTGATCAAATACGCAAACACTATATTTTTCACATCAGCATCGAGGTAAAGAGTAGATTATTGCTTACAAAACTGGAGACATGCCTCCGTCAATATTGACAGAGGTACCGGTAACAAACGAGGCCGCTTCCGATACTAGAAAACCGATAACATTCGCCGCTTCCTCTGCCCGTCCTATTCTGCCAAGAGGAATCCCGTGTTTAGGATCAGCCGCGAACTGTTCCCATGTTAGCTCAGGAGCTTTGGCTTGCCATACTCGCTCGATCTGAGCACTTCTAATGAGACCAATACATACCGCATTCACACGTATGCCGTCACTTGCTAAATCTTTACTCATCGCATTCGTCAGCGCTAGTCCAGCTGCACGGCTGACTGAAGTGGGCAAGGAGGACGCTGAAGGCGCTTTGCCTCCTATTGCTGTCACATTCACGATTGCGCCACCGCCAGCTTTACGCATATGTGGCAGAGCGGCACGCGCGAAGTGAACTGCGCCTAATAGTTTTAAATCAAGATCAGCTGTCCAAGCATCCGTCTCAACCTCAGCGAACGGTCGCGCTGCTGCCGTTCCCGCGTTGTTTACGAGAATATCTACGCCGCCTAAACGCTCAGCCGCTTCAGAAACCGCTCGCTCTGCTTCCTTTTCAATTGATACATCCGCGCTGATAATCAAAGGCTCTTTGCCTGTTTTCGATTTAATTTGTTCTGCCGCAATTTTTAATGAATCCATATCTCTGGCTACTATGGCAACCTCCGCACCTTCAGATGCGAGTAATAAGGCAGTCGCGAGTCCTATTCCTTTACTGCCTCCAGTAATAATAGCTACTTTTCCGTTAAGTCCTAGCTCCATTCTTGTCGTCTCCTTTATACAAAACTGATTCATCATAATCTTCATTTTATCGTTTTATGATTATTCGATAAAAGAGTCGGATTTCCCTTTTCCGTTGTATAATTGTCGCGATGAATAGTTGAAATAAAGAAAATCTCAATAATTATGAGATATAGTTCACTAATTTTCAATCCTCCATATTCACTTACAATAATTAGTGAAGAAAGCTTCACTAGCCATGAAGCTTTCTTCACGAGGAATGAGGTTTACCTCACTATATCTCACTATGCACCGTCTATTAATAATAATGAGTTTAACCTCACAAAATAGTGAGGCTTCCTCATAAGTGTCGCTGTATGATTATAACAATCTAATTCGGATTGCTTTTGTGAGGTTGACCACCATCCGCCCGTTCTAACTAATCGTCCTCTCTATCATCTCAATCATCTCGATCATTCCCGTCTTTCTTACTCTCCCGTTCCGCTCGTTTCTGTTCTTTTCGTTCCTGCTCTTTTCGCTTCTTTTCCTCTCGCTTTTTCTTCTTGCTCTCCTCCTTATCTGAATCATCCTTGTCCTTGTCATCTTTTCTATGCTTATTGTTATCTTCGGATTTTGAGTTTTCTTTCTTGCTTTCCTGTTTCAGCAAGTTGCCCGGAACCTCATGAAATGACATTATCGGTTCGCCCTTAAGCGCTTCGGCCATCAGCTCTTGAAAGACGGCTGCCGCCGCCTTCGAGCTTGTCTTCAAGTAATGGCTGCTGTCTGTCTTGTCGTAGCCAATCCATACCGCCCCTACCAGCTGAGGCGTATAACCTACAAACCAGTTATCCTTTGCGCCGTAGCCAACTGTTCCGACCATATCTGTCGTACCGGACTTCCCTGCAAGTGGACGCCCCTTCAGAGCCGCTGTTACGCCTGTTCCTTCTTTAATAACACCTTCAAGCATGGCCGTCATCGTACGTGCAATTTGGGGCTCCGTTACCTTCACACCCGATTCATCTTGAAATTCGGCCAAAACCACACCATCCGCGGACTCAATTCGGGTAATCGCATGCGAGGTTTCTCGAACGCCGTCATTTGCAAATACACCGAAAGCTTCGGCCATATTTAGCGGAGAAACGCCTTCTTGCAAACCACCAAGCGCAAGACTTAGAGAGCGATCCCCATCTGTCATTGGAATTCCGAACCTTTCTGCCGCGTCTATTCCTTTATTAACTCCAATCTCATTAAGCAGCTTTACTGCCGGTATATTATAAGACTTAATGAGTGCTTCATATAACGATACTTCCCCGTGATAGCCTCCACCGGCATTGCGAGGCTCATAACCGTCAATATTAATCGGTTCATCCAGCAATTTATCATTCGGCTTGTAACCCGCCTCAAGAGCAGGCGTGTAGACCGCAATTGGCTTTATTGTCGATGCAGGCTGTCTCTTCAATTGAACAGCTCGATTAAAGCCGCGAAAAGGCTGCTCCCCTCTTCCTCCTACAAGCGCTCTAATCCCACCGTCCCGTGGATCTACCAAAACCGCACCGCTTTGTATAAGCTGATCGGGTGCACTTTCCGGAAACAGGTTATCCTGAGCATATACCTGCTCTGCTGCCTGCTGCATGCGTGTATCCAAAGTTGTATAAATGCGCAGCCCTCCCTGCAGCACCTCATTTTCTGAAAATCCATATTTATTTATCGCTTCTCGAATAATTTGATCGACATAATAAGGATACTGAATGTCATCGACTCGATTAGGCTTCGAGCTTAACAATTGGATCGGTTCGTTTAAAGCTTCCTTGTACACCTCTTCACTGATTAGACTTTGATCCTTCATTAGAGTTAAAACAATGTTTCGGCGTTCTACAGCCTTTTCTAAATACTTGTATGGTGTTAAAGCTGAGGGCGCCTTAATGAGACCCGCCAGCAAAGCGGATTCCGAAACAGTTAACTCATTAACTTCCTTGCCGAAGTATGTGTAAGCGGCTCTCTTGATCCCCCAAGCTCCTTCTCCGTAATAGATCTGATTCAGGTACATTTCCATAATGTCCTGCTTGTTATAATTTTCTTCAATTTTCTTCGCGAGCAGCACCTCGTTCCACTTACGCGACCAGGTTCTCTCCTGCGATAAGAAAACATTTTTGGCAAGCTGCTGCGTAATTGTACTGCCGCCTTGAACTGTGCCACCGGCTAAGAGATTCGATACGAATGCTCGTCCAATTGCTTTCATATCCATCCCATCATGTTCAAAGTAGCGCTTATCTTCTACCGCAACAACGGCGTCAACCATATGCTTAGGTATATCCTCAAACGCTATCTCCTCTATTTTATTAAATGATATACGTGTAGCTTCCTTACCCTTCTGATCATACAAAATAGTGGCCGCCGGCAGCGGCTCCTCCAGCTGTCCAATATCCTGCGCGTCTACTAGCAAACGAAACGTTCCCCAGCCTCCGACTGCCATTACTCCAAATGCTATGACAAAAACGATTAATATTGTTCGCAGCTTATTCTTTCTTACTTTTGTTTTATTTTTCATTGCTGTTCCCCCATGCTGGCCTATTTCTACTTTCTAATACATTTCGTAAAGAGCATTGTATTTTAGTACGTTTGACTCATAATCGCTTCAAAAAGCACAAAAAAAGGGAATTCGCAGCACGGATCTCTCCTGCACGAATTCACCTTTTTTTCAAGCTCTATTTTGTTAAGCAAGCATTTCCGAGTTAGGAACTTCTTCGTACTTGTCCACCCAAGTCGGTTTCAATTGATTTCGTTTGTCCACAAATTGTCGATATTGTACCTGAGCAATACCATCCTCTGGATTTGCTTCGAGGTATGTTATCAGCTCCGCTAGTGTGGCTTCAATATCCGGTAAGATACTGTTGTTAACATATTTGTTCGGATTAAGCTTTTGTCTTTCTTTACGTGTGTTGTGTTTCAATCTGTGTGCCTCCTGCTGCCCTATTCTATTTATTTGCATGCCTTATGTGCTCAAGCCGCAAAAATCGGGCTACCTTACCTATCATATGCAGAAGCTGTTTTTTTAGAACGGTTATCTGGAAAAATTTTTATTCTAAATACCTGCCAGAACCTGATACCAAATACCCTTTTTAGAATATAGGCTCTTTCTGACCTCTGACCAGCCGCCTAAATACGAGATGTCGAACAACTCTTCCGGCACTGTATATTTACCTGAAGTTTCTGCAGCGACCTTCGCATCCACCGATCGGAAGCCGTGCTCCACGAATAAGCGCTGAGCTTCCTCACTGTGCAGGTAAGCAATAAAGGCCTCCGCTACTTTGCGAGTACCATGCTTCTCCGCATTTATATCCACAACCGCAGCTGGATTTTCGATCAGTATCGTACTCTTCGGAATAACGATATTATACTCCTTGCCTTGGTTAATCCGAGCTAGCAGCTCATTCTCATAGGTAACAATTACATCACCTACGCCGTATTCAAACGCGGCCATTGAAGCGCGTCCGCTCTTGTCCAGAGACTCTACGTTTGCATGAACGGACTTTAAGAAGCTTTTTGCATATTCAGCATCTCGTACCCCGCTCTTCTCCTCCGAGAGCTTCAACCCTGCTCCATAAATGGCGTTTATGTCCCATTGTGCTCCGCCTGAAGTTTTCGGATTCGGATATAAGACCTTGACTCCTTTGCGCGTCAAATCCTCCCAATCCTTAATCGCTAATGGATTGCCAGCTCGTGTTCCTAATACAACAATTGAATTCGTTATAACTCCCGCATTGCTCTGAGCCTTCCAATCATGCGTAATGAAACCGGCATCGGCTACTTTGTCCAGGTCGCCTTCCATTGCGAGAATAGCGACGTCCGCTTCGAATCCGCCGGCGATAGCCCGCGCTTGCGTGCCTGAAGCCTCATAGGATTCTTGGAACGTAACCTTCTGACCTGTTTCTTGCAGCCAATAAGCCTGGAACTGAGGCAGCAGGTCAGCGAAAGCATCCTTCACAACCGAATATGCACCGATTACAAGCATGACATCGCCGTCTTGTACGGAGGATCCAGCCGCATTCCCGTTCGTCTGCCCGGTCTTGCTGCAGCCAGCCGCAACGAGCAGCATAACCGCAGCAAGCAGCAGTGCAAACATGCGCTGGCTTGTTGCTCGATTTATTTTCATGTTTGTATACACTCTTTCCACGTAAAGGTTTTTAAATATAAGTAGACATCGGATCTACCTTCAGCTTATTTTCCTCGATCCAGCTCTCATTATCATTGAACAAATACGCGCGGTGCAACAGCACTCGAACGTCCTCGCCAGGATGAAGCACTTCCTTCTCAAGCGAGCGATACGTTATCAGCTTGGTTTCACCTACCATCAGCTCTACCATCCACTCGCTGCCTCGGAAATGCAAATGCTTTACCTTAGCCGCCATTGTGGCGGAAGCGAGCTTAATTTCACCAGGCTTGCCGATTTCAATATATTCCGGACGAATCAACGCTTTGGTTCCTGTACGGTTCGCAAAGTCTTCAAAGCCCTTGAGCACCGTAACGTTGTCTACAATTGTAGATTCACCAATGAAGCTTGCAACGAATGGCGTTTCTGGATTTTTATAAATATTCCATGGGCTTCCCTTTTGTTCCAGCTTCCCCTTGCTAATAATCATTATTTCATCGGCCACCTCGATCGCTTCTTCCTGATCATGCGTAACGAAGATGGACGTAATGCCAACACGCTCAATCATTTCCTTCAGCCAGGTGCGCAGCTCAGTACGGATTTTGGCATCTATTGCTGCGAACGGCTCATCAAGCAGCAGCAGCTGCGGCTCTGGAGCAAGCGCTCTAGCGAAGGCTACACGCTGACGTTGCCCGCCTGACAATTGATGGGCATATCGATGCTCGAACCCTTTTAGACCCGTAAGCTCAACCAAATACATGACTCGCTCACGGATTTTATCCGTTGCTTGCTTCTTTACGTTTAAACCAAAAGCGATGTTGTCATATACGGTCATATGCTTGAATAAAGCATAGTTTTGAAATACGAACCCAATGCCTCGCTCTTGAGGCGGCAAATCATTAACCCTTTGCCCATGGAAAATAATATCGCCAGAGGAAGGTGTCTCAAGCCCTGCAAGCATGCGAAGAATGGATGTTTTACCGCCGCCGCTCGGTCCGAGCAAGCCAATCAAATGCCCTTTCTCGATCTCGAAGCTGACATCCTTTACCGCATGGAAATCGCCAAAGCTTTTGCTTAAGTTACGTACTTCAATATGCATGGCTTAATGCACTTCCTTTCTTTTCTTCGCCCATTCCATGAGCAGCAGCAGCGCAACGGAAAATGCCGCTAAGACTAGAGCAACGCCATTTGCGGCGACAACGTTAAAATTTTCAACATCCTGATAAACTAACGTAGTCGCTGTCTGTGTCTTATTCATAATGTTGCCGGAAACGACAAGCACCGCGCCAAACTCACCAAGCGACCGCGCTACTGTCAGCACAACGCCATAAATAACACCCCACCGAATCGAAGGCCATGTCACCTTCCAGAATGTATACCACGAGTAAGCTCCAAGTGTAGATGCCGCTTCCTCCTGCTGTGCGCCGATCTCTTGAAGCACCGGCATCACTTCACGTACCATTAGCGGGAATGTCACAAACAAAGTCGCGAGAATCATCCCTGGCAGTGCATATACAATTTTAATTCCGGCATCTTCAAACAAAGTTCCGAGTATCGTGCTTGGTCCCAATATAAGAACAATCATCAATCCACCTATTACCGGCGATACTGCGAATGGCAAATCTACTAAACTATTAAGCAGCCTCTTCACCCGTCGCCCAATCCATTCCGCCCGTACGAGATACATTGCCAGCATAATACCAAACACCGTATTTAAAGCCGTCACAACAACAACGATAATCGCCGTCATCATGAGCGCGTGCAGCGACTCCGGGCGTGTAATTCCATCAATAAAGCCGCTCCAGCCGTCTTCCCAAGTCCCCGTAAAAATTTTTACGAGCGGCGTAATGAGTAGTATTCCGAACACCATATAGGTTAGCGTAATCCACAGCCTTCTCATCATAGCCCCGTCCTCCTCGATTGAATGAGGTTAACGGTCCATAAAATAAGGAATGAAAGCGACAACAGCAGTACAGATACGGCGGCTGCGCCCTGTGGATTGCTGCTTTCAATTTCTCCAAAAATATATACCGATGCTATTAAAGTTTTGCCCGGAATATTGCCTGCCACAAGCACGACTGCCCCAAACTCGGCCAATGCCCGAGAGAAAGCAAGCATAGCACCGCTTGTGATACCTGGAAGTATAGTAGGAAGGATGACGCTAAAAAATGTCTTGGCACGCGAAGCGCCTAACGTATATGCGGCTTCTTCCTCAGATTTGTCCATTTCCTCAAGCAATGGCTGAATTGCGCGAATAACGAATGGAAACGTCACGAACAGCATTGCTACAATGATGGCCGGCTCATGAAACACGATCTGAAAGCCCAACTTCTCTGCTAAACCGCCTACTAAGCTATTCGGGCCAAGCAATAACAAAATCATTAGACCACCGACCGCTGTAGGCAGCGCAAAAGGCAAATCAACTAGACTGTTGAGCAAGCGTCGGCCAGGAAAGCGATAACGAATCAGCACCCAACCAATCATCGTTCCAAGCACCATATTAATCAGCGTCGCGATAACAGCTAGCTTTACCGTAAGCAGCACGGATTTCAGAGCAAGCGGATCGGAGACACTTTCCCAGAAGGTTAACCAACCAAGCGAGAAGGACTGCGTATAAATCCCGACAATAGGCAATACAATTAATAGTATAAAATAAAGCAATATGGTGCTGCGAAAACCGAAGCTCCATCCTTTTCCACGAAACATAGCATTCAATGTGACATAACCTCCAGACCATCGGCTCGTGCCGTAGGTGTAGCAAACATTAATAAACACAATTCCTATTAAATTACTAGGTATTAATAATGTAGCATTCAATCTGGGAATACGTCAATCATAAATTTACATTTTCTGATCCATGTTATAACTTAATATTATGCTCATTCGTGACGATATACCCCTAATAACAAGAAAGAGGAGCATGGCATAATGCCTGAACTGTAACCCTATTTGTAGACACTTAATAAAAAGGTGCTAAGCAGTAAGAAGATGGCTTCTGTATTCATCGAGGCCACTGAAAAAGTCCATATCTTATAAACAGGATACCCTTCCTCGATTTTTACGAGGAAGGGTATCCTGTTTTCCTGTATAATTTAATTATTAATTTCAGGTGGTGTCTCGGATGATTTCAAACCAACAATCTCTTAACCTTAGTCCATTTATGGCCATATACGATATCGTCGTACCTAAGGATAATATGCTTCGTCAAATAAATGATCTCATAGATTTTTCATTTGTTCATGAAGAATTACAGCATAAATATTGCCTCGAAAACGGTCGCAATGCAGTGCCACCTATTCGAATGTTCAAATATTTATTACTGAAATCCATTTTCGATGTATCCGATGTCGATGTTGTGGAACGTTCTAAATATGACATGTCCTTTAAGTACTTTTTAGATATGGCACCTGAGGACGAAGTCATTAATCCTAGTTCACTAACGAAGTTTCGCAAGCTTCGCTTGAAAGATGTGAACCTGCTCGACATGCTTATTCAAAAGACCGTGGAGATCGCGTTGAAAAAAGAAATCATCAAAAGCAGTGCAATTATTGTGGATGCCACACATACGAAAGCACGATTTAATCAGCTATCACCAAAAGAAATATTAATGCAAAAGTCCAAGTTGTTGAGAAAATCCGTTTACGAGATCGATGAAAAAATGAAGGATAAGTTCCCACCGAAAACAACGACGAACGAATTGTCTGATGAACTGGACTATTGCCAAAAAGTTATAGATGCGGTGGAAAAAGAAGAATCCCTCCGTGAATACCCAAAGGTGAAAGAAAAACTGAACTACTTAAAAGAAATCGTAGCTGATCACCATGAGCACCTTCAACTCAGCAATGATCCAGATGCACGCATAGGTCAC
>NZ_JBWDNM010000043.1:0-2721 GCF_056269185.1 Paenibacillus sp. J31R122
CATGCCCATGAAAGACGAACATCGGAAAGCCGTATGAGGGAAAACCTCACGTACGGTTTGATGAGGAGGGGCTGGGAAGACCAGCCCTTTACTCTAGTAACGGGCAGGATAGTTTAATCATTTCGCAAAACGACGTTATATGTAAACGCGTGTTATCAATGGAGTTGGGACAAGTAGCATTAAATATTAATAAGTGGAATAAGAATTTAAGATCAAGCCGAATAAATATTATTATTGTTTGAAGGGAGTTGTGTAGCATGTCACGAAGATTTGGTCTCTACATAATTTTAGCCATATTATTGTTCTCGATCTCAACAGTAGTAGTTAATGCAGCATCAAATCAAACGAATTCAAGCTCATTAACGGATAAGCAAAAAGAGGAAATAAAGGCTCTAGTAGATAAAGAGTTTCAATCACAAAAAGATCAATTAAAGAAAGAGCTTTTAGAAGAATTTGGGAGAAATCAATATCAATATTATCGGAAGGATTCTCCTCCACTAGATGCTCACGATCCTCAAATAAAACTCTTAAAATAATTTGATAATTTTTATTATTAAGCTAACGGGACACTATAGCTTAACAATCACCATAACAAGGCTGCCGGCATGAAACGGCAGCCTTGTTGTGCTATCGGGCAGAATAGTTGAATAAACTATTTACAGAAAAAGGTGATATGATGGCATTCTTCGAATATAAACTTAATATCAATTCTTGTGGGGAGAGGAAAAATGAAGATTAATAAAATTCTTATCCCGTTTGTCGTTATCTTTTTTTTTATTTCTTTCATTCTCTTGTTCTGGTTAATACAACAAAATAAACCTCTGTATGAACAAATTGAAAAAGCAATTTCAGAATTTGATTCGAGCTACAGTGAATTAATACATATACATGCAGATAAAGATCGAACTATAGCGTTTTATAAAACTAATAAGCCAGAGTTAGTCGTCGTACTGCTACAGAAAAAAATTCGTGGATATGAATTGAGTGATTATATAAATAAAAGTCTAATGTTTACAGATCGAAACTTAAGCTGGCAGGGAACAAGTAGACAAGAATCAAATATTCATATGATTTATGGAGTTGTTAAAGATCCAGAAATAACTCAGATTCTCTTAATTAGTGAGAGTGACAAGACAGCACATATTATTAAAAATGGCGAATACTCGATATGGTACTCCTTGGTCGACAATGTATTGAAGAATCCTATTACTATTCGGGCAACGAACAAAGAGGGTAAAATATTGTATGAAACTGGTGATGTTGATTTTTGGAATGATTAGAACTCACCCTTCATTAAGCTAACGGGAAACGTTAGTTCAACAAAACAGCAGCAGTCTAGGGTTTCATTTTCTCATCCATAGCTGCTGCTGTTCTATTTTAGCCATACATATACCAAATTCTGACGGCAGCTCTGAATGTCAATTGACCCGGCTCAATGGGGCTTGTGGCACTTTCCAACGGCATAGCTGCCGCCTTGAAGAACACAGGCTCCGCTCCAGGCTGCGCTACTTCCTCGACCTTGCATGGAACCGCGGACAAGGAAACACCGAGTGCCTGGGCGATGGCGGCAGCCTTTGCCTCTGCATCTCGCACAGCAGCTATCAGTGCTTCTTGTTGCGCCTTAGCGGACTCGCTAGAATCAAACTCTATCGAAGTGACCATATTCGCACCAATCGCAACGGCCGTATCGATTATCCATCCAGCCTCCGTAACATTGTCTAGCGTCACTTGAAGCAGATGGGTGACTCTGTATCCGCGGAACTCTTGCTTACCGTCTATATAATCGTATTGAGGCTCAATTAGAAATTGCGTAGTTTTGATGTTCTCACGGGCTATGCCCGAATGCTCCAGTGCTTCAATAATCGCAGCCACCTTTGTAGCATTATCGGATTGGACCGATTCTAGTTCTACCCCTTCACTAACGGTACCCAGTGTTATCAATGTACGGTCTGGAACTGCTGTTACCACACCTTCTCCCCACACCTCTATCGTAAAATCACATGAATGTTCTTTATGCTGAGCCATAACCGCCATACTCCTCCTTTATCATCGCATCTATAATTAAACTATGACCATTTATCACTTGAAATTCAATGCATCCACCGCAACATTATCAGTTTGGTTACGTTATTTCCTGCATTGGTGGAAAAGGAATGCAGCATACTTGCTCGTTGAATCTGGTAGAGCAGTTGCCAGCGGGGAATGGAAGCTACAGCGAAATAATAAAGGGATAGTGCTCTTAGGACGCCTCGGCACGGATTTATCCTACACATGGATGAATCCCACGTTTTATCCACCGATCTTGTTATCTATGAAATGGTGCGAAATCGAAACATGTGATTTATAAATGGGATTACGTGTAACGATAGTTGAACAATCAAGGAGTAGTTTGCTGCGGCAGCTGCTGCCTTTTTTTGTTAAGCTAACGGGCAAAAAAAGTTCCAATATGTGGTATTGTTAGGATAGACTAAGAACTTAAAAGGAGAGGAATGTATATCTATTAACTTCTGGAGTTGAGTACATGTTCAAATTTCTAAAATTAATAGCAAATATCATTACACTTTGCTCAATTGGGTATGTATTATATCTAGGCTATTTTGTGTTTTTTGATAAACCAGTTACATATGCAAACATAACTAAACTATATTTAAAAATGGGATATGCTTTTGTAACACTAACTGTTATTTTAATTTTAAGAACTTTTCTTAAGAAGAATAATGA